>CAKPOC010000034.1 GCA_934169535.1 uncultured Clostridia bacterium | reverse complement strand
GTACGGAGGAGCAGTATTTGAAACATCATCTGGCAAAGAGCCACTATGGAGTGGAAGCTGGTATAACGACTGCTCGTTTTACCCTGCGTCCTACAGTCCGTTCTTCCTTCGTGGAGGTAGCTGGGATAATGCGTCCGCCGCAGGCGTCTTTGCGTTCGTTCGTCTTTATGATGGGAATGCGACTTGCGATTGTGGGTTCCGCCCCGTGCTCGCGTAGCGATAAGCAAGCTTTGAGATAAATGAGATGATACACTATCTAACAATTAAATAACACAAGTCAAGCAGTACAATTTGTACTGCTTATTTTTGCATAATTTTTGTAAAATATTGATAAAATAAAATATTAATGCTAAACTAAAAGAAATTAATAGGAAAGTGAGAAAAACATATGAGCATAGAAGAAAAGAAAAAAATAGCAACAAGGCAAAGTTATGGAGAAGCTTTAGCAGAGCTTGGAGAAGAAAATAAAAATGTAGTAGTTTTGGATGCTGATTTATCAACTGCAACCAAAACAATAAATTTTGCAAAAAAATTTCCTGGGCGTTTTTTTGATATGGGAATTGCTGAGCAAGATATGATGGGCACAGCTGTAGGCCTTGCAAACTTCGGAAAAATACCATATGTAAGTACTTTTGCGGTATTTGCAGCAGGAAGAGCTTATGACCAAGTTCGAAACAGCATTGCACACACTCACGCAAATGTAAAAATTTGTGCAACACATGCAGGAATTACAGTCGGAGAAGACGGAGCAACACACCAAATGCTAGAAGACATAAATATAATGAGATGTATTCCTAATATGATTGTTATGTCTACTTCAGACGATAGGCAAACTAGATGGGCTGTAGAAAAAATTTCTAAAATAAATGGGCCTGTATATTTAAGACTTTCAAGAGTTGCAACTCCTGAAATTTATACAGAAGAAACAAACTTTGAAATAGGAAAAGGAATACAAATAGGGGAAGGAAGAGATGCTACAATTTTTGCAACTGGAGTTACTGTATCTGAAAGCATAAAAGCACAAGAAAAATTAAAAGAGCTTGGAATAGATGTAAGAGTTGTAGACATTCACACAATAAAACCAATTGATGAAGATTTAATTGTAAAATGTGCAATGGAGACAAGAAAGTTAATAACAGTAGAAGACCACAGCATAATTGGAGGCCTTGGAGGCGCAGTAGAAGATGTACTATGCAGCAAATATCCAAGAACATTGAAAAAACTAGGAATTAATGATACTTTTGGCGAATCAGGAAAAGCAGAAGAATTACTTAAAAAATATGAGATAGATGCAGATGCAATTATAAAAGCTGTAAAATTATAAAGGAGGACTTATTATGAAAGAAGAAAATGTTGCAAGATTAGAGGAGATTGCAAAAAATATTAGAAGAGACATTATAGAGGAAGTGTACAGTGCAAAATCGGGACATCCAGGAGGAGCACTATCTGTTGCAGATATTGTAACAGTTTTATACTTTAATGAAATGAGCGAAAATGACAAACTAATTTTATCAAAAGGCCATGCGGTAGCAGCTGTATATGCAGCGCTTGCTGAGAAAGGTCTAATTTCAAAAGAAGAACTTTTAACATTTAGAAAATTAGGATCAAGACTTCAAGGCCATCCAGACATGGAAAGGTTAAAGAAAATTGATATGTCTACAGGTTCATTAGGCCAAGGCTTTTCAATTGCAAACGGAATGGCAATTGCTGCAAAAATGGACAATTTAGATACAAGAATTTATTGCATACTTGGTGATGGCGAAGTTGAGGAAGGTCAAGTTTGGGAAGCTGCTATGACAGCTAATAAATACAAGTTAGATAACATATGTACGATTTTAGATTATAACGATTTACAAATAGATGGAACAATAGAAGACGTAAAAAATTTAGACCGCTTAACCGAAAAATGGGATGCTTTTGGTTTTAATGTAATCGAAATAAATGGAAATGACATTCAAAGTGTAATTGACGGCTTAAATGAAGCACGAAATTACAAAGAAGGACCTAGCATGATAATTGCAAAAACCATAAAAGGAAAAGGAGTTTCTTTTATGGAAGGCAAGGCAGAATGGCATGGAAAAGCACCTTCTGAAGAAGAATACAAAAAAGCTTTAGAAGAGTTAAAATAATAAAAAATAAAAGGCAAAAATTGACTACAAAAATTAGTCAATTTTTTTCTTTTTTCTATTGCAATTAATGTTGTTTATTGATATGATATGTAAGAATAGGAGATGTTTTGCATACAAAAAAGAAAGGAGAATGTAAGAAAAAAACTTACAATAAACTCAAGATATGATAGAATTTAGAAATGTTTGTAAAATTTATGATACTGGAACAGAGGCTGTACATAATGCAAACTTTAAAATAGAAAAAGGCGATTTTGCGTTCTTAGTAGGCGCTTCAGGATCGGGAAAATCAACTTTAATAAAATTAATTTTAAAAGAAGAGGAACCTACTTCAGGAAATATAATTATCAATGGAAAAGACACAACTTTTTTAAAAAGAAAAAGAGTTCCATATTTAAGAAGAAGTATGGGAGTTGTGTTTCAGGATTTTAGACTTTTACCAGATAAAACCGTTTATGAAAACGTAGCATTTGCAATGCGAATTGTAAGTGCAACACCAAGGCACATTAGGAGGCAAGTTCCTATGGTACTTGCAATGGTTGGACTAAGCGATAAGGCAAATGTTTATCCAAATGAACTATCAGGAGGAGAGCAACAAAGAGTTGCTTTGGCAAGAGCGTTAGTAAATAATCCATCAATGCTAATTGCGGACGAGCCTACTGGTAATTTAGACCCAGACACAGCTTGGGAAATAATGAAACTTTTAAATGAAATTAATTTAAGAGGTACTACACTTGTTGTTGCAACACACGCTAAGGACATTGTAGACAGAATGAAAAAAAGAGTTATTCGTATAGAAAATGGAAATATTATTAGTGATAAAAGAGGTGGGTACGACAGTGAAATATAGTATGTTTGGTTATTTATTAGGAGAAGGTTTTAAAAATGTTACACATAATAAAAAATCTGCAGGTGCTTCGCTTGCTATAATGTGTGCAACAATGCTTATATTTGGACTATTTTTTATAGTAATAGAAAACATAAATTACTTAGTAAAAACAATTGAAACAGAGCAAGGAATGCAAGTATTTATAGAAAAAGATGCAACAGATGCTCAAATAGAAGAAATAGGAAACAATCTAAAGAAAATAGACGGAATAAATAAAGTTACATATGTTTCAAAAGAAGATGCTTTAAATCAAGTAAAAGAAAAGCTAAAAAACAAGCAAAATTTACTTGCTGGATGGGATGAGGACAACCCATTTAGGGCATCATATTATGTAACATTAACAGATTTAAGCCAAAATAATGCGGTACAAGAACAAATAAATAAAATAGAAAATGTTGCTGAAATTTCTAGCAAAAATGATACAATAAATGGATTAATAAGTGTTGCAAATGTAGTAAGAGTAATATCAATAACAATTCTTACAATGTTAGTTATAATTTCAATATTTATAATTTCAAATACAATTAAACTTGCAGTTCATGCAAGAAGAAAAGAAATTTCAATAATGAAATATGTAGGAGCAACAGACGGTTTCATAAGGTGGCCATTTATAGTAGAAGGAATTATAATTGGATTACTTGCTGCGACATTATCTTTATTAATAATTGGAGCTGTATATTATGCAGGTGGAAATGCTCTTGCAAATACAGTAGTATTACAAAAAGTAGGTTACACACTACTAAGCTTTAGTGACATGATAACATTACTTGTAGTAGTATATTTAACATTAGGAATCGGAATTGGAACATTAGGAAGTTCGATATCAATGAGAAAATATTTAAAAGTTTAGAAAGGAACATTGGATAAAACATGAAAAAAACAATAAATTTTATGCTGACTATGTGTATTACATTAATATTAATTGCATCATTAAGTCTTAACATATTTGCTGCAACTCAGCAAGATAAAGATGAACTAAATGATAAAATAAACAGTGCAAAAGATAAATTAAATGAAATAACAGAAAGTAAGGACTCTGCAAAAGATGAGCTAGAAACTCTTACAGAGAAAGTTGCTACAGCACAAAATGAATTAAACCAAGTAACAGCGCAACTTGAGGATCTGTCTAACCAATTAGATGAAAAAGAAGTACAAATAGAAAAAGAAGAAAAAGAAATAGACGCCAAAAATGAGCTTCTAAAGCAAAGAATGGTTGCATTATACGAAGCTGGAGATACATCGTTTTTAGATGTAATATTCAATTCAGAAAATTTGCTTGATTTCTTTACTAATTACTCTACAATACAACAAATAGTAAAAACAGATTCAGATTTAATAGAAGAATTAGAAACAAAAAAGCAATCACTAGAAAAAGATAAAGCAGAACTTGAAGAACAAAAAAGCCAAGTTGAAAGCTTAAAGTCTGAAAAAGAAGTAAAAAGTTCACAATTGAGAGTATTACAACAAACTAAAGAAGAAGAAATTGAAAAGCTTTCGGAAGAAGAAAAAAAGACACAGTCTGAAATAGACACATATAATGCGGCAATGGCAAAAGTAAACGCAGAACTTGCTGCAGCTGCCGAAAAAGCAAAGCAACAAATTAGTTCTACTGGTTCAAATGGACTTAAATTTGACGGAAGTTTTGTATGGCCATGCAATAACAAAACAGTAACATCAATAGTTAAAAAAAGATGGGGAAGAACTCACAAAGGAATAGATATAGCAGCAAGATATGAAAACGTATATGCTTCAGCATCAGGATATGCGTATAATGCATACAATGCTGGAGGATACGGAACTTACATAATGATATTCCATGGTGGAAATTACGTAACATTATATGGACACTTAAGTTCAAGCCATGTATCTGATGGACAATATGTAAAACAAGGTCAAGTAATTGCAACTTCTGGAAATTCAGGGGGAAGCACAGGAGCACATTTACATTTTGAAATAAGACAAGCGTCTAGTATATCAGGATTTTTTAGCAACTCACCATTAAATCCATTAGATTACTTGCCAGGAGGCTATACACTTGCTGCAGGGGCAACTACAGAATCTTAAAAGAAAAGGAGAAACTTATAAACAGTGAATAAATTTTTGAGTATGAACAAAAAAATAATAACAATGCTCATAATAATAGTAGCACTTATAAGTTTCTCTATTATTGCATTTTGTGAAGAAAATAATCAAGAAAATGAAAAATCACTTATGGAGCAAAGTACTGAACTTCATGATAAAATAACAGATACAAATACAAAATTAGAATATGTAGAAAGCGAGCTAACAAGTTTTTTAAAACAAGTTCAGGAGTTAGATGACACAATAAGAGAGTACCAAAGCAAAAGTGATGAGCTAAATTCACAAATACAGCAAATGCAACAAGACTTAGAAAAAAGACAACAGCAAATTGATGAAGTTCAAGAAAAATATAATAAAAAACAATCAGTTCTAAAAAAGAGAACTGTAGCATTATATGAATCAGGGGAAACTTCATATATAGATGTACTTTTAAAATCTAATAGCATATTAGATTTTTTATCTAATTACTATATGCTAGAACAATTAATAGAATTTGACAACAACCTTTTAGAGGAGCTTTCAAATGAGCAAGAGCAACTAGAGCAAGAAAAAACAAAACAAGAAAATGAGCAAAAAGAGCTAAAAACAGCTCAAATAAATATGACTAAAATGCAAATTCTAGTTCAAAATAATAAGGTTGTACAACAAAATTACATTTCTAAACTATCACAAGAAGAGCAAGAACTTCAAAAACAAATAGAACAGTACAAAAATGAACAAGATGAAATAGATAAAAAAATTAGGGAAACAATCGAATGGAGTGGAAACTTGCAAATAACTAATATGGGAGGCCAAATGATATGGCCAGTAGGAGTTGCAGGCACTTACATTACTTCAAGTTTTGGATATAGACTTCACCCAATACAGGGAATTTACAAATATCATAGTGGAATAGATATTGGAAATGCAGGTTATGGCGCTCCAGTGCTTGCAGCAGCAGATGGAGTAGTAATTTATGCAGGGGTTATGAGCGGCTATGGAAATTGTGTAATGATAAACCATGGAGATGGAATTGTTACTCTTTACGGACATGGTCAAACTATTTTAACAGAGCTAGGCAAAGAGGTAAAAAAAGGTGATGTAATAATGGCAGTAGGTTCAACCGGAAATTCAACAGGTCCACATTTACATTTTGAAGTAAGGCTAAATGGAAAAGCTGTTGCACCACTTCCTTATATAGAAGGAACCGTTTCACAAATTAAAGATGAATATTCAAATGATTATGACTAAAGGAAAGGGATTTTTATGGAAGATAAAAGAACTAAAAAAATAAGAGCATATAGAATTATAATGTTAGTAGTTTTAACTGCAATAATTAGCTGCATGACAACTTCAATTTTCATGTATAAAAAAATTGAAGATAAGCTTCAAACAGCTGAAACTACTGAGCAAAACATAATGCTTCAAAAAATGCAAATGTTTAAAAGCATGTTAAATGCAAAATACATTTATGATATAGATGAAGAATCACTAAAAGAAGGAGCTCTTAAAGGATATGTAGAAGGACTTGGCGACAAATATACAGAATATTTGACAAAAGAAGAAATGGATGATCTTAAAGAAGAGGTAAATAGCGAGTATGTAGGAATTGGAGTATACATTTCAAATATTGATGACCAAATATATATAGTAGGTGTTATGCCAGGTTCGCCAGCACTTGAAGCAGGACTTAAAGAAGGCGACATTATTACAAAAATAAACGGAAAAGAATATAATGGCGAAAAATTAAATGACGCAACAACGGAACTAAAGCAGAAGGAAGGAACAACAGTACAAGTTACATACATAAGAGATGATAAAGAAAACGAGGTTACTGTTGAAAGAAGAAAAATTACAGTAGAACATGTGGCAGGCCAAATGTTAGAAAATAATGTTGCATATATTCAAATAACCTCATTTGAAAAAGGCACAGCAGACAGTTTTAAAGAAAAATTAGAAGAGCTAAAAAATCAGGGAGCAACTAAGATTATAATAGATGTAAGAAGCAATGGTGGTGGAATAGTAGATGAAGCTACAAGAATTGCAAACATGTTTATAGATAAAGGAGAAACGCTTCTTATTACAAAAGGAAAAGATGAAACCGAAAAAATAACAAAAGCAGAAGAAGAGCCAATTGCTAAAGATATGAAAATTGCAGTTCTTACAAATAAGTCAACAGCAAGTGCTTCAGAAATTTTAGCAGGAGCGTTAAAGGATAAAAAAGGTGCAACTTTAGTAGGAACTCAAACTTATGGAAAAGGAGTAATACAAACAGTTTACTCTTTAGGAGATGGAAGCGGAATAAAAATTACAACCGAAGAATACTTTACTCCAAACCACAATAAAATAAATGGTGAAGGACTTACTCCAGACTATGAAGTAAAGCTAACTAAAGATAGCTCTGGCAACTATGAAACAGCACTAAACAGTGATACTCAACTTTTAAAGGCAGAAGAAATATTAAAAAATAATTAATATATAAACTCAAAATTGATTAATTTCAGTTTTGAGTTTGTTTTTTGTTTTATAAAGACGCTTAAGGATATAAATGTACTTTACGAATTTTGTCGAAAAGCTATCAAATTGCGACAAAACATGTCAAGTTTTACTCTTGGAAAATAATGTAATACGCTGTATACTAATAATACAAAATAACAAAAGAAAGGGTTAAAAAAATGGAGTGTATGTATATGCCATCTCAAAAAGTTTTAATGCTTAAACTTACTGATGAAATTGATGAAAGCAAAACAGAAAAACTAAGGAGGAAAATAGATCATGAAATTACTAGATTTTTGCCTAGAAAAGTTATACTTGATTTTAGTAATGTTTCTTTTATGGATAGTGCGGGAATAGGGATGCTAATTGGAAGATACAAAATAATAAAAATGTTAGGAGGAACATTGGAAGTAAAAAATTGCAATAAGCAAGTATATAAAGTGTTTGAATTAAGTGGTATTTTAAAAATAATACCAGTTATAAATGACGAAAATGAGTCTGTAATTTAACGTAAAAATAAGGTTTATAGGTAAAGCCATTTTAAAAACCTAAATATAAATGTATAAGGAAATAAATATGTGTAAAAATAATATGATAGGAATTTATGACAATGAAATGAAACTAGAATTTATAAGTAAGTCAATAAACGAATCTTTTGCAAGGATAAGTGTTGCAGCTTTTGCATCACAGCTGGATCCCACAATAGACGAACTTGCAGACATTAAAACTGCAGTTTCTGAGGCAGTTACTAATTCAATAATACATGGTTATGAAAATAAAATGGGAATTGTAAAAGTAGAATGCAAAATAAAAGGAAATTTATTAGAAGTTCAAATTACTGATAATGGCAAAGGAATTCCTAATGTGGAAGAGGCTAAAAAACCGCTATATACTACTAAAGCTGAGCTAGAGCGTTCAGGAATGGGATTTACTATAATGGAAAGCTTTATGGACGAGTTAAATGTTGAATCAATTCCAGATGTGGGAACAAAAGTCATAATGAAAAAATACATAAAAAAAGATGAAACAAATTCAGTAGATAAAGAGGTTTAATTTATGTTTAACAATACATATGAAGAAATTTGCAAAGCGCAAAATGGAAATAAACAATCTCTAGAAGAACTTGTAAAAAATAATATGGGGCTAGTTTTTAACATAGTAAATAGGTTTTTAGGTCGTGGAATAGATAGAGAGGATTTAATTCAAATAGGAACAATAGGATTAATAAAGTCTATACAAAAATTTGACATAAATTTTAATGTCCAATTTTCTACCTATGCGGTGCCATTTATACTTGGTGAAATAAAAAGAGCAATACGAGATGATGGATCAATAAAAGTAAGCAGAAGCATAAAAGAACTAGCTGTAAAAATAAAATTACTACAAAATGAGTATAATGTAAAAAAAGGCCAGAGCATTACAGTAGAAGAACTTTCAAAAGAGCTAAAAGTTAGCAAAGATGAAATTATAGTAGCACTTGATGCAACATCTCCAGGTCTTGTATTTTCGATGAATGAAAATGTAGGAGGAGAAAGTGACGGAAAATCAATAACTGTTGAAGAAACTTTGCAAGATAGCAAAAATGAGGAACAGCTTATAGCAAATAAATTAACTATAACAAAGCTTGTAAAGGAGCTAGGAAAAAGAGAAAAAAGTATTGTAGAACTTAGATATTTTGAAGGAAAAACACAGGCAGAAGTTGCTAAAATTATAGGTATAAGCCAGGTTCAAGTTTCTAGAATAGAGAAAAAGATTTTACAAGAGATGAAGAAAAAAATTGTAGGATAGGAGGCTTTTATGAAAAAACTAATTGTTTGGGTAATAATTATTATTAGTGTATCTTTTTTACTACCAGCAGTACTTACTCAAAAATTTTCTTTTGTAGAAAGCTCTGCTGAAAGTACAGAAGAAATTAAGCAAGAATACACATATCAAAATTATGGCAAAGTAAAATTGTTACATACACAAACCGGCCAAATAGAAGAATTAGATATGGATGAATATCTGTTAGGAGTAGTTTGCAGCGAAATGCCGGTAGATTATGAGCTAGAGGCACTAAAAACCCAAGCAATAGTTGCAAGAACATATACAGTATACCTAATTCAAAATGGAGGAAAACATGAAGGAGCAGATATTTGCGACAGTTCAAATTGTTGCCAAGCATGGATTAGCAAAGAAAAAAGGTTTGAACGTTGGGACGAAGCAAAAAGAGAAGAGAATTGGGAAAAAATAAAAAGTGCAGTAAATTCAACTAAGGGCAAAGTAATAAAATATGATGGAAAAATAATAAAGGCATTTTTTCACGCAAATAGCGGAGGAAAAACTGAAAATGTATCTGCTGTGTGGGGTGGAGCTGACCTCCCATATTTACAAAGTGTAGAAACATCAGGGGAAAATAATTACTCGCAATATTCATCAGAAATAGAAATTTCAAAGTCTGAGTTCGAAACAAAAATAAAAAGTACACACCCAGAGTTTACTATAAATTATGAAGAAGAAAATTGCATTGAAATAAAAGAATATACAAGTGGAAACAGAGTAAAAACTTTAAAAATTGGTAACATAGAAATTTCTGGAGTTGAACTAAGAACTATTTTAGGGCTAAGGTCTGCAAATTTTTCATTTGAAATAAATGGTGATAATATAAAGTTTTTTGTAACGGGCTATGGCCACGGAGTAGGAATGAGTCAAACAGGAGCAGATAGCTTAGCAAAGCAGGGCATTTTATGCGAAGATATAATAAAACATTTTTATACAGGAGTAAGCATAGAAAATATATAAATTTGTATAAAATAATAAAATATGGAAATACTCTAATTAACAAAAAATTAGGAGGATTTTTCATATGGGTAGAAAAAATAGAAGAATAAAAGATGAAAACAAAATTATGCTAGCTTTAGGAGGTGGAATAATACTTATAGGGATTATTGCTTTTATAATTTCATACGTAATATTTAGCAATAATTATGAGGAAAATACTAAAATTGCAACAGAGGCAACCAACATTGCAAATAATTTTTCAAATATTACTAATACTGATATACAAAGTGCAAGTTCTAGTATAGGAAAAAGTGTAAATGAGGTAGAAAATACTACTAAATTTGCAGTAAATACTACTACAACTGAAAACACAGAGAAAAATGTAGTAGCAGAAAAAAATGAAGAAAATAGCAAAACAGAAAAGAACGATGAAGAGCCTAAAGAAGAAGTAGCTCAAACAATAGAAGACCTTCCAGCCCCAACATTTTCATTTCCAATAGATGGAGAAATTTTAAAAGACTTTTCAAAAGAAAATTTAGTATATTCAGATACTTTAGATGAGTGGACTACTCATTTAGGAATTGATTTTAAAGCCAATAAAACAGATATAGTAAAGGCTTCTGCAGATGGAGTTGTAAAAACAATAAAAAATGATCCAAGATATGGTTTAACAATTGTTTTAGAACATGAGGGTGGTTTTGAAAGCGTGTATTCAAGCTTGCTATCTAGTGAGTTTGTAACTGTAGGCGAAAGTGTAAAAGCAGGAGATGCAATAGGAACAGTAGGAAATACTGCAACATTTGAAATTACAGACGAAACACATTTACATTTTGAACTAAAAAAAGATGGCTCAAATGTAGATCCTAACATATATTTAAAATAGAAAAAAGCTGTTGATAATAATTTTATCAACAGCGATAATTCCTTTATTTGGAAATTAAATATGTTTTTCAAAAGTACTTGACATGGAGGTAGAATAAAGATACAATATAATAGGGTAAAAAATATATACTTATAAAAAAATTATAATATTAAATATATTTTATGCACATTGAAAATTTAATAGAAAGAAGAGGTATAAAGATTATGCAAATAGTTATTTATATCGCCATATTTCTTATCTCAGCAGTAATATTCACAGCAGTGGGTGTTCAAATCAGAAAAAAAATATCCGAATCTAAACTAGGAAGTGCAGAAACAGAAGCAAGAAGAATAATTGAGGAAGCACAAAAAGAGGCAGAAGCAAAGAAAAAAGAAGAAATTCTTAAAGCAAAGGAAGAAATAATAAATTCGAGAAAAGATTTAGATAATGAGATTAAGGAAAGAAGAGGCGAAGTACAACAACAAGAAAGAAGACTACTACAAAAAGAAGAAAATCTTGAAAGAAAAATGGAGCAAATGGAAAATAAGGAACAAAATTTGGAACGAAAAAACAAAGAAATTGAAGCAAAAAAACAAGAAGTAAACCAAGTTTTAGAAAAACAATTAGAAGAGCTTCAAAAAATTTCAGGATTATCTAAGGAGGAAGCAAAAAGCTTATTATTAAACGAATTAGACAAGCAGCTAACTTTAGAAAAGGCTAATTTAATAAAACAAAATGAAACCAAAATTAAAGAGGAAGCTTCTAAAAACGCTAAAAAAGTAATAAGTTATGCTATTCAAAAGTGCGCAGCTGATCACACAGCAGAAACTACAGTATCAATAGTAAACCTTCCAAGTGATGAAATGAAAGGAAGAATAATTGGTAGAGAAGGTAGAAATATACGTACACTAGAAACACTTACAGGAGTTGATTTAATAATTGATGATACACCAGAAGCGGTTGTAATTTCAGGATTTGATGCTCTAAGAAGAGAAGTAGCAAGAATAGCACTAGAAAAACTTATGGAAGATGGAAGAATACATCCATCAAAGATTGAAGAAATGGTTGAAAAGGCAAAAGAAGAAGTTGCCGAAACAATCAAAGAAGAAGGAGAAAGAG
>CAKPOC010000033.1 GCA_934169535.1 uncultured Clostridia bacterium | reverse complement strand
CTACAGGAAAATTAACTTTAGAAGATTATGACAGATTTATTCAAACAATAACATCCACAGGAAATTCATTTAATGTAGAGATGGAAGCTCAAATATTAGATGAAAATCCAGGAGTAAAAACAACTCAAGCAGAAACTACAAAAATTGGTGAAAACGTATATTACACATTATACACAAGCCAAATAAAGGAAAAGCTTAATGCAAGTAAAAATACATTAACACTTAAAGAGGGAGATAGATTTTCTGTTACAGTAGAAAATACAAATACAACAATAGCTCAAACTCTTAGAAATTTCCTATATAAAATTGCAGGAAATAATACTTATCAAATTGCAGCACAATATGCTGGTATTGTTACAGTAAATGGAACAAAATAAAATATTAGCAGTTTAAAGGAAAAATCTAAATTTCTTTAGACTGTTTTTTAATATATGAACAAGAGGTAAAATTATATGAAATTACAACATTTAGCTATTATATTTGTTATAATAATAGTGCCAATTTCAATAGTACTTTCAGAATATATTACAGTACAATCAAACACAATTAAAAGGCAAGTAGCATATGATGCGTCATTAATAAATTCAACTTATGATGCTGTTAAAGCTTTTGAATTAAACGAAATAAATAACAATTATTCAACAATAAATAATTCAAAAATAAGAGATATAACTGCTTCAATTTCAACTTTTTATAAGTCATTAGCTACAAATTTTAATTCAGAAAATTATACAGAAAATGAATTAAAAGAATATATTCCAGCAATTTTATTTACACTATATGATGGTTATTACATATATTCAAAATATGAAGATACAGTAACAGGAGAATATGTGTATGGGTTAAAACCATTAATGTATTATTCTTGTAGATATGTAACTTCAGCAGATGATTTTGTAGTAAACTACACATTAGATAATAGTATATCAGTTATAGGAAAAGTAAATCACGAATATGTAAATAAAACAGGATATTTAATTGACTTAACTTCTATTCCAATGGATTTAAGTAATATTAATTCTGAGCAGGACTTGGAAAATATTGCGGAAAAAGCAATGAATTCAGGAAATAAAGAGATAGTAACAGAAAATTTAAAATTTGTAAATGATGATGGAACAACATCCCAAGATCAATATGAATATTTAACATATAATGGTCAAAAAATTTATAAAGAAAATGGAATAAACAATACTACAGATAATAGAACAAGATATTTTTATTACAGCACAGAGTATAAAAAGGACTTTGTAAATAATAACGATATGTTAAATTATATAAATAAACATTTTGATGGAACGCATTTATATAATACAAGTGCATACGAATACTATGCAAGAGCAAAAGTGTTTACTAATTGGGTAAATTCAAATTTAAATAATATAACACAGTCAAATGCTAAAGATGCGGATGGAAATGCAGTACAATTTGCAACAAATACTAGAGAAGAAAAAATATTTGAAACAGGAACAAATAACAATCCTTTAAGGACAGATTCTACATTTAATGAAAATAGAATATCTGTTATAAGAAAATCTATTGAAACAAGCTTAATTACAGCAATACAAACTTTTAGCAATAGATCATCTACACAGTATAGCTTTTCTATGCCAGAACTTTCTGAAACAGAGTGGTACAATATAGAAAATAATATTGCAATGGTTACTTTTATGCAAGGCTTACCAACTATAGGAAAAGTGTATAATAACTATTGTGTAGTTTCTAATAATACTAACAAAGAAATGATAGGTGCAGAAAGCTTATATGTTATAGATAGCAATAATGAATATCATAGACCTGGATGTAAAAAATTAATGGACAATTTAAATTCTGGCGCAATTAGCATAAAAGGAATGTATTCAAGTGTTGAATTTAAAAGAAAAAGCATTTCTGTAACAGGTGCAGATTCGAATGCACATGGCCAATTAACTGGATCGAATGAAGCAAATTATCAGCATTATTATAAACATTCTGATGGAAATAATCCATATACTGCTTGTTATGAATGTATTGTAACATTTGCAGACACTTACAACATAGATGACGTAATTAGTGGAAAAGAGATAACATATGGAGATTCTAAAAAAATAAATTATAGTAATTTAAATGGATATAATTATAGCCAAGCATTTTTAAAAGCTTTAGCAAGAGAAAGGTATGACATATATATAACAAATGGATATTTAATAAATAATTAAGGAACAAATAATGGAAAAAATAGATTTAAAAAAATGTGAAGAAGCAAATAAACAAAATGATGAAAAAATAACATTAAAAAAAGTATTATTATATTTTATAATATATAGTTTTTTAGGATTTGTAGTAGAAACAATATATGGAGCCTTAACAAAAGGAGTTGTAGAAAGCAGACAAAGTTGCTTAATCGGACCATTTTGTTGTATATATGGGTTAGGAGCTATGATTATGGTTCCAGGCTTGCAAAAATTTAAAAAATCTAACTGGGCATTATTTATTGCAGGTGCAATAGAAGGATCTGCTATAGAATATGTTGTAAGCTGGGTTGGCGAAATATTTTTCCAAATTAAATGGTGGGACTATTCTAATTTGCCACTTAATATCAATGGAAGAATTTGCATACTTTATGGTGTTTTTTGGGGACTTTTAGCACTAGTATTAATGAGATTTATCAATCCATATATAGACTACATAATAAATAAAATACCAAGTAAAGTATCAAAATGGATTGCAATTTTAGGAACTTTCTTTTTAATAGTAGACTTATTATATACAGCTTTTGGCTTAAAAGTTTTTTACACAAAACTTTCAAGAGATTATAATATAGAATTAAAAAATAATAAAAATATGGTAATGGAATATTCTGTTTTGGAAAATAGCACAATAAATTTTTTGTCTGAAACAGTATTTAGTAATGAAAGAATTCTAAGAACTTTTCCTAATATTAAATATGAAGATAAAGATGGAAATATTGTATGGGTAAAAGATATTTTAACATATATAAAGCCATATTATTTTGCAATAACCAATAATTTTAAAGTTAAATAATTTGTATATACAATTTGTTATAAGAAAAGTAATTTTAGTAAAAATAAAAAATGCTCTATTTATGTAAAAAAACATAAATAGAACTTTTTTTAAGCTCTTCCTAAGCTAAACCATTTTGCAAAAATGGTATTTATAGTTGTAAATAAACTAAGCTTAGACACAGAATTTTCTGCAACGACATTAACTGTTAAAAGTTCTTTTCCGTCTGCATAGTAAGTAATGCTTCCGAAGCTTTTGCCCTTCTATTATAGGAGCTGATATGGTAGAGTCTAATAAAAGTGATTGTGATGTATCTCCTAATTTACTTTTTTTAGTTAAAATTTCTGCATCAGATTCCAAAATGGCATTTACAGATGAAGAAGAGCCTTTATTTACAGTAATATTTGATATAACGTCTCCTTTTTTTCCAAATGAATATACAGAAAAATTGCTAAAACCATAATTTAAAAGCTTAGTTGCACAAGCAAATCTTTTGGCCGAAGTAGGGGCTTTCATAATAACACCTATTAAGCTTAAATTATCACGAGTTGCACTAGCAGATAAATTATACAGAGCAAGACTTGTAGATCCTGTTTTTAAACCAGTACAGCCAGAATAATTTCTAACAAGCTTATTAGTATTTACAAGTTCTGATTTTCCGATTTCTAAGTGTATCCATATAAATTGTAGTGTATTTTGTTATATTAGGGTGTTTTGTTAAAAGTTCTCTAGACATTACAGCAATATCATAGCTTGATGTTAAATGGCCATCTTCATCAATACCATGACAATTTTTAAAAGTAGTGTCGTTCATACCAAGCTCTTGGGCCTTTTCATTCATCTTTTGAACAAAAGCTTCCTGGCTTCCTTCTAAGTAGTCAGCGGTTGCAACTACACAATCATTTGCAGAAGACACACAAATTGCTTTGAGCATTTCGTCTAAGGTTAAGCTTTCTCTAACATCTAGCCAAATTTGTGAACCCCCCATTGCTGCTGCGTCTTCTGTACAAGGAATAACATCATTATACGAAATTTTGCCAGAGTCTACAGCTTCCATTATAAGCAAAAGACTCATAACTTTAGTGACACTTGCAGGCCTTAATTTTTCGTGCATATTATAATCATATAAAACTTTTCCGGTGGAGGCTTCAATTAAACAGGCACTTCCACATTCCAAATTAAGAGGATTAGAGGTTTCAGTAAAGTTACTGTCTGATGTAAGAGGTTGAGCAGAAACTTCTTTAGAGGCGACTGAGCTTGCTTGATTAGACCAAACAAAAACTTCACTTGCAGCATTTATGGGTAAACAAAGTGAAAAAATAATCAAAATAAAAAAAGCAAAAATTTTCTTATACATAGATCTATTTCCTTTTTTATGTATTTAGATTTAAAAAATCTATAAACTAGTTCATATTTATTCACTAAAAAATAAAATATGAATTAATTTATAGACTTTTATTCTACTGTAACAATTCTAGAAGTCATTGTTTCATCATCATTAGAAAAATACAATCTAATTTTTTTATCTAAGTTGTTTACAAATTTAAAATCGAGTGAGCCATACGAAATTGTAGCGTCTTTTCCTTCAGGAACATAGCCTACATCTTTGCCATGAGGGTGTCGCTCGGTAACTTCTAATCCATCAACACTAAGAACTGCGTTATATAAAGTTGAACTAACTTGGCAGTTACCTCCGCCCAAGGCTTGAACTGTTTTTCCATCAATTATAACAGGTGCATCCTCATAGCCTTCTTCTGCAAGCGAAGGCCCAGTTTTTTTATTAAACGAAAATTCTTCACCAGGCAGAACTTCTACACCATTTAATTTAGACTCTGTAATTTCAATATTTGTAAGTCTTCCTTCAGAGCTAAAACTTAAGTTTGTGGTAACACTTGCAATTTCATTTTCTGTTTCAGGAGGAGTAGAAGCTTTACTTTCTTGTGTATTTTCGCTAGTAGTATTTTCAGCTGTGTTCTTTGATTCAGTATTTACTAAATTTTCGCTATTTTGTGATGGTGCATTATTATTAAAAATTAGTATAAATATTGAAGCTACAACAATAATTAAAATTAAAAGAATAATCCATAAATAATTTTTACTTTTCATAATAGTAATAATTTTGCACAAAAATACAAATATTATTCATATAATGTTGAAAAAAATTTTTTGAAATGGTATTATTAAAAAAATAAGTTTTAAGAGGTAAATATGAAAAATAACAAAGGAATAACATTAATTAGTTTGTCAGTTACAGTCTCAGTTTTGGTAATTTTGGCAGGTGTAACAATAAGCACAGCAGTTGGAGAAAATGGATTTATAGAGCAAATAAAAAGAGCCAAGGAAAGAACAGAGCAAGAGGTTTCGCAGGGCACTGCAAATATAGAAAATACAAAAATAAATGATTACAAAACAGCAGATGGAGTTATAGAAAAGCAAGATTCAACAGCACCATTAATAGTAGACTTTAAATCAGAGGTAAGTGGTGGATATATTGTGCTTTCAGTTACTGCAACAGATGCTGAAAGTGGAATTAAAAAAATAGAATACAGCTTAGATGATGGGCAAACTTGGGAAAATACCGGAAATAAAAAAAAACCAGCAACATATAAATTTAAAAAGATAAGTGGGAAAAACAGCTACAAGGCAATGGTAAAAGTAACAAATGAAGAAGGCCTTGAAAGTAACAGAAGTTTAACAATAGATTTGACAAATTAACAAAATGAAGTTATAATGGTAGTGCTAAGAAAATTTAATAAATGAGGATAAAAAAATGTTAGCTAAAATATGGAAAAAATTATTACTTGCAATTTTAATTGTAGCATGTCTTTTTAATGTAACAACTAAAATTGTAAAAAGATATTCTTTAAAGGAAGAACTTGAAAGTTCTGCAACATATTTAGAAGAAAAGAAAAATAATGAACAAAAATAGAATAAATACTTGCATAGATTGCAAATTTATGTTATTATATTATTTAGCAGTTTTATTTTACTAAGAGAGAGGTGAATATAATGAAAGAAGGAATACATCCAAATTACGCAGAAACAACTATTACTTGTGCATGTGGTAATGTTATAAAAGTAGGTTCTACAAAACAAAATATTAAGGTAGATGTTTGTTCAAAATGTCATCCATTCTGGACAGGAAACTTAAAAAGAGAAACAACAGGTGGTAGAGCTGATAAATTTAAGAAAAAATATGGAATTGCATAAGTTGCAATATATGGTCACTAGTCTTGCTAGTGGCTTTTTTTACTCTTGCAAAAATGCAAAAAGTGTAATAAAATGTATACAAATTTTTATATTAGAAAAGGAAACAAAAATCGTGAATTTGAATTTTGAAAATCAAACAAAATACATAGAAGAATTAGGAAAAATAAATTTAGGGAAAAATTTAAAATACATAATTTTCACAATGGGATGCCAACTAAATGAAAACGATTCTGAAAGAATTGCTGGCATGGCAGAAAATATGGGATATACTAAAACTTGCAAAATGGAAGATGCAAATTTAATAGTATTTAATACTTGTTGTGTTAGAGAAAATGCAGAAGATAGACTATTTGGAAAATTGGGAGAAGCCAAAAAATATAAAGAAAAAAATAATGCAATAATAGCAATCGGTGGTTGTATGATGCAGGAAAAGCATATAGTAGACAAAATAAATAAAAGCTATCCATATGTGGACATTGTATTTGGTACGCATACACTGCATAAATTTGCAAAAGACTTATATGAAGCTGTTACAAAAAATAAGCGTATAGAAGATATTATGGACATTGATGGAGATGTAATAGAGGGAATTCCAGTTAAAAGAAGTGACAAATATAAGGCTTCTGTTTTAATAATGAATGGCTGTAACAATTTTTGTACATATTGTATAGTTCCATATGTAAGAGGAAGAGAAAGGAGTAGAAAAGCTGAAGAAATTTTAGCAGAAATAAAATGCTTAGCAAAAGAAGGCTATAAAGAAATTACTCTTTTAGGCCAAAATGTAAATTCTTACATGAGAGTAGAAAGAGAAAACGGAGAAGATGTAGGACCAATTGATTCATTTGCAAAACTTTTGAGTGCAGCAGAAAAGATAGAAGGAATAGAAAGAATTAGATTTGTTTCACCACATCCAAAGGATTTTACAGATGATGTAATTGAAGTTATTGCAAATTCTAATAAAATAAGCAAAATAATACATCTTCCATTGCAATCAGGCTCAAGTAATATTCTTAAAAAAATGAACAGAAAATATACTAAAGAGCAATATCTAAATTTAGTACAAAAAATGAAAGAAAAGATTCCAGGAGTTGTATTTTCTACAGATATAATAGTAGGATTTCCAGGTGAAACAGAACAAGATTTTAAAGACACTTTAGACGTAGTGGAAAAAGTAAACTTTGAACAAGTATTTATGTTTATATATTCTAGAAGAGTTGGAACTCCAGCAGATAAAATGGAAGACCAAATTCCAGAAGAAGTAAAGCATGAAAGATTTAACAGATTAAAGCAATTAGCAGATAGTAAAGTTGAAAAAAATAACGAAAAATATTTAAATACAATTCAAAAACTTCTTGTTGAAGGAACAAGTAAAACAAACGAAAATATTTTAACAGGAAGAACTGATACAAATAAAGTTGTAAATTTTGAAGGTTCAAAAGAAGTAATTGGAAAAATAGTTGACGTAAAAATTACTAAAGACCATATTTGGTATCTTGAAGGAGAAGTAGTTAAGGAATAAGAAAGGAAGCAAAATAAATGGCAGAATATTCACCAATGATGCAACATTACCTTGCAACAAAAGAAAAATATAAAGATTGTATATTATTTTATAGATTAGGGGACTTTTATGAAATGTTTTTTGATGATGCAATAAATGTTTCAAGAGAGCTAGAACTAACTCTTACAGGAAAAGATTGTGGACAAGAAGAAAGAGCACCAATGTGCGGAATTCCATATCATGCAGCAGAAAGCTATATTGCAAAGCTTGTATCAAATGGGCATAAAGTAGCAATTTGTGAGCAATTAGAAGACCCCAAAACTGCAAAAGGAATTGTAAAAAGAGATGTTATAAAAGTAGTAACTCCAGGAACCGTTACAGAGGGAAGCCTGCTAGAAGAAAAAAGAAATAATTATATAATGAGCATATTTAAAAAAGGAATGTTTTTTGGAATTGCTGTTTGTGATATATCAACAGGTGATTTTTATTCTGCAGAAATAAAAGAGGAAAATAATTTTGAAAGACTTTTAGACGAAATTTCAAGATACAATCCATCGGAAATAATTATAAATGAAATGCTATACAATTGCAAAGAAGAGAAGGCAAAAATAAACGAAAGGTTTGAAACATATATTTCAACACAGCCAGAAGAAAAATTTTCAGAAGATTCAGAAAAAATTTATGCAGAATATGCAGTATTAAATAATTCAGGTGAAATTGTAAAGGATTTAAAATCAAAGCTTTTTTCAGTATGTGCAATAAATGGGCTTACTTCATATATAGAAGATACTCAAAAAACAAAATTGCAACATATAAATAAAATTATTATTTACACAATAACTAAATATATGGCTCTTGACATAAATGCAAGAAGAAACTTAGAACTTATAGAAAAAATGAGAGATAAATCTAAAAAAGGAACGCTTCTTTGGGTTTTGGATAAAACTTCAACATCAATGGGGGGAAGACTTTTAAGAAGATGGATTTCAGACCCATTAATTGATGTAAAAGAGATAAAAGAAAGATTAGACGCTGTTGAAGAATTTAAAAATAATGTGATTTTAAGAGGCGAAATGGAGAACCTTTTAAAAGGTGTTTATGATATAGAGCGCTTGGCAGGAAAAATTTCATATGGAAATGTAAACGCAAGAGAGCTAAATTCACTTAAAAATTCGTGCTCAAAGCTTCCACAAATAAAACAAATGATGGAAGGATGTACATCCAGTCTTTTAAAAAAATTATATAATGATTTAGACACATTAGATGATATATTTACATTAATAGATAAAGCGATAGTTGAAGACCCACCTATTGCAATTACAGAAGGTGGAATTATAAAACTTGGATTTTTACCAGAAATAGATGAGCTAAAAACAGCAATGATAGATGGCAAAAAATGGCTTATTGAGCTAGAAGCAAGGGAAAAAGAAGAAACAGGAATTAAAAACTTAAAAGTAGGATATAATAAGGTTTTTGGCTACTATATAGAAGTTACAAAATCTGGACTAGGTCTTGTTCCTGATAGATATATTAGAAAACAAACCTTAACAGGTGGAGAAAGATTTATAACAGAGGAATTAAAAGAACTTGAAAGCAAAGTTTTAGGTGCAGAAGAAAAAGTTGTAAGCCTTGAATATAATGCTTTTTGCACAGTAAGAGATACTATAAAGAAACAAATATTAAGACTTCAAAATTCAGCATTAGTTGTTTCAAAAATAGATGTACTTTGTTCATTTGCACAAGTGGCTGAAGACTTAAATTATTGCAAACCCCAAGTTGATAATTCTGGAGTAATTGATATAAAAGCAGGCCGTCATCCAGTAATAGAAAAAATGCTTCCAGCAGGAAGCTTTGTTTCAAATGATACATATTTAGATAAAGAAGCGGACAGATTATCTATAATTACAGGTCCCAATATGGCAGGAAAGTCAACATATATGAGGCAAGTTGCATTAATTACACTAATGGCCCAAATTGGATGTTTTGTCCCAGCAGATTCTGCAAGAATTGGCGTAGTTGATAAAATATTTACAAGAGTTGGAGCGTCAGATGATTTAAGCATGGGGCAAAGTACTTTTATGGTAGAGATGATGGAAGTTGCAAATATTTTAAAGGAAGCAACTTCAAATAGCTTAGTAATTTTAGACGAAATAGGAAGAGGAACATCTACTTATGACGGACTTTCTATTGCTTGGGCTGTTGCTGAATATATTGCAGATAAAGAAAAATGCGGAGCAAAAACACTTTTTGCAACACATTATCATGAATTAATTGGATTAGAAGATACTTTAGAAGGAGTAAAGAATTATTCTATTGCAGTAAAAGAAAAAGGTGAAGACATAATTTTCTTAAGAAAAATTGTTGAAGGCGGAACAGATGAAAGCTATGGCGTTCACGTTGCCAAGATTGCTGGTGTTCCAAAACAAGTAACACAAAGAGCAAACACAATATTAAAAAGTATAGAAAGACGTAATGTCCTTTCTAATAAAGCAATTGAAAAAGAATCTAAAAAGCAAGTTTCAGGCCAGCTAGATATGTACAATTTTAAACTTGCAGAAATTGCCCATGAATTAGACAAAATAAATATAGATGAACTTACACCAATAGATGCGCTAAATGCGCTCGTAAAAATTAAAGAAGAAATGAGGTAGCTCTATTTGGAGGACAAGAAAAAATTTATTAGAAATTTTAGTATAATTGCACATATTGATCATGGAAAATCTACTTTAGCAGATAGACTAATTGAAATGACAGGAGTTCTATCTAAAAGAGAGATGCAAGCACGAGTATTAGACAATATGGATATTGAAAAAGAACGTGGAATTACAATAAAGTCACAAGCTGTAAAAATGAAGTATAAAGCAAAGGACGGAAATGTATATGAACTTAATTTAATTGATACCCCAGGACATGTGGATTTTAATTATGAGGTTTCAAGAAGCCTTGCTGCATGTGATGGAGCAGTACTTGTGGTGGATTCTAGCCAAGGCGTTGAAGCACAAACTTTGGCAAATGTGTATTTAGCATTAGATAATAATTTGGAAATATTGCCAGTTATAAATAAAATAGATTTGCCAAATGCAAGACCTGACGAGGTAAAACATGAAATTGAGGATATTATAGGAATTCCAGCAATGGATGCACCTTGCATTTCAGCAAAAACAGGACTTAATGTTGATGAAGTGTTAGAAAGAATAGTAACAGACCTCCCTGCTCCAACAGGTGATGAAAAAGCGCCACTTCAAGCTTTAATTTTTGATTCTATTTATAATGACTACCAGGGCGCTATTGCATATGTTAGAATTAAAAATGGAAAAGTAAAAGTAGGAGATAAAATTAAACTAATGGCTACAGGCAAGTCATTTACTGTAACCGAAGTTGGATATTTTGAACCAGGCGAGTATAGCCCATCTTCAGAACTTGTAGCAGGAGAAGTTGGATACATTGCAGCAAGTATTAAAAGTTTGCAAGAAATTAGAGTGGGAGATACAATTACAAATGCAGAAAATCCAGCAAAAGAGGCACTTCCAGGATATAAAAAAGTAAATCCAATGGTATACTGCGGACTTTACCCAATAGATGGAAGCGAGTACGAAAATTTAAAAGTAGCATTAGAAAAGTTAAAGTTAAATGACGCAGCTTTAGAATTTGAACCAGAAAATTCAGTAGCATTAGGCTTTGGATTTAGATGTGGATTTTTGGGCTTATTACATTTGGAAATTATAGAAGAAAGATTAGATAGAGAATACAATTTAGGTTTAATCACAACTTCGCCTTCTGTTATTTATAAAGTATATAAAAAAGATGGTACAATGCTAGAAATATATAATCCGGCTGATTTGCCATCTACTGATGAAATTTTGAGAATAGAAGAACCTTTTGTAGAAGCGGAAATTATAACGCCTAAAGAATTTGTAGGAAATATAATGGAAATTTGCCAAAATAGACGTGGAATTTATGAAGACATGAAATATTTAGATGAAACAAGAGTTACTCTTGTATACGAACTTCCGCTTAATGAAATAATTTATGACTTTTTTGATAAACTAAAATCAAGAACAAAAGGCTATGCTTCATTTGATTATGAATTAAAAGAATATAAACCATCATCTTTAGTAAAATTAGATATTTTAGTTAATGGCGAAAATGTAGATGCGCTTTCATTTATCGTACATAAAGATAGCAGCTATGAACGTGGAAGAAAAATGATAGAAAAATTAAAAACAGTAATTCCAAGACAATTGTTTACAATTCCACTTCAGGCAGCAATTGGAGGAAAAATAATTGCAAGAGAAACAATTTCTGCAATGAGGAAAGACGTTTTAGCAAAATGTTATGGTGGAGATGTTACAAGAAAGAAAAAATTGCTAGAAAAACAAAAGCGTGGAAAGAAGAAAATGCGTGAAATAGGAAATGTGGAGATTCCTCAAGAGGCGTTTTTGTCAGTGCTTAAATTAGATGAAGAGTAAAAATGAGAAACTTCTGTTATTAGCAGTTAAAATGTATTATTAGAAAGGAACTTTTATGGAAGAATATAATGATCAAATTGAAGGAAGAAATTCTGTATTAGAATTATTAGAAACGGGAAAAGATGTAAATAAAATTTTTGTTGCAAAGGGCGAAAGACACGGCTCAATAATGAAAATTTTAGCAAAAGCTAAAGAACAAAAAATAGTAGTTGTTGAAGTTGAAAAAGAGAAGATAAACCAAATGGCTCAAACTGAGAATCCACAGGGAGTTATTGCGATTGTTCCGCCATTTAATTATTGCTCAGTTGATGACATATTAAATGAGGCAAAATCAAAAAATGAAAAAGTTTTCATATTAATATTAGATGGAATTGAAGATCCTCATAATTTAGGCTCAATAATAAGAACTGCTGAAACTGCTGGCGTTCATGGAATTATAATTCCTAAGAGAAGAGCCGCAAGTGTAAACAGCACTGTTAACAAAACTTCAAGTGGAGCAGTAAACTTTATGAAAATTGCTAGAGTAAATAATTTAGTAGAAACAATAAAATACTTAAAAGACAATGACGTTTGGGTATATGGAACAGATATATCTGCAACAAAAATGTATTATGACGAAGAAATGACTGGAAATGTTGCAATTGTAATAGGAAGTGAAGGATTTGGAATGAGCAGATTAGTTAAAGAAAACTGTGATTTTCTTGTAAAAATTCCAATGAAAGGAAAAGTTACATCTTTAAATGCTTCAGTGTCTGCAGGAATTGTAATGTATGAAACAGTAAAACAAAGAAATATGAATTAAAATGCGGGGGCAAAAATAACAAAATAATGTTATTTAGCCCTTATATTTTTAAATTTTAAAGACAAAAATATTGCTCAAAAATAAAGATAAAATATTAATACAAAAAACGACAAATTTTTTAAAGAAAAGTGTTGACAATTATAAAAATAGATGGTATCATAAGAATGTACCGAGCAAAAGAGCAAATTTTGATAAAAAGTAACGGATGAATTAGTAAATAAAATTTGAAAAAAAAGGTTTTACTAGTTTATTATTTTGCCCTAAAAAGTCAAAATAAAATATTTAAAAAATATTTTAAAAAAGTGTTGAC
>CAKPOC010000032.1 GCA_934169535.1 uncultured Clostridia bacterium | reverse complement strand
CTATAAAAGATATATACATTTCAAATTTAAAAGAAGATTTGAAAAAAAGGTTGGATGAAAAAGGTTATAATTTGGACAATTCAGTAATAGAAATAAAAGATGAAGAAAATTACGAAATAAAGAAAATGCAAGTAAGTATATCTAAAAAGAAAAGTGAGCAAGTTGTAATAAACGAAATAAATATTTCTAAAAATGAAGATAAAAAACTAGATCAGGAAGAAGAAAACAAAATAAAAAAATACATTAGTGAAAGTTATGGAGTGCAAGAAAAAAACATAGAAATTTTGTAAAGCAAAGGAGAAAATATGTTAGAAAAGCTTAAGAAAATTTTTAATAAAGAGGAAAACGACAAAAAAAGGGTGGAAAATTTAGTAATATTAATAATTATAATAATTATTACAGTTGTGGCTATAAATTACATATGGAATGGAGATAAAAAAGAAGAAAAAAATACTACAGAAACCAAAAAGCTTGCTGTATCAAGCGAAAAAGAAGGAAATACAAATAATGACTTGGAGAAAAGATTAGAAAATATTCTTTCTAAAATAGATGGTGTAGGAGAAGTAAAAGTACTTATTACATATTCTGAAACAAGCAAGCTAATACCTCTTTATGATGAAGATTCAACTCAAACAACAACTGAAGAAACAGATTCTAACGGAGGCAAGCGAGTGACAAATGAAAATTCAAGTAAAAAGGATGTAATATATGGAGAAAATGTTGAAGGCGGGAAAAATCCTATAACACAAAGTGTTGTAAATGCAAAAATAGAAGGTGCAATAATTGCAGCAGAAGGAGCAAAAAATGCAGATGTGAAAGCTAATGTAATTCAGGCGGTAGAAGCGGTTACAGGACTTGCAACCCATAAGATACAAGTTTTTGAAATTAACAAAGGGGGACAATAAAAATGAAAAAGATTTTAAAGAAAAATCAAGTTATTCTTTCAGTTGTAGCACTAATGTTTATAGCAGCAGGATATATGAATTATACTGCTGATGCAAATCAAAAAGAAGGAGGAGACAGTACTCAACTTGCCGATTTAGGGGATGCAAAGCTTGTAAGCAGCGAAGCCGTAGAAAACATAGAACAAGAGGAAAATACAGCAAATGAGGAAAATATAGTAGATACAAGTACCAAAGCCGAAAATTCATATTTTACAGAATCAAAACTAGAAAGAGAAAAAATGTATTCACAAATGTTAGAGAGCTATCAAAAATTACTAGAGAGCGAACAAATTTCTAGCACGCAAAAGGAAATATCACAAAATGAAGTAAATAAAATAAACGAAACAAAAAATGCAATTATGATTTCAGAAAATTTGATAAAGAATAAAGGCTTTTCAGATGTTGTAATTTTTGTAAATGGCAATAGTGTTAATATTGTAGTAAAAGCTACAAATTTAACTACTGAACAAATAGCACAAATTCAAAATATTATAATGCGTGAATTAGAAGAAAATGCAGAAAACATACATATAACCTGCAAAGAATGAAGCATCTATAAAAGATGCTTCAATATTTGTATGCTGTTTGTTGCAGCGCCTTTTCTAATATTGTCTGCAACTACCCATAAATTTAGGCCAGAATGCACGCTTTCGTCACGCCTAATTCTTCCAACATAAACTTCGTTATGTCCAGTTGAAATTTGAGCAAGTGGGAAAATATTATTTTTTACGTCATCCATTAAAATAATTCCTTCAGCATCTTTCAAAAGTTCAAATACTTCTTCAAGCTCAAAATCTTTTTCGAACTCAATGTTAATGCTTTCGCTATGTGAATTAAAAACTGGAACTCGTACACAGGTTGCTGTAATTTTTAAATCAGGTCTTCCTAAAATCTTTCTTGTCTCATTAACCATTTTTTCTTCTTCTTTAGTGTATCCATTATCTAAAAATACATCTATGTGTGGCAAGCAATTATTAAAAATAGGATATTCAAATTTTTTAAGTTCATATGAATTTTGTGTTTGTTCTTCAAAATGTGAGGTTTCTGGAGAGTAATTTTTTATGCCATTTTCAAGGTCTAAAATTCCATTTTTTCCGGCACCAGAAACTGCTTGATATGTTGAATAAACAATTCTTTTAATTTTATATTTATCATCTAAAATTTTTAAAGGAACAACCGCTTGAATTGTAGAACAATTAGGGTTTGCAATAATTCCGTGATTTTTTAAAATTGCTTCTGGATTTACTTCAGGCACAACTAATGGAACACTAGGATCCATTCTAAATGCGCTACTATTATCGATAACAATACAACCCTTTGAAGCAGCTATTGGCGAGAATTTTTGAGAGGTAGAACCACCGCAAGAAAATAGTGCAAAATCAAATCCTTCATCAAATGAATTTTCGGTAAGTTCGTGAACAACATATTCCTTTCCCATAAATTTTATTTTTTGGCCAGCAGATTTTTTTGAAGCAAAAAGTTTGTATTCACTTATTGGAAGATTTTCTTCTTCTAAAACTTTTAACATCATTCTTCCAACAACTCCAGTTGCACCTGCTATTGCAAGTTTATAATTTTTCATTTTATTATTTTTTAATATAAAAAAATATATTAAAATTCTCCTTTCTAGTAAAATATATTCAAAATTTATCACAAATGTTATAACGTTTCAAGTATTTTTATAAAAAAAGAAAATACTAGACAAAAACAATTGTTTGTGATATAGTAAACAAAAAACGAAGAGGAATAAAAAATTGAAATTAAGTGATAGTGTACAATATGTAAAAGGTGTTGGGCCAAGCAGAACAGAATATTTAAACTTGCTAGGAATTTCTACAATTGAAGATTTAATAAATTATTATCCAAGAGCCTACCAAGATAGGAGCAAAGAAAAAAGTATAGCTGAGCTTGTAGATGGTGAAACTGCGCTTGTAAAAGCGGTTGTAGTATCTAATGTGAGCATTGCAAGAATTAGAAAAAATATGACAATAATTAAAGCAATGGTCCAAGACGAAACTGGAAGAATGCAAGTTACATGGTTTAACCAAGAATATATCAGAAAAAAAGTTCATACTAATGCGGAATATAAATTTTTTGGGAAAATTACTGTTAAAAACGGCAGAATTGAAATGGATACACCATTAGTAGATGAAATTGGAGAAAACAAAAATACAGGAAAAATATTTCCCGTGTATGCTTCTACAAAAAAACTTTCAACTAACTATATTAGACAAATAATAGAAAACTGTTTTAAAGAATTTAAAGAGCCAATTGAAGAAAACTTACCAGAAGATTTAATAAAAAAATATAACTTAATGGAGGAAAATGAAGCAATACAAAAAATCCATTTTCCAAAAGATATGCTAGATGTAGAAAGAGCAAGAAATAGACTTGCGTTTGATGAACTTTTAACTTTTGAGCTAGAACTTATGAGCTTAAAAAATCAATATATTACTGAAAAAAAAGGCATTGCATATGATAAAAATGTGCACATGTCTGACGTAATTAATAGTTTGCCTTTTAACTTAACTAAAGCACAGCTAAGAGTTTTAGAAGAAATAGATTCAGATATGGAAAAAGAAAAGTCAATGAACAGACTTCTGCAAGGTGATGTTGGCTCTGGAAAAACTGTAATTGCAATGATATCTGCATATAAAGCGGTAAAGTCTGGCTACCAGGTTGCAGTTATGGCACCAACTACAATTCTTGCAAGTCAGCATTTAATAAATTTTAACAAAATATTAGAAAAGTTTGGAATAAAGAGTGAACTACTAATAAGTAGCCTAACCAAAAAACAAAAAGAAAAAGTGCTAGAAAAATTGAAAAATGGCGAAATCGACATTATTATAGGAACTCATTCATTATTAGAAGAAAATGTTGAATTTAAAAAATTAGGTTTAGTAATAACTGACGAGCAGCACAGGTTTGGAGTAAAGCAAAGAAGCAAAATTGCAGCAAAAGGTCAAAACCCAGATGTGTTGGTTATGACAGCAACACCAATTCCAAGAACTCTTGCAATAATTGTATATGGAGATCTAGATATTTCCATAATAGATGAACTTCCTCCTAATAGAAAAAAAATTGAAACTCTAGCTGTTAGAAAAAACATGACAGACAGGGTAAATAATTTTATAAAGAAAAATGTAGATGAAGGAAGGCAAGCATACATTGTATGTCCATTTGTTGATGAAAATGAAGAAATGGAAGATATAAAATCTGTAGAAGAACTTGCAAAAACATATAAAGAAGAAGTTTTTAAAGATTACAAAGTTGAAATTCTACATGGAAAAATGAAGCCAAAAGAAAAAGAAAGAGTAATGCAAGAATTCAAGGAAAACAAAATAAATATTTTAATTTCAACAACTGTAATAGAAGTAGGCGTTGATGTGCCAAATGCAAATATAATGGTAATTGAAAATGCAGAAAGATTTGGGTTAGCACAACTTCATCAGCTTAGAGGAAGAGTTGGAAGAGGTGAATTTCAATCATATTGTATATTAAAATATGACAGCAATTCTAACATTGTAAAACAAAGAATGGAAACAATGGTTGGCACAGATGATGGATTTAAAATTGCAGAAAAAGACCTAGAATTAAGAGGCTCAGGCGAATTTTTTGGAACAAAACAACATGGACTTCCAGAATTTAAAGTGGCAAATATTTTTGAAGATATACCAATCTTAAAAAGAGCTCAGGCAGTAGCAATGCTAATAGAAGAGGAAGATCCAGAATTAAAATTGGAAAAAAATAAAAAATTTAAAATAATGTTAGAAAAATTTAGACAAAAACGAATTGAACTATAAACTCTAAAACTAGTTGAAAATAGGCATCAATTATGCTATAATATATATGTTAAGCTATTTGAAATGTCAGGGATATACACTAAAATTTAACTAACAGGAGAGAAAACATGAATACAAATGATAAGAAAAATAAAATCGAGTTTCAGCTGGTGATTTATGAACCATGGAAGAAACCTAAAAACAATAAGAAGTTAAGAATGGGGAAGAATTTTAAAGAAATTTTAAATGAATTCTATCGGCAGCTGAAAATTGAAGAACCAACAATCATAGATACAGAAATAACCTATGAGATGGTTGCCAAACTAAAAGCAACAAAACAAACTTTTTCTTTTGTCACAGAAGAAGATTTTATAAGGCTTACAGCTAAGGCAGCAGATATTGCAAGAAAAGTTGGAGAAGTAAAAATTCGATCCCATAAAGGGAAAATTGCAATGGCAATATTTTGTAACAAAAAACTTCATAAAAAAAGTAATAAAGAAAGAGTTAAAACTAAAAATTCCAAAAAGTAACTTAACAAAATCTCTGACAAGTGGACTTGATATAATTATATCAGGTCTATTTTTAACTTTAAAATCAAGGTTGAAACATTAAAAATAAAATGATAAAATGGAAAAAGAAAAGGAGAAATTAACATGCCCTCAATAACAGAAACAAAAAATAGGCTGCCAAGCGATTTCATTGAAAATATTTATGAAATGTTTACGCCAGGCGTTGTAGATAATATTTTAAAAGGTTTTTCGGAAAAAAGACTAACAACGCTAAGGGTGAACACATTAAAAACAAATGTAAGAGATGTAATGCAATATTTTAAAGAAAATAATGTGAAATTTGAAAGAGTATTGTGGTACAATGATGCTTTAATTATAAAAAATAAAACAGAAAAAGATTTGCAAAAACTAGAAATATATAAAGAAGGAAAAATATATTTACAAAGTTTGCCAAGTATGGTTCCGCCATTAGTTTTAAAGCCAAAACAGGGAGAAAATGTGCTTGATTTGACTGCTGCGCCAGGAGGAAAAACTACCGAGATTGCAGCTTTTATGAATAATAATGGCTTTATTTTTGCAAATGAATTGGATAAATTAAGGTGCGAAAGACTAAAATATAATGTAGAACTTCAAGGAGCAAAAATAGTAGAAGTAAATTGCGGAAGAGGAGAAAAAATAGGCAAAAGTTATCCCGAAAAATTTGACAAAGTTCTTTTAGACGCTCCATGCAGTGGAGAAGGAAGGTTTTCTATGCAAAATGTACAAAGCTATAAAACTTGGTCTAAAAAAACAGTTCAAGAGCTTAACAAAATGCAAAAAAAGTTAATTAAAAGCGCATATGAAGCTTTAAAACCAGGGGGAATACTAGTGTATTCAACATGCACCCTTAACAAAGATGAAAATGAAAATGTTCTAAATTGGGCACTAAATGAACTAAATTTAAAAATGTTAGACATAGATTTAGAAATTAGAGAAAAATTACCAGCATTTAATGAAACCTTAGACAAATCAATAAATAAAGCAATTAGAATTTTACCAAGCAAAAATATGGAAGGATTTTTTGTATCAAAAATGGAAAAAGTTTAAAATAATATTGAAAAAAATGAATGTAAGTATTAAAATATAAGCAAATTAAAAATTGGAGGAGAATTATGAAAAAGAAAATATCAGTACTTTTAATAATAGTAGCAATAATTGCAGTACTTGCAAACTGCGCATATGCTGCAAATGAAGATGTAACTTTATCAAAGGTAAAGGACAACGTTTGCGAGATAAATTTGGACAATTCAGGAAAAGTAATTAAAAAATTGAATTCGGTAGAAAACAGCACAAAAACTGTAACACTACAAATAGATGTGGAAAATACAAAAAAGGAAGAAGAAATAATAGAGCCTTCTGAAATATTTTTTGTGCTAGATAATTCAAAAAGTATGGAAGTAAATAAATTAACAGTAGGAACAGAAACAATTACAAGAAAAGAAGCAGTTTTTAATGCAGCAAAAACACTTGCAGAAACAATTTTAACAGAGCAACCTTCTACTAAAATTGGACTTGTTAGATTTTCTACAAATACAGAAACAAGTAAAGTTGGAACTTTAGAAGATGCAAGTCTTATAATAGAGCCAACAAGTGATATTTCGTCAATAAAAACAAGTATTGATTCAATTACAACAGCAGGAGATCAAACAGACATAGATGCAGGAATTCAAGTTGCATTAAACAATTTTAGTAAAGAAGAAAACCTAAATAAATATATAATTTTGTTAACGGACGGAGTTCCAAATGTTGCAGTAGGTGGACCTACTTATCAATATTCAGGTGAAGTTGCAACAAAAACAAAAGCAACACTACAAACAATAAAAGAAAAAGGAATGAATTTAATAACTGTAATGACAGGAGTAAATTCAACATACCAACCTGACCCAGATGGAAGACTTTGCCCTGATGCACAAGGAAAAACATTTTTAGATTTAGCAACAGAAATTTTTGGAGACCAAACAAATCCAAACTATGGAAAGTTCTACTATGTATCTGATGAAAACGTTGTAAATACAATAACAAGAACTGTTTATTCTGATGTAACTAAAAAGATAACAAATGAATTAACAAATATTCATTTAGAAGATTATTTCCCTGCAAACATAATAGAAAATTATGATGTAGCTGTTACAAATGTAAGTGCAACAAGCACACAAGTACAAATGTCACAACCTGTTGTAGATGTTCAAAACAGAAAAATAACATGGGATATAGCAAAACTTCCAGCAGGAGAAAAAGCAACTTTAATATATACATTAGTATTAAAAGAAAATTTCAACAAAAATATATTAAATGTAGAAACTCCAACAAACGAAAAAGTTGATGTTGATTATACAAATCCACAAGGAGAAAAGAAAACTAATACATCAAGTGTTTCACCATCAATAATACTACAAAAAGAAGTCATACCAGCAGATAACACAACTGCAGATAAAAATATACCAAATGCAGGAGATAATTTATCAGTAGTATTTATAGCAATTATAACAATTGGATTAACTCTTTGTATAGGAATTGCAAAATACCGTAAAAATATGTAAAAAATTTTGTCGAGCCGACAGGTTTCGACAGATTTTTTATTTTTTTTATGATATTATATTACCAAGGAGTTGATGATGTATGAAAAAAAACAAAACATTATTAAAACTTAAGAATATAGCAAAATTAGAGGCGTTAATCAAACAGGGAGCTGACTACGAAGCAGTTGTAAGACAAAGTCAAAAAATTGACGAATATATTGTCGAAGAAATGCACAAAATGAATAACGAAAGATGACTGTGTAAAGTGAATATATAAAATTAATAAAGTGAACATTAATTAAATAACGTTCACTTTATTAGTGATAAATTCAAGAAAAACATTAATTTTGCATTTGGTATTGACATTAAATAAGAATAAGTTTAGAATAACAATTGATAAAAAATAACTAAAGGAGGAATTTTTTATGGCATTAGTAACAACTACAGAAATGTTTAAAAAATCAATGAAGGAGCATTTTGCAATAGGTGCGTTTAATATTAACGATATGGAAATTGTACAAGGAATTGTAGATGCAGCAGCAGAGGAAAATTCACCAGTAATTCTTCAATGTTCATCAAGCGCAATTAAATATGCAAGAATACCATATTTAAGAAAAATGATAGAAGCAGCATTAGAGGAACATGATATTCCTATAGTTTTACATTTAGATCATGGCCCAGATTTTGAAACTTGCAAAATGTGTGTAGATAATGGCTTTACATCAGTAATGTTTGATGGCTCAAAATATGATTTTGAAGAAAATGTAAGATTAACAAAGCAAGTTGTAGAATATGCACATGCACATGGTGTTGTTGTTGAAGCAGAACTTGGAAAATTAGCAGGAGTTGAAGATGATGTTAATGTTGCAACAGATGATGCAATGTATACAGACCCTGAGCAAGCAAAAGAATTTGTAGAAAGAACAGGATGTGATTCTTTAGCAATAGCAATTGGAACAAGCCATGGAGCATACAAGTTTAAAGGTGAACCAAGACTTAGATTTGATATTTTAGCAAAAGTAAAGGAACTAATTCCTAATACACCAATAGTATTACATGGAGCATCAACAGTAATTCCAGAACTTGTTGATATGTGTAACAAATATGGAGGAAATATACCAGGAGCAAAAGGTGTACCAGACGAAATACTTCATGAAGCAAGCTTAAGTGGTGTATCAAAAATAAATGTAGACACAGATTTACGTTTAGCAATGACAGCTGAAATTAGAAAAGTATTTGCAGAAGATCCATCTGTATTTGACCCTCGTAAATATTTAGGAGAAGCAAGAAATCAAATAAAAAATACAGTTAAGCATAAAATAAGAGATGTATTTGGATCTAGCAATAAAGCATAAACCCAAAGAGAAAGAGGAATAAAAAATGAAAAAAACAATAAAAATTTTAGCAATTTTAGCAATTATAATATTTGCTATTAGTAGTAGATGTTTTGCTGTAAATATAGATATGAATTTAAATTCAACTATTGCATCTGATACAAACAGTGCATTACCAGCAAACACTGCAAGCTCAAATACAAGTGCAAGTAGCAATTCATTAGATTCTAATACTTCTACTGAAAATGACGAAAATTCAGTTTTATCAAATTCTGCTACTGATAACACTTTAGCATCAGCAAATGCTACAACAGATCAAACAAACACAACTACTGAATCATCAGCAAATGTAAGCAGCCTAAAATCTCTTCCAGAATCAGAATTAGGACTTACAAATATACTAAATATAGTTCTTATTGCAATTGGATTTATTTTAATACTTTTAGCAATTGCAATTTTAATCAGATTAGGAAATAAATAACAAACCAAAGGCTATTAACAAAAAATGTTAATAGTCTTAAATTTTTCCAAATTTTTATCGAATATTTTAAATTTATTTAACAATAATAATTATATAAAAAGAAAAAAGGAGGAAAAAATGACTAAAAAAATTTTATATTTAATGTCTGCCTTTATAATACTTATGATGCCATTTTGCTTGGCAACTGAAAATGTGGTAAATGATGTTACGAATGCTGCTGAAAGTGGCGTAAATGGAGTGATAAATGGTGTTGAGGCAGCAGGAGAAACTGTAAATGATGTTGCAAGTGGCAATGAAAATATTGTAGGAGGAATTGCAGGAAATGTAGGAAATACCGTTAGTGGATTTGTTGGTGAAGCTGGAAAAACAGTAGGAAATGTTGCAGAGGACGCTGTAAATGGGGTAGGTAACTTAGTAGAAGATGGTGCAAATGGAGTAGACAACATTATGGATGGCGCAGGTCAAGACGTAAATATGATGCAAGATTATACAGCAGAAAGAACAGCAGCAGTTACAGATAGTACTTTTTTAGGAATGAATGCTACTGCATGGAGCTTTATAATAGTTGGAGCATTTGGAATAGCAATTGTCGCAATGGTTATTTACTATGGTAAACAACGAGAAAATTCTAACGAAGAATACCATGAATAAAAAAAGTATATTGAAAAGTTTGTGTTTTCGCAATTTTTCAATATACTTAAATTTTACATATTTTTTTGACGCATAGCTATCTGAATTTTTCTATCAGCCTCTTTTTTCTTTAAATCATCTCTTTTATCAAATAGTTTTTTACCTTTACAAATCCCAAGCTCAAGCTTTACAATATTATTTTTAAAGTATAAAGATATTGGAACTAAAGTATAGCCTTTTTGCTTAACTAATCCAGAAAGCCTAAAAATTTCTTTTTTATTTAATAAAAGCTTTTTAGGACGAAGAGGATCTTTGTTAAATATATTTCCATGTTCATAAGGACTTATGTTCATAGAATATACAAAAATTTCGCCATTATTTAAAGCTGCATAACTATCTTTTAAATTTACTTTACCATTTCTAATAGATTTTATTTCAGTACCATATAAAACAAGCCCTGCCTCTAATTTATCAATAACAGTATAATTGTGCAAAGCAGTTGGGTTTTTAGCAATATTTTTTATCATAATATAAATTTTCCTTTTTTATTTTTATATATTATAGCAGTAGAAAGTAAAAAAATCAACATAAAGAAAATGTCGAAAAATGACCTGCAAAAGTTAAAAAATTCTATTGATAATTTTAAAATTATATGATAATATAAAGTAAATAAAAAATAAAAACTTCCTGCGTGGTGCGTAAAAAGGATATTTTAGAACCAACAAAGAATTAAAGGGAGTCCGCCTTTGAATGTGGCGTGTATGCTTAAACATATTTTTAAGACACCCAGAAGCATTCAACAAGACACCCACCTGTTTAGGCAGGTTTCTTAAAATCTCCTTGAGCTACGGCCAAGGCGGGTATTTTTTATATAAAGAGGAAATTATGACTTTACAAGAAACATTAAATTATGGAGTAAAAAAATTAAACGAAAAAAAGATAGAAGATAGTCTAATTATCACAAAAGAGCTAATGCAATATGTATTAAAAGCGGATAGACAATTTATAGTAGCACATTTATATGAAGAAATTTTACAAAAGGATGAAACTGAATTTGAAAGATATATAGATAAAATAATAGAAGGCTATCCAATTCAATACATAACACATAAGCAAAATTTTATGAATGAAGAGTATTATGTAGATGAAAATGTATTAATTCCTCAACCAGATACAGAAATTCTAGTAGAAGAAACAATAAAAAAATGTAAGCAAGGGGATAAAATATTAGATTTGTGTACTGGAAGTGGAGCAATTGCAATTTCACTAAAAAAAGCTTTAGACAGAAAAAATATACCTGCTAAGATTTTTGCAAGTGACATAAGCAAAGAAGCAATAAATGTTGCAAAAAAGAATGCAGAAAAAAATTACGCCCCAATAATTACAATTAGGTCTGATTTGTTTGAGAACATTACAGAAAATGACTTTAACATAATAGCTTCTAATCCGCCATATATAAAAACCCAAGTGATAAAAGACCTTTCAAAACAAGTAAAAAATGAACCATATATAGCGCTAAATGGAGGAGAAGATGGCTTGGATTTTTATAAAAAAATAGCACAAGAAGCATACAAATTTATAAAAAATGATGGTTTTTTATGCTTAGAAATAGGATATGACCAAGCAAAAGAGGTATCTGAAATTTTAGAAGAAAATAAATTTTATAAAAACATACAAATTGTAAAAGATTTAGGACAAAATGATAGATGTATAATATGTAAAATAGAAAAGGAGTAAATTTTATGTCTTTTTCGGGAGAATTAAAAAACGAATTAAGCAAAATAAATAATTTAAAAAATAAAGATGAAGTGTATGCAGAATTTTTAGGATATTTTGTTACAATAGGAAAAGAAAAATCAAAAAATAAGTACCAATTTTCTACTGAAAATGAGTATAATATAAATAGATTTGCTAAATTGCTTAGTAATTTAAATATAGAAAATTACACAATAGATGTAACAGGAAAAAAATTTAATATAACATTTAAATTTGAACTAAAAGAAGATATAAATTTTGAAGAAGAAAGACTAAATAAAGCATTTATAAGAGGTAATTTTTTAGGTGGAGGCTCAATAAATAATCCTGAAAAAAAGTATCACTTGGAAATTATATATAATAGCAAAAATTATTTGAATATTGCTGAAAAAATTTTAGAAAATAAAAATATCCATGTGAAAAAACTTGAAAATAGTTTATATATAAAAGATGGAGAAGAAATATCAAAATTTTTAGCGTTCATTGGAGCAAACTCAGCTGTGCTAAAATTTGAACAAACAAGGGTTGTCCACGAAATGAAGAATAATGTTAATAGAATAGTAAATTGCGAAACCGCAAATATGAACAAGACAATAAAAACTTCAGTATCTCAAATAGAGATTATAAAGGAAATAAAGAAAAAAGGAAAATTCGCAAAGCTTCCGGAGGACTTAAAAGAAATTGCAATTTTAAGAGAAAAAAATCCTAATGCTACATTAGAGGAACTAGGGAAAATGTTAAAACAACCAATAGGAAAATCAAGTGTAAGTCACAGGTTCAAAAAAATGGAGGAATACTTATAATGGAAGATGAATTAGGACTATATGTGCACATTCCATTTTGCAAAAAAAAGTGTGATTATTGCGATTTTGCTTCATTTGCCGAAAAAGAAAATTTAATAAATGATTATATAGAAAGCCTGCTAAAAGAAATTAATTTTAAAAGAGTAAAAAATAAAAAAATAAAAACGATTTATTTAGGTGGAGGGACGCCTTCATATATAGAAGAAAAATATATACAAGAAATTTTACAAACAATTAAAGAAAATTTTATTGTAGAAAAAAATGCAGAAATAACAATAGAAGTAAACCCAGGAACTGTAAATTTAAAAAAATTGCAAACTTATAAAGCATTAGGAATAAATAGGCTAAGCATAGGTCTTCAAGCGGCGCAAAATGCAATTTTAAAAGAAATTGGAAGAATCCATACTTATGAAGAATTTTTAAAAACATATCAAGATGCAAGAAAAATTTTTGATAATATAAATGTTGATTTAATGCTTGCCCTGCCAATGCAAACAATTAAAGATTTACAAGAAAGTCTAGAAAAAATAGTAAAACTTAACCCTGAGCACATTTCAGTTTATTCATTAATATTAGAGGAAGGAACAATTTTATATAACAAGGAAGCTTCAGGAAAATTAAAATTACCAAGTGAAAAAACAGAAAGGCAAATGTATTGGAATACAAAAAAATATTTAGAAAAAAATAATTATATACATTATGAAATTTCAAATTTTGCAAGAGAGGGATATGAATCAAAACACAATATGGATTGCTGGAATCAAAAAGAATATTTAGGAGTAGGTCTTGGAGCAAGCTCGTACATAAATAAAAAAAGATTTTCAAATATTACAAATTTAAATAAATACATTGAAAACATACAAAATAATGAATTTAAAAAAAATATAATTTTAGAAGAAGAGCAAGATGGAATTTCTCAAATGAATGAGTTCATACTTCTAGGAC
>CAKPOC010000031.1 GCA_934169535.1 uncultured Clostridia bacterium | reverse complement strand
GCTTCAGCCAACTCATATCCAGGAGTTGATAAAGAGCATAAAGATGTCAAGAATCTTTCAGATATGGCTAAAATAGTCCAAAACAATTAATAGCTTTTTGTGGACTTGATCCAACAATAAAACAATCTGGAAAAAGTATAAATGTGAAAGGAGCAATATCAAAAAGAGGAAACAAATATGCACGATATATATTATTTAATTGTAGCCAAATGGTAGTAAAACTTGGTGCTTCAAATTATCCAGAACATCCAGTATATATTTATTATCAAAATAAAAAAGCAGAAGGCAAACATTATTACGAAAGCCTAACTGCTTGTTCTACAAAAATTCTAAGAATGTTATATTCTATGTGCAAAAATAATAAACAATTCTTAGAAAACTAATCATAAATTAATTTTATCATAAAAGAAGTGAAAAAGATACAATTTTAAAAAATATATCGTTTTCGCTTGTTTGCCATACAAAAAAATAATATAATAAATCCATAAAAAAAAGACTTGACAAAAATTAGATAGTCATATATTTCATTATATTTATTATACTACCAATTTTTTGTATTTCAAGGTAGTCTTTTTTGTATATACTTTTTTTGCTACCATTTTTGTTAAACTTTTATGGTACTAATATTAGTTAATAGGATTTTTTTGTATAAAATTTTAAAAATGTGAAACAATATTTATAAATATTTCAAAAAAAGTTTCGCATTTCTTAAGTTTTATGTTATAATATAAATGTGAAACAAAAACTACAATTATATATTAAAAAAGTTTCACATTTATAAAGGAGTGATCTTATGGAAGAAAAGTATGAAATTATGAATCTTTTACAAAGTAAACAAACTTTAACTAAAGAATTGAATGATTTGATATATGGCTCTGTTGAGATTAGAGAAAAAGATTCTAATAAATATATATATGTACATTACAGAGAAGATGGAATATTACTTACAAAATATGTTGGAGAATATTCTGATAATTTATATAATTTAATATTGAATAATAGTATTAAAGCAAAAGAATTAAAAAAAGAAATTAAGAGAATTGAAAAACAATTAAAACAATTTAATTATATTGATGAGGAACTTAGTCCACAAGTAGAAATAAATATAGATTTTGCTAAAAGACAGTTAGTAGATACTATTTATAAACAAGCAATTTTAGAAGGTGTTGCAACAACTTTTGCAGATACAGAAAGTATTATAGAAGGTGGAAAAATTAATAATATGTCTTCAGAAGATGTTTTGAAAATTGTTAATTTGAAACATGCTTGGGAATTTATATTAAATAAAAATGTAATATTGTCAGACACAAATTTTCCATTATTATGCGAAATAAATAAATTTGTTCAAGCAGGATTTTACTATAGTGCAGGAAAGATTAGAACTGTTCCAGTAAGTATTGGTGGAACAAAATGGACTCCTGAATTGCCAATAGAAAGTATAATAAAAGAAGAATTAGATGATATATTTAATAAAAAAATAAGTGATATAGATAAGGCTATTGAAATTTTATTATATATTATGAAAAAACAAATATTTATAGATGGAAATAAAAGAACATCTATAATATTTGCAAATCATTATTTAATATCAAAGGGAAAAGGAATTATTGTAATTCCAGCAGAATTAACAGATGAATATAAAGATTTATTAATTAATTATTATGAGGGAAAAGATAAAACAAAAATTAAAAAGTTTTTAAAAGAAAAATGTTTTATGAAAATATAGGAATTTATATATGCAGTCAAAGTACAGTCACAAAGTTTCAATATATTGATATTACTGCACTTTGAAAAGATATAAGAGTAGTCACCTCGACCATACGATAGCAATTTTGAGGGAACTCAAGAAAATTGCAAAAGTCTGAAAGAGTATTAATCAAAGGAATTTGGTTAATACTCTTTTTTCTATGCAGTTCTCAAAAATTCTATAAAAAGTTTTAAAATAGTTATTACCAAATGTCACAGGAATTATTTGTTAATGGTTCTCCTCCTCCTAAACATATGAAAAATGTTCCTAATTCTCGCATCTGATCAAATAAATTAAATATTTCTTTAGTATTTAATTCATCTTTCATATTTATGCCAGATTCAGTAAAGCACTGTTTACATCTAAGATTACATTTTTTAGTTGTATTCATTAAAATTTTTAATGGAGAACTTAGTTCATTTTCATTTTTTTATCAATTCTCCTTTTTATTATAATTAATTGTATGCTTTAGTTCTTTTATTAAGTTTTTCATTTAATTCCCATAGAGCTGTCTTATTACTATCATACTTTAGTTTTTTTAATGCTTCATCATATTCCACCCATTTGTATTCTTTGTGCTCATTTGAAAGTTGTATATTACCATATTCACCCTTTATTTCTATAGCGTATGAGTATTCTGGAACAACATATACATTTGGGCCCCAAGTATATTCTCCCGTTATATTTAATACTGGAATAGTGGTTTTAGAATCTAATTGCTCTATGTTTCTTTTTTCGACAACTAATGATGTTTCTTCATTTATTTCCCTAATTACCGTTTCAACAGGATCTTCGTTATTTTCTCCCCCTCCTGATATAAATTGCCATATAGGGTGAGAATTTCTATAAAATATACTATATAGAATTCTGTTATTTTCTCTTTTATATAAGATTGTTAAAATTTGATATGGTGCTCTCATAAGATATTTCCTCCTATTTCTCTACTAACTCACTACTATATTGCAAATCTCCAACTTTAAAATTAACAAATAATTTCTTTGGTAAATCTGCTAAAGTGGAATCAAAAGAAATTCTGCATGAGTTATTTCCTGTAGTGCTTGCTCGAGTTTCAGTATAAACTTTGCCTTCGCCGTCTGTAACATTTAGCATTTCTTTGCATTTGTTTGAAAATTCTTCTGAAGGCATGTCTTTTCCCGCGTTTATTAAACTTATATAATCTTCTGAATTAAAGTTTAAAATTAGTTTTGTTTCTGAAATTGTAGCACTTGTAATATCCAAGCCAGGAATTGCACTACTTGTAGCTAAGTTTATTGTATTTCTTTGGTTAAAATCATCAGGAATGTCTATTGAAAACAACCATTTTGAGTCAGTTAAACTAAAGTCTTCAAAAGAAAGTTTGTCGTTTTTATCTTTTGAAACATTATAATAGCCTAAATCAAATAATTTTATATATATTTTTTTGCTCTTTGGGAATTTATCCTTAGACTCTAAAGTAAATAGGCTAGTAAGTGTTTTTTCTTCTTCATTAATAGATGAATTACCCATGCCGTAAGAGTTGGCAAAACTTGAATCTGCCATATTGTTAAGAACGCCTAATTCGCGATATGCAAAAACTGAAGGATAATCATATCTTTCCTTTTTGCCCATATGCATTCTTGAAGCAACATAATAAATATTATTATTTTCATCATACATAGAAAATCCATAACTAAAAGTTTTAAAATTAATTTCTTTGTCAAATTTAAATGATAATTTTACATTTAAAGTGTCATCAGTCATCATAATTGAATCTACTTTAGCAGAAACTCCATCTTGAAGTACATAATCCATTCCCGAAACAGCATAATAATCGCCATCTTGGTTAGAAAGTAAAGTACCGGAAGCTTCTACAGGCTCAGTTTTTTCAAACTCTTTAAATCTATTTTCCATATCAACTTTCAAATAGATTTTGTAGCTTACAAATGCAGCAAGTACTAAAAAAACAATAATTAAAGCAGTTAATAAAATTTTTTTCTTTTTCATAAAAAATCCCCCTTTTCTTATAAAGAAGAATAGCATAACAATAAGTTTTTTACAAGAATATTTAAAAAATATATGTAAATACTAAAATAAGGAGGAACTTATGGAAAAATCAGTATGGTTACAAGAAAACACTATAAAAAAATATAGCAAAATAAAGCAAGACCTAGAATGCGATGTACTTATTGTTGGAGGAGGCATAACAGGAATTACAACTGCATATAATTTAGCGCTAAAAAAATACAATGTTATTCTTGTAGAAAAAGATAGACTTATGTCAAAAACGAGCGGAAATACAACTGCAAAAGTTACTTCGCAGCATGGACTTATGTATAAATATTTAGCAGACAATTTTGGATTAGATTATGCCAAAAGCTATTTTAGGGCAAATGAAGAAGCGATAAAAAATATAAAAAGCATAATAGACAAAGAAAAAATAGAATGTGATTTTAAAGAAGAAAATTCTTATGTATACACAAAATCAAATCAAAGCTTAGAAAAAATAAAAGACGAAGTAAAAATTGCAAAAGAAATAGGAGTAAAAGCAAGTTATGAAGAGAAAATTCCACTTCCAATAGCAAATGTGTTGGGAGCTATAAAATTTGAAAATCAAGCTCAATTTAATCCCATAAAATATGCACAAGGTTTGTGTGTGGTAATCGAAAAAAATAATGGAAAAATTTTTGAAGATTCTAATGCAACTGAAATAAAAAAGAAGGATACACATTACGAAACAAAAGTAGATGAAAATATTATCAAATCAAAAAATGTAATTTATGCAACAAGATATAGCCCACAAAATATTCCGGGATTTTATTTTTTGAAAACATATCAAGCAATATCATATTGTGAGTGTTTTGAGTTTTCGGAAGAACCATTTGAAGGAATGTATATAAATGCGGAAGAACCTACTTTATCTGCAAAAATTTTAAAACTTGACGATAAAAAAGTTTTGATGGTAACAGGCTGCACTAAAAAAGTAGGAAAGGAAGGCAACATTTGCAATCCATATTTAACCCTGGAAGCTTTTGCGCATTCAATATTTCCAAGTGCAAAGCAAATAAACAAATGGTCAACAGAAGACACCATTTCACTAGATAAAATTGCGTACATTCGGAGAATTTTCAAAATTTATGCCAGGAGTGTATATAGCAACTGCTTTTAACAAGTGGGGAATGACAACATCAAATATTGCCAGTCAAATATTAACAGACAAAATTTGCAAAAATAAAAACAAATATGAAGAAATTTTTGACTCAAGAAGGACTAATCTTATAAAGAATAGGGCAGAGGTAAAAAACATGATTTTTGAAACAGCAGATTCATTAATAATTGAAAAAGTAAAAGATAAAAATGCCCCCAAATGTACTCATTTAGGTTGTACATTAAAATGGAATAAAGATGATAAAACGTGGGATTGCCCATGCCATGGCTCACGTTTTTTGGAAGATGGTAAAGTATTATACGGACCAGCTAGTAAAGATATAAAAAAATAGTGTCTAACAATTTTGTTAAACACTGTTTTTTCTATTCAAGTTCAAATGCACCAGTATACAATTGATAATACTGACCTTTTTGTGCAATCAAAGTATCGTGATCGCCACGCTCTATTATTTTTCCGTGGTCCATAACCATTATAGCTTTAGAGTTACGTACTGTAGAAAGTCTGTGCGCTATAACAAAAACTGTTCTGCCAGCCATAAGCTTGTCCATACCATCTTGTACAATTTTTTCAGTTCTTGTATCAATACTAGAAGTTGCCTCATCTAATATCATAACTGGTGGGTCATTTAAAGCAGCCCTTGCAATTGAAATTAATTGCCTTTGACCTTGTGACAACTCTGAGCCATTTGCTGTAAGTAAAGTGTCATATCCTTGAGGCAAACGCTCTATAAAGCCATGTGCATTTGCAAGCTTTGCAGCTGCAATTACGTCTTTATCAGAAGCATTTTTGTTGCCATATTTTATGTTGTCTTTTATAGTTCCAGTAAATAAATTTACATCTTGAAGAACCATTCCTAAAGACCTACGTAAATCTTCTTTCTTAATTTTGTTAATATTTATTCCATCATATCTAATTTTGCCATCTTCAATATCATAAAAGCGGTTTAAAAGGTTAGTAATAGTTGTTTTTCCAGCACCTGTTGCACCAACTAATGCAATCTTTTGACCAGGTTTTGCGTACATGCTAATTTTATGAAGAACTTGCTTGCCAGGGTTATAGAAAAAGTCTACGTCAGTAAGTTCTATATGTCCTTTTAATTCTACGTATTCAATTTCACCATTGTGATGAGGGTGTTTCCAAGCCCATAACCCGGTTTTTTTATCTGTTTCTACTAGTTTATCGCCAACACGTTTTACATTTACTAAAGTTACATAGCCGTTATCTTGTTCTGGTTCTTCGTCCATCATATCAAAAATTCTGCCAACTCCGGCTAAAGCTACAATTATAGAATTAAATTGATTTAAAACCTGAGTTACAGGGTGAGAAAAGCTTCTTGTTAATTGTAAAAACGAAACTAAAGTTCCAACAGTAAGGTCTATTTTTCCACTTAGAGCTAAAACTGTACCAATTATAGCAATAGTCACATATTGAAGATTTCCCAAATTTCCGGCTATTGGCATTAATATATTTGCATATTTATTTGCTTTGTAAGTGTCATTAAAAAGTTGATCATTAAGAATTTCAAATCCTTCTTTTGCTTTTTCTTCATGAGTAAATACCTTTATTACTTTTTGTCCATTAAGCATTTCTTCAATGTAACCATTTACTTTTCCAATCGAAGATTGCTGCCCAACGAAGTATTTAGAACTTTTGCTAGCTATTTTTTTTGTTATTGTTAAGGTAATAGCAGTAAATATTACAACACATAAAGTAAGTATAGGACTTAAATATAGCATTGAAATAAAAATTGCAATAACAGTAAAACTTGAATTTATAATTTGAGGCAAACTTTGTGAGATCATCTGTCTTAAAGTATCTGCATCATTGGTATAATAGCTCATTATGTCGCCATGAGAATGAGTGTCAAAATATTTTATTGGAAGTTTTTCCATTTTAAAAAACATTTCGTCACGAATGTCTCGCAAAACACCTTGAGATATTATAGCCATTATTCTGTTATAAAGGTAAGCTGAAATAATTCCAATAACATATATAAATGCCATAATGCAAATAGATTTTAAAAGACCTGCAAACACTGGAGATGTCTGAGAAAGAAGAGGTGTTATATAGTCATCAATTAGAACTTGTAAAAACAAAGACCCTAAAACACTAGCAGTACTACTTAAAATTATGCAAACAAAAACTGCAATAAATTGTTTTTTATAATTTTTTGTTATATAACTTAATAATCTTTTAAAAGTACCTTTTTTTATTTTTTCCATTTAAAACTCCTTTCTATTTATTTGACTGAGTTTGTGACTCATAAACTTCTTGGTAAATTTCATTATTTTTTAATAAGTCCTCATGAGTACCAATGCCATTAATTTTTCCATTATCCATAACCACAATTTTATCACAATTTTCAATTGACGAAATTCTTTGCGCAATAATTATTTTTGTAGTGTCAGGAATTTCTTGTTTAAAAGCGTTTTGAATTAAGCTATCAGTTTTGGTATCAACGGCAGAGGTTGAATCATCAAGAATTAATATTTTGGGATGTTTTAGCAATGCTCTTGCAATACATAACCTTTGCTTTTGACCACCAGAAACGTTAGTTCCACCTTCTTCAATGTAAGTATTGTAACCATCTGGAAATTGGCTTATAAATTCATCTGCCTGCGCAAGCTTGCAAACTCGCTTAATGTCTTCAAGAGAGGCGTTTTCATTTCCCCATCGAATGTTGTCGATTATTGTTCCAGAAAACAATACATTTTTTTGTAAAACCACAGATACTTCGTTTCTTAATGTGTCTAAATCATATTCTTTTACGTTTTTTCCACCAACTAATAAAGAACCTTGAGTAACATCATATAACCTAGGAATTAAATTAACTAAGCTTGATTTTCCACTACCTGTGCCTCCTAAAATTCCAACCGTTTCGCCAGGCCTTATAGAAAGATTTATAGATTTTAAGCTTTCCTTTTTCTTGTCATTAATGTAGCTAAAGCTTACATGTTTAAATTCAATACTTCCATCGGCAACAGCTGTTATGCTGTTTTCAGGACTTTGAATATCAGGAGTTTCATCCAAAACTTCTACAATTCTTTCTGCCGAAGACCTAGAGATTGTAAGCATAACTAAAATCATAGATAACATCATTAGGCTTGATAAAATTTGAGAACTGTAAGTAAACATTGTCATAAGCTCGCCAGTTGTAAGCTCTGTCATGCCAGAAGTTACAATTATTTTTGAGCCAAACCATGAAATAAGGAGTATGCAAAGATGCATAGAAAATTGCATTAAAGGGTTGTTTAATGCAAGCATTTTTTCAGCCTTGCTAAAATCTTTAAAAATACTACCAGAAACATTGCCAAATTTTTCTTGTTCGTCCTTTTCTAAAACAAATGATTTTACAACTCTAATTCCAGAAACATTTTCTTCAACAACATTATTTAGCTTGTCGTAAGTTTTAAATATTCTAGTCATAATAGGGTAAACGTGAGTTACAATTAAGTATAGACCTGTGCCCAAAAACGGAATTAATACTAAAAAAATTAAAGAAAGTTTTGCACTAATAGAAATTGCAAAAATAAGTGAAATTATTAGCATTAATGGAGTCCTTACAGCAACTCTTATAATCATTTGAAAAGCAGATTGAACGTTACTTACGTCAGTAGTTAGCCTAGTTACTAAGCTGCTAGTTGAAAATTTATCTATGTTTGAAAATGAAAAAGTTTGAACTTTAAAATATAATTTTTTTCTTAAATTTTTTGCAAATCCTGCAGAAGCTTTAGCTGCATATATGCCAGAAAACATTCCTGCAAATAGGGATAAAAAAGCAAGAAAAATAAGAAATAGAGCTATTTTATAAACTAAATTCATTTGACCTGCATAAATACCATCATCAATTAATCTTGCCATCATTAGTGGAATTAAAATTTCCAAAATAACTTCTATTGAAACAAATATAGGTGTTAATATTGTTTCTTTTTTGTAACCATTAATAGAATCAATTAATTTTTTTATCATTTTTTCCTCCTTTTACACGTGTGAAAATTATATCACAAATTGGCGTATTTTGCACGTATAAAGTGAAAAAAGAATAATTGTATTTACAAATTTACATAATTATGGTATAATAAGAACGTACAATCTTGAAAAGAAAAAAATAGTAGAGCTAAAATAGCAAAACTATTAAATTTTCAATGTACGTGTTTTTGTAGAAAAAGGAGTAGACATTATGAAAAACAAGACAACGAAAAAAACACAAAAAGCACACGACCGTGCACCAAAACGGCGGTCAGAAGGAACAGAAATTTTAATTACACCAGTATTAAAAAAGGCAATTGAAAAGCCGGAAAAGTATTGCGATGAAGTAGAATTGAGACCTTTATTTAAACACATTCTTAGAGAATTAAAAAATTATAAGTTACATGCAGAGGATCAGGAAACTTACTATGAAGTTTTAAGAATTTTGAACCATATGTGGGAACTTGATAATTTTGCCGAAGAAATTTCTACGGCAGCTAAAAGAATTAAAAAGAAAGATAGAAAAGCAAAGTTTTTTATCAAATATGAAGGCTTAAACAAATCTGTATATAAGCATACTAAAACAAATAAGTACGTAATTAAATTCTGATTTCTAAAAGCTGTATGGTTACTAACTGTGCAGCTTTTATTTTTAGTGTCACAACAGCAAGCAGAGGAAAGACAAAAGATGACAGATAAAAGTTTTGGAAGGCAAGACGGTTTTCAAAATTATAATGAAGATTATTATGAAGTAATTGATAAATTTTGCGAAATAAAGTATCCAACTGAAAAGGGAAGAGAACCATTAAAGTTATTAGAAAAGTTATCAAGAAGTAGAAAAATTGTAACTAATGAAAATTTTATAAAAGAATTTGAAAAAATAAATTTTCCAGATGGAAAAACTTTTTCCGATTTTTTAAAGCTTTCAAGAAATGCAATTTGGGAAGCAGACTACTTTAGGTTTAATAAGAAAATCGAACAAAGAGTAGATTTAAAAAAAGTAGAAAGTTCACCTGAGGAAATGCAGGAAATTTCTAAAGACGAAAAATTCAAAATATATTTTGAAAAAGATGAGAAAAAATGGTTAATTCCGAGAGCAGAAGTAGTACGAACGCGAAAGAAAAAGCATATTGAAATTACATTTCATGTATATACTTGTGAAAACCGTTAAAAATTCAACCTATGTGGTTGAATTTTTTTATGCAGTTTACAAATTTACATAAAAGTGGTAAAATTTAAGTATACCAATTTGAAATAATTATTTTCTTAAATTTAAGAAAATGATTGGTATGTGTTTATTTAGACAGGAGCAAAAATATGACAAGAAGAGCACTAAAAAATTTACTAGAACCAAAGACCTCAAAGGAGATGAATGACTTTAACGATTTAAAAAAGAAACATGGCCTAAATCCAGAAAGCGACGAGGCAAGAAAAGTTTTAGAACAAATTGAAGAAGACAGTGAATGTCTAAAAAAATTCATGGATAAGTATAATGAAATAGAGGACAAACTTAAAAATTTAGCAGAAGATGCTAGAGTCGAGTTTGAAAAAGCTATATTTGTTATACTCTATGAAGAAACAGTATCTTTGGATTATGGTTTATTTGGCGAAAATGCTATTGCATTAATCTTATCAGAAAAAGTCTTTGACTAGTAGAAAAGTAGTACCACAAAATTGTGGTACTATTTTTATGCATGATATTATGACAACTAAAGCCAAACTTTGGAAAAGGTTTACAAAACTTTAAGAATGTGCTATAATCAAAGTATACTTGTATAGAAATGGAAACACAGTGCCTAAAGATAATTTTCTTGGGTAGTAAGTTTCTAAACAAAGTATGTCGAAAACAGGAGGAAAAACTAACATGGTAGATTTAAATTCGGCAGAAGAAATGGCTAAGGCAGCAGAAAAGACAAAGTATTTAGTAGCAAACAGAGAGTTTCTCTTAGATGTAGGAGATATATCTCGGTCAGTCCCACTAGAAGGTCTACTGCTTAACACTGGAGTGAAATTTCAGCAAGATCTTTTAGAAACAGTAGAAGGCAAGCGTGTTTCTGTTTCAAAAGGAACGAGGAAGCTTTTTGAAGAAGATTTTAAAGATCAAAAAAAGACTGAAAGAATCCAGTCAATTGTCCAAAGTGCTATCAAAAAAGCTACAAATGTAACTTCAAGAGAGCATGCAAAATCCATTGTACTTGCTTATTCCGACAAGGTTAAGGAAGTAGAGATGAAAAGAATTGATGGCCCAGAAGGGACATTAGTTGTAAGAATCCCAAGATGGTAAAGCATGAACCTTTGCTAGAAATTTTCTAGCAGAGGTTATTATTAGCAAGGAGAACAATATGGAAGAAGACCTTTTTAAAAATGTAAAAAATCGGTTTTTAAGCGAATTCGTAGATGAATTTGAATATGAAAATTTTGCAGAATGCAAAAATATTTTACAAAATTATAATGTTTGCTCAGTTTTAAAAAAACAAGAGGTTTCAAAAGATCTATTTAAAACAGAAGATGATTTTAATAATTTTTTGGAAATAATAAAACACGTTATTAATTCACAAGATCCTGAGAAATTTAGTAAAAATAGTGAAAGCTACATTATTATTGGAATTTCAGAGGACATCAAAAAAGTAAGAGCAAAAAAATTCGGAAAAGATTATTTAATCGTTTTTCCAAGCAACGAGAAGTAAAGCCAAACCTATACCACGAAATTCACTGGTATAGGTTATTTTAATGAAAATATATTTACAAATTTACATAAAAGTGGTATAATTATAAGTACTTAATGGTTGAAAAATGTAATAGAAAAGTAACTAATTAATTATTTTTCTAAATTTCTAAGTTAAGTGGTTATCTATACAGGAGGAAAAAATATGACAGTTGAAACAGCACGGATAACAGTAATCAAAGACAAAAACGCAGTAGAAAAGAAGCTGAAGGAAATCAGCAAAGGATCACCATCTCAGGGAAATGCTTTGTACGGCTTAGCGAAGGTAAAGAAAAATTACTTTCAATGCTTTCAAAATGATAGCAAAAAAGAAAAACAAGAAGCAAGTGCAAAAGTAAAAGCACTTGACAATCTTAAAAAGTACAGAGTTTTTACATATGGTGGGAGATCGTTTAAGGTACTTACTACATTATTAAATGAAGTAAATACAATTAAAGCCATTACAGCAATTATTTATAAATTATCTAAAAATAAAGAAATTAACGAAATTAATAAAGATATTTGCCTGTATTTTGAAAAATCAGACAACAAAGATTTAATTGTTTTAGAAGATAAAGAGTATAAAGTTGTAATGGTATCTACAACTGTAATTAACAATGTTATTGAAGAATTATTAACGAAATAACTTAATTGTGGTCTTTGAGAAAATAACCCACTTTGGCAAATTTTGCTAAAGTGGGCTGTTTTTATTTAAAAAATTTCTTGCATATTGAATATTATTGGTGTATAATAACTTATATATGCAGCTGTAGCTTAATTGGATTGAGCATTCGGCTACGAACCGAAAGGTTGCAGGTTCAAGTCCTGTCAGCTGCACCATAACTCTCAAGCAGATTTGAGGGTTTTTATTTTTCTTTTGACAATATATTTTTTCCCCTTATTTTGAACATTTTTCCCCTGAGTTGTATTGTTATGGATTCTTTCAAATTCCTTTTTCTTTCTTTCTTCTGTAATATGAATATAATAGAAATCGGTTGTTTCAAATTCTGAATGTCCCATAAGTTCTTTTAAAACTTCTCTATCCATTCCTTTCTCACTATTCAAAGTTGCAAAAGAATGTCTTAAGCCATATACTGTCATGTGTTCTAATCCATATTTTTTAATAAATTTAGGCATTTTATTTGTTAATCTTTCTGGAACATAAGGAGTACCTTCTGTATTTAAAAATACATAATCGGATTCATTCCATTTTTTGCCTGACTTCTTACAAATTTCCATTTTTTCATTCTTAAATTTTACAAGCATATCTTTTAATCTTGGTGCAATAGGAATTACTCTGTAACTTTCATCTGTTTTTAAGTTGTCATCTCTATATTCGTGTCCTATTATTCGCATTTCATCATCATAACACCATATTGATGAACGACCAATATCGCCACCTTCACAAACCATCAAATCGCCTTTTTTAACTGTATATTTTTCAATCTCAGAGTCGGTAAATAACATTTCTTTTAATGTTTCCAACTCAAATCTATCCCAATATAAGTTTGATGTTGTGATATAAGTCAGTAATCTACCCTCTGTGTTTGATGAATTTAACGCTTTGCCGGTGTTGTGAGAAAATATATTTCCAAGTCTACACCAACACCACGAAGCAGGCAATTCAAAAGGTATTTGTTCATTGATATAGTTAGTATTCTTCCCTACCTTCTCATAATAAGAGCCATCGACTTAAAGGAAGTATAATATATTTGCGGCTTTTTGTCGTAAATATATTATACGGAGGTCTTTTATTATGAAAAGACAAAAAACATTTGAGGAACACCTGAGAAAGAGCAATCTTTCGGAAAACACCATTACTTCTTATTTGTGGACAGTGAACTACTATCACGAACACTACGAAACAATTAGCAAGGAAAACCTTTTGGCATACAAGGGATATCTTATGGAGTTTTACAAACCTAAAACCGTAAATCTTCGTATTCAAGCTATGAACAAATATCTTGAATCTCTCGGAAAGGAACGGTTGCAGTTGAAAGCGGTGAAAGTCCAACAAAAGAATTTTCTTGAAAATGTAATCAGCAATGCAGATTACAAATTTCTAAAAAAGCAGTTAAAGAAGGACGGAAATATGGAATGGTACTTTGTTGTGTGGTATCTTGCCGCAACCGGTGCCCGTGTAAGCGAATTGATTCAGATTAAAATTGAGCACGTGGAGCTTGGCTATTTTGATTTGTATTCGAAAGGTGGTAAATTACGAAGATTATACATACCGAAAAAATTGAGAAATGAAACTTTGGCTTGGCTGGAGGAAACACATCGTTCCTCCGGCTATCTTTTTCTTAATCGTTATGGTGAAAGGATTACTACAAGAGGTGTTTCACAGCAGCTAAAAAATTACGCCGATAAATACGGTCTTGATAAAAAAGTGGTTTACCCACACTCTTTCCGCCATCGTTATGCAAAGAATTTTCTTGAGAAATACAATGATATCGCTTTACTTGCTGACCTTATGGGACACGAAAGTATTGAAACAACAAGAATATATCTTCGACGCACCGCAAGTGAGCAACAAGCACTTGTCGATAAAATAATCACTTGGTAAAAGCACAGCCGCCCTCGTTTTCGAGGACGGCTGTAATTATGATATATTATCTGTAATAGCATCAAGCTTAGAAAAAATATCTTCAATAGCTTCAACAATGCGTTGCTGTTCAGCTAATGGCGGTAAAAGAAATGGTATAGAAGCAAGAACATTTTTAGTGAGGTGCTTTATTGTAACCCCATTGCTTATCCTTTTTAGGTATCCTATACTTTCCAAATACATCATAATGTATAAAAAGTATTTTGGGTGACAATTTCCGTAAAAACGAACTCTATGCAAGGCGTTTTGGTAATAAATATCCTGTTC
>CAKPOC010000030.1 GCA_934169535.1 uncultured Clostridia bacterium | reverse complement strand
GATGCTGTGGGCGGTCATTTTTCTTGTCATTTTTTTGCAAGCTCTCCTAAATCAAACTCTTCTGTTTTTCTTGTGACTCTATTTGTATCATATCTTGACAATGTTAATAAGTCACTTACTAAATCTGCCATTCTTCGTCCTTCAGAAGATATAACAGACAAAAATTTAGTTGTTGTTTCCTTGTCATAGTCACCATCTTGTAAAGTATCTGCATAGCCAATTATTGAAGTTATTGGTGTTTTTAGTTCATGTGAAACATCTGCTACAAATTCTTTTCTCATGTTATCTAGTTTTACATGCTCTGTGATGTCTTGTATAACTGCAATTATTCCTGCACCAAAGTCATTTTCATCTTTAAATGGTGCTAAAAATACATTGATTGTTTTTTCGCCTACTGTTAATCTTGCCTCTGATGTAGTCCAATTTTCAAGGTACATTATGGCTTCCATATTTATTTTCTTTTCGTCTTTAAATATTTCTTGAAATGTTTCCTGACCTTGTATATTTAATAGTTTTTTTGCTGCAGGGTTTATTTGTACCATTTTTCCGTTTTCGTCAAAGGCTAAAATCCCGTCATTCATATGTACAAAAATTGCTTCCATTTCGTTTTTTTGTCTTTTAACATTTGCTAAATTTTGCTTTAGCTCACCTGTCATTTTTCCAATAACATTTGCAAGTTTGTCAAACTCTGTATTGTGTTTCTTTTTATTTTTTGGAATTCGTATTAAATCCATACTGCTGTTGCTAGACATTTCCTCGGCACTTTTTATGAGTTTATTCATCGGTGAAATTATAGAATTATAAATGTATATCCATAGTAAAATTATAATACAGCAAAATACTAATATTGCAGTTAATATTAGTATTTTTGTCTGTGTAATTTGAGTTTGCACATCAAGTGCAGAATTATTGATTATATATAGAAAAAACCCGCCCATTCCTAATATAATAATAGTTCCTATTACTCCAAATATTAATAATATTTTAGCTTGTAAATTTTTCATAAATAGCTCCTCTATTTTGCTGCTAAATAATAACCTATTCCTCTTTTGTTTATTATTATTTTAGAATTTTTTGTGCTATCTCCTAGTTTTTCTCTTATTCTGCATACTGTAACATCAACAGTTCTTATATCTCCATAATATTCATAGTTCCATACTTTTTCAAGTAGAACCTCTCTGGTAACTGGAATTCCTGGCTGCATTGCTAAAAATTTTACAAGTTCAAATTCCTTTGGAGTAAGATTTTTTATTTGTCCTTTAACTTTTACTTCTACTTTTTCTAGGTCTAATTCTAAGTCGCCTACAACAATTTTATTTTGTCTTTCACGATCACTTCTGCCTTTTTCATCTTGGTCATCATCCACTTTTCGTAAGTTTGCTTTTACTCTTGCCATTAATTCTCTTACGCTAAAAGGCTTTGTGATATAATCGTCTGCACCTAGCTCTAGTCCTACTATTTTGTCTATTTCCTCATCTTTTGCAGAAATCATTAGTACTGGTACATTATATGCTTGTTTTACTCTTTTACAAACTGTTAATCCATCCATTTTTGGAAGCATTACGTCTAATAAAATTAAATTTGGTTTTTGGTCAAGTGCTATTCTTAGGCCCATTTCGCCATCTGTTGCTTCTAATGTGTTGTATCCTTCTTTTTTTAGATTATATACTAATATATCTATTATTGGTTTTTCATCATCAACCACTAGAATAGTTTTTTTATTTGGATCTAATTCTTCCTTCATTGCAAAAATTCCTTTCATAATTTATCTATCTATTTCTTCGTTATCTTTTTGTGTAACAAGCTTACTTCCTAAGATATTGTTTTTCTTTTCCAAATTATTTTCTTTTAAATAATTTATATTTTTATAATACTTAACTTCTTCTTCAACATATTCTTTAAGCTCATCTTTGCTTAAAACAGTAGCGTCTTTTAAATTTTTTCCGTAATTGTACATTGGCTTTTTTATATCTTCTATTTCTTCTTGTAACTTTTTATCAATTGAATCTGTTGTGTATATTGTTCCATCTGGAAGCCTAATTTCATGGATTGCGATATCCTTTTCTTCATTTCCAGTGCTATTCCACTTGCAAGTAATTTCTATTTGAGAAATTTCCTTTGGACTTGTAATTCCTTCTGCTTGTGCAATTTCATTTTTTAAGCTAGCTGTTCTTAGCTCTACTATATTTGAATAATTATTTGCCATTTCTACTTCTGCTTGTAAAAGATTAGCCTCTTCCTGTGCAGAAATTGTATCCTTATTTGAAAGTTCTTCATATAAATTTAAGTTTTTCTCAAATTCATTTATTTTTTGCGAAAATTCTTCAGGTGTTTTTTCGTTTTGCATTATATTTTCGTAATATTTATCAGCTTCTACTGCTGTGATTATTGCCTCTTTTGTGTTAATTCCGTTATTAATTTTTTCTGCTATTTTGCCAATACCTGCTCCTGCAAGGCCTGCTGCAAAAATAATACCGATTAATCTTTTTTTATTTACTTTGCGAACTGCTTTTTTCCTTTGAGTTTTAGGTCCTGTAAATTTAGGTATATCTAGGGGTTTTTCAAATTTCATTATACTAATTTTTTTATTTTCGCTCATATTTTGTTCCTTATGCTAAATTAAGCATTCCTTTTTATTTATTATCACCCCTATTATACCTCTACTGTATCTTCTTGTCAAAGTTTTTTTCAATAATGTTACTATAATATTGCACAAAAATTTCATATTTCTACTTCTATATTGTAAACTCCAGTATTTGGAACTATTTTTATTCTTTGTTCTTCCACTTTTTCCCCATTACATGTTACCTTTTCCACATTTTGTAAGCACTCTGTGGATGACTGACTTCTATTTGTAACCTTTATATTGTATATATTTTTTTCTAATTTATATTTTATTTCATATTCCTTCCACCAACTTGGAATATGTGGCTTTATTTCTAAATATCCATTTTGAATATTTAGGCCTAGTAAATATTTTATGCCTGCCACATAATACCACGAGCTTGCACCTGTATACCATGTCCAGCCACCTCTTCCTGCCAAATTTTGCTTTCCATAAATGTCAGCAGCAATTACATATGGCTCTACTTTGTAAATGTTGGCTTCCACCTTGGTTTTTGAATGTTCAATTGGATTTATCATTCTAAAATTTTTATATGCTTTATCATTTAGTCCTAAAATTGCCTCTGCAATTATTGCCCAAGTTGCAGCATGTGTGTATTGCCCACCATTTTCTCTAGTTCCTGGCAAATATGACTTTATATACCCTGGTTCAATTTTTGATTTGTCAAAAGGTGGGTCTAGCAATTTTATTATTCCAATTTCTTCATCTACCAAATGATTTTCTAAGCTTTCCATTGCTATATATTTTTTGTCATTTTCTCCTGAACCTGAAATTACAGACCAGCTTTGCGAAATATTGTCTATTCTGCATTCCTCATTTTGAAGGCTTCCTAAGGTTTTTCCATCGTCTGTAAATGCTCGTTTATACCATCTTCCATCCCACGCAACTGTATTTAATGCTTTTCTTAATTCTTCTGCTATTTTTTTATATTCTTTCGCTTCTTCAAAGTCCTCTTTATAATTTAATATAGGAATAAATTTGTTTAGTACATCATATATAAAAAATCCAAGCCATACACTTTCGCCTTTTCCCATTGGTCCAACATTATTCATACCATCATTCCAGTCGCCCGTTCCTATTTTAGGAAGTCCATTTTCTCCAAAGTTCATAGCTTTTTTTATTGCTCGTTTGCAATGTTTGTATAAACTTTCTTTTAAAGCACTCTCCTTGTACAAGTCATACCTTTCTAGCTCGCCTTCTTCCAAAACTTTTCCCGTTTTATATGGAATTACTTCATCTAAAATTTTATAATCATTTGTAAATGAAATATAATCACATGTCACAAACACCAGCCACAAAAGGTCGTCAGTCATTCTTGTTCTAATTCCTCTTGATGTTTCTTCATGCCACCAGTGTTCTACATCTCCTTCTTCGAATTGACTTTTTGCATGTTTTAAAATTTGCTTTCTTTGAATACTAGCATCTATATATTTTAAAGATACTGTATCTTGCAATTGATCTCTAAAACCATATGCTCCGCCAGATTGATATAGCCCAGTTCTTCCATACATTCTTGAAGCTAATGATTGATAAATTAGCCATCCATTAAGCATTATATTGGTTGATTCTTCAGGTGTTTTTACTTGAAGCACATTTACGAAATCTTCCCAAAATCTTTTATTTTTCATATATTCGCTTTTGCAGTTATTAATATTTGAATATTTATAACTAATTTCTTGCATATCTTCAATAGTTTCTGCAGTTCCAAGCAGCAAGCTAATTTCTTTTTTAGAAAATGCCTCTAGCTCTACTTCCATTTCTACTGCAATTATACTATCTTGCGAAAACGAATCTTCGTAGCTTAAATTTATTTCGTCAAGTGCAGAAGGATTTCTCAGTCCACCACCCTTAAAAAATGAATTTTTGCTTCCTGTATATGAATTAATTTTTTCACTGCTAGATATAAACATTGAGCTTTCCAAATCTTTCGACAAATTTTTTGCAATTACCATGTTAGACTTGCATTTTATTGTAATTTCTTTACTAGTTTTTATTTCATCTTCGCCTAAAACTGGCTTTACATAGTAAATTAATTTTAAAATTTTCTTTTGAGGGTTCTGATTTTCTAGGCTAATTAAATTTATTTTTATATTGTCTTTTTGTGGAACAAACACTTTTACTTCTTGCTTAATTTTTGAAGAAGTATGTTCGTATTTGCTATAGCCCAATCCATAAGTTACATAGTAATTGTTTTCGTCCGGAAGTGGTACTGCTCCAAGTGACCACCTCTTTCCACTTTCCATGTCTTTTAAATATATAACTTCTGTTGGAATATCTGTTACGCTATTATTTTCCCAAGCAGTAAGCCTATTTAGTCTACTATTTTTATACCAGGTATAGCCTCCCATGCTTTCAGTTGTCAATGTTCCAAAGTTTTCATTTGCTAAAATATTGCTCCATGCAAGTGGCGTTTTTTGAGTTTTGTTTACCTTTATAAAGTATTCTTTTCCGTCTTCCGAAAATCCTCCATAGCCATTATAGTATTTCAAATTTTCAGATTCATAAGTTTCTATTTTTTCATCTATTATAGCTTCGTAATTTTTATTTATTAAATCTAAATTTCTCTCTTTAAAGTTTTCTTGCAGATTATTTTCTATTTCTTCTATTTGCGAATTTAAATTATTAAAATTTGCATTTAATATAACATTTGCTTTTTCATCTAAAATTTTTTCATCTTTTGCCTCAAAATTATTTATTATAAAAATTTCTGTATTTAGCAAATATTCTAAATTATTATTTAAAACGCTATTCATTAGGGCTGTTCTTACTGCATTTTCATATGATTCTTTTTCACTATTTAATATAACTAAATCTACTCTTATATTTTTTAGCCTAAAATATTCATATGCTTTTAACACTTCTAATATAAAATCTATATCACTTATTTCTTTTATTTTCACTAAAAGTATTGGGTTATCTCCAGATATTCCAAACTTCCAAAGTTCTTCTAATTTGTAGCTTACAGGAGTATTTTTTATTTTGGTTTTGGGTAAAAAGATCAAATGAGTTAATAATTTTTGGTATGCAATTAAATTTTTTCCCTTTATTCCCAAATACCTATTTTCTGCTTCGCTTTTAGCTCTTGCAAAATCAAAAGTTCTATTAATATTCTCTTCATTTATATATTTTACAATGTTTTTTAAAGTGTCTTCTCTATTTGTACCTACTGAAATTATTAAATTTAATTTTTTAGTTTTGCCTGGCTCTATTACTAAAGTTTTTCGCATTGCGATTATTGGCTCTGTCACATAACCTATCTCTGAACTCAAAAGTGTAGAATTTTGAACCATTTGTGGAAAAGCGAAATTATTTCTTCCTTCAAATTTCTCTCTATCTATTTCAAACTCTGCCTTGTTTTCTCCGCCTTGCAACATTACCGCTAAAAATGTGCTTTTACTATTATCTTCTCTTGACTTTCTTTGCACCAAAATACAGTTTAGTTCTTCTATATATTCATACCTTAAAAATAAATTGTTAAAAGCTCTATGACTGTAATCCTGAAATTTGTCCGAAATTACAGGTTCTATACTGCTCGTAACCTCTAGGGTTTCTTCATTTTTTCCTGTATTTTTTAGCTCTAGCCTTCTTATTTCAACTGGCTCGTCAGTATCCAAAACAATTTTAGTTGTAGTTTCAATATTTTCATAATTTTTTATAAATTTATCAGTTTCCGGTGCAAAAATCATATTATATTTTTCTGGTCTTTTTTCAAATTTTGACATTGTATTTGTCCAAATATTTTTATTTCTAGTATTCTTTATATAAAATTTAATGCCTTGGTCAATCTCTTCGGTTGGTTTAAATCTATTTACTTGTATATTTCCAAATTTGCTATAACCATTTCCATATTGGTCTATTACAACAGTGTATTTGTCATTTGAAATAACATTTGAAATGTTTATTTTGTCATTTATTTTTGAATATCTTCTTTCTGCATAATCTTCATAATCTATATATTTTATTTTCTCAATTTTTTCTTTTTCTTCTTTTGTTATTATCATGTTTTGCGGCATTCTCTCTTCTAAAAGGATTGATATTGCTTGCATTTCCGGATTTTTCATAAATCTTTTTTGAAAAATCTGATCGTTTATTAAATTATTTATTGAAAGCAAAATAAGTCCTTGATGATGTGCCATAAAAGTTTTAACTTGACTGTAATCCTTTTTATTTGTAACTCTTTCAGGTGTAAAATCGATGGATTCGTAAAAACCGTACTTGTCATACATTCCTAATTTTTCCAATTGCTTCATATTTTCAATTACTTCATCTGGAAGTTCATTTATTGCTAAAATTGACCCATATGGAGCCACTACCACTTCTTGCTGAAGGCCTCTTTTTAAGCCTAGCCAAGGGATTCCAAAAGCTTTATATTGATAATTATTATTTAAGTCTTTTAAATTAAATGCTGCTTCTGATATTCCCCATGGAATTCCCAATTTTTTTGCATATTCTATTTGGCTCATTATCATAAATTTGCAAGACTCATCTAAAATACTTCCTTCATAATTAGGAATGTTTACAGTTGGCATTAAGTATTCAAATGCCGTTCCAGACCAAGACACAAGGCCTTTGTAATTGTTTAAAGTAGTAAGAGTTCTACTTAAATTATACCAGTGTTTTTCCGAAATATCCTTTTTAGCAATTGCAATAAAACTTGTTTGCCTTGCTTCTGATGCTAATAAATCATAATATGAATCTGTAATTTTGTCATCTTCTATATTATAACCTACTGAAAATAGCCTAATTTTTTCGTTGTATAAAACTTTAAAATTTGTATTATCAATAATGTTTTGTATTAGCAAAATCATAGAATTAATTCGTAAATCTTTTTCTTTTATTTCTTCCAAAAATTGTTTTAGCGTGTATAAATATCCAACAAAATTTCCGCTATCTACTGCCGAAACATACCTTGGTATTAATGGTTCTAAGGTTTTTATATTGTACCAATTGTAGAGATGTCCATTCCATTTTTGAAGTTTGCCTATTGTTTCACACATTTTAGATAGTAAATCTATTGTGTCTTGTAGTGTTTCATAGCCCAGGTCGTAGCTTGATACAACTGCTAAAAGCGCAAGTCCAATATTGGTAGATGAAGTTCTATCAACTAATTTTTGCTTTCTATCTTCTTGATAGTTATCCGGTGGTAAAAAATTTGTGCTTTCGTTAATATTATCTTTAAAATAAAGCCATGTTCTTTTTCCAACATCTAATACATAATTTATTTGCTCGTTGTTTAGCTCTTCAATTTTTCTTTTCCTTATGTTTTTTTTGCTTACTTCGAACATAATTAAAGGAGCTAGTGCCCAACTTATAGCACAAATAATTGATACTGCCTTGCATATATTATCTGTAATAAAAAATGATAAAGCAAGCAAAACTATTGCAATTACTGTACTACATAGCATTTCTTTGTAATATGATTTTAATGTTTGTTTTGTTTTTTTCTCGGCTTCTTCTGATGTTGTCCACTGAAGCAAATGTTTTTTGCTAAAATTCATTCTGTAAAATGTTAAAATTCCGGCTTTTAAAGAAACACATGATTTATCAAGTAGTGTTGCAAAATTTAATAAGCTCCTTATAAAAGTAGCGCCTACGCCATTTATTGTTTTTACAAATCTTTTAGTTGTAACATTTCCAGAGTCGTTTTTTATTATTTTATTTATTCCTTCTAAAATAAAATCAATCATTATAAAAAGTAGCACAATTATTGGAAGAACGTACATTCTTTTATTAAATATTGTTCCTAATACTAAAAATAAAAAAATTAGTCCTACACAAAAAGATTCCTGCTTGCTTCTTACAATATTACTTAAAATTTTGTATTTACTTAGCTTATTTAATGAATTTTTTTCAGTGTATCCTTTGCCATTTTGTATCTTTCCACTTAGCCACTGCGTAATTTGAAAATCGCCTCTAAGCCATCTTTCAAGCCTTGTTCTAAAGCTTAGATAATTGCTTGGAAAGCCATCAATTAAAAATATATCTGATGCTAAACCACACCTTAAATAGCTCCCTTCTAGCAAATCATGGCTTAATACTGTATTTTCTTTTATTTTATTATTTAATACTGTTGAAAATGTTTGTAAATCATATATTCCTTTTCCAGTAAAAATTCCTTCATCAAAATTGTCTTCGTAAAAGTCCGAAACTGCACTTGTATATGAGTCAGTTCCTCCATCTCCTGCAAACAAGTTAGTAAAAGCTGAATTCTTACTTTCTTCAATTCCAATTCCTACTTGTGGAGCAATTATTCCATGTCCTTTAACTACTAAATTTTCCTCTTCATTTAAAATTGGTCTGTTTAATATATGTGCCATTGCGCCAATAAGTTCTATTCCAGAATTTAGTGTAAGTTCTGTGTCACTGTCTAGTGTAATTATATATTTAATTTCTAACTGTTTTTGATTTTCTAATGTGTTTATCCTAAATGGATTTTTAATATTTCCTAACAAATATTCATTAAATTGGTTAAGCATTCCTCTTTTTCGTTCCCAGCCCATAAAGCAGTCTTCACTTGCATTCCAAATTCTTTTTCTATACACAAAATTAAAAATGTTGCCACCATATTTTTCATTTAATCTGTTTACATTGCTGATTCCTTCTTTAATTATACTATCGTCAAACTCTTCTATTTCATTTTGCGAACTTGTGCAATCGCCCAAAAGTGTAAAATAAATATTAGGTGATTTATTTGCAATATAATACACTTCTAGCTTTTCAAATATTTCTTGAACTTTTTTACTGCTATCTACTATTGTTGGAATTACAACCATTGTAGCAAATTCTTTTGGAACTCCATTTTGAAAATTAAGTTTTGGAAGTAGCTTGGGTTTTACTGTATTTCCTAAAATATTTTGTACAATTTTTGAAATAATGCCTTCTACTGGAATAATTGTTAAAATAAAAATGATAATTGCAGCTAGCATGTTTTTTAAACTTAAATATGATGCCATACTTACTGCCATGCAGATAAGTATACTTGCAAGCCATACTCCATAAATGTATAAATTAGCTTTTGTAGTATACTTTAGCTCAGTTTTATTTACACCTAAACACTTGTAAAGCTCTTTTCTTCCCTCTTCTAAAAGATAATATCCTATATGCCTTTTTCTTTCTTCTGTTGCATTTTCGCTTAATTCTAAGCATTTTTTTGCAATATATATTTCAGATATTTTCGTTTTTTTGGCAATTTCTTGAATAGTATTTCTATAATAGATTTTAGTAGTTAAATCCATTATTTCATATTGATTTATCGGATCTTTTTTTAATATTTCTTCTACCCCATTTATGTTTTCAAAAATCCCTGCAAAATTAATTCTTGAAATATTTTTTATAGATGTAATGCAATTCCCCATTGAAACCTTTTTTACTGCAACTTCAAAATGCTCCTTTTTTATTATTTCAGAAATTTCGCCACCGGACCTGTTTACGACTTCCTCAAGTGCATTTAAATAGCTATTGGCTTTTCTTCCATATTTTTTTAATTTGTATGACATATATTCTATAAAAGCATATTTCATCTGATTATTTTGTTTTATTTTTTTTCTTAGCTCTGAAGTCATTTTGTAGTCTGGTTTTGTTTGCTTATTAAAAATATGGCTTAATATTATTTCCGCTTTGCTTTTTTGAATTTGAGTAATGTAAATACTTTCACAAATTTGTCTTATTTTTTGAATAAGGCATATTTGCAAAAACAAGCCTATATTCCATATTTCGTCCATATTTAATGTTTTCTTTTTTTGGTAAGCTGTAAGCATTTTTTCTAAATTATCGTAGTCTATTTTGCCATCTGTATATGATACAATTTTACTTGCCAAAACGTAAATTCTCGCATAGCCTTCGTATGGACCATTTGCTAGACCTAAAAAATTGGTGTACTTTTTTACTGTAAGATCTTTTGCAATTGTTTTTGTTGTTTCTTCTATTATATAAAAATTGTCTAATATCCACTCTCCTGCTGGGTGTATTAATATTTTTTGCTTAACATTTTTGCTTAGTAATTTGTATGTTTCTTTTATTACTTCAAAATCTTCTTCCAGCGTAGTAATTGGGTATGTTTCTTTGCTAGACTTTTGCATAATTATATTATCTGATGCAAACTTTTCCATCTCTAAGCTTATCTGATTGTTGTCTAGCACAACGTTATCAATATTTAATCTTTTTTTATTTTTTAAATTTTTCACAAAAAATCCACTCCTTGGTATGTGTTTTACACATATTGTCCCCAAAGAGTGGAAATTTATTCAAAATACTGCATTATCCCGTTGTATATTCCCCATGCAAGTTTGTTTTGATATTCGTCATTTTGTAAAAGGCTTTCTTCTTCTGGATTTGATAAAAAACCACATTCTACAATTGTGGTAGGAATTTCAACATTTTTTATAATGTAAACATTACTTATTTTCATTGGCTGTCTTTTATTTTCTTTTTGCATTGACTCGTTTAAATTGTTTTGTATACTTGTAGCCAATTTTTTGCCTTGCTCGCTTCCGCTTTTAAAAAAAGTTTGCCAACCCCAATACTGCGCTTGCGGTATTTTGTTTAAGTGTATAGAAACAAAAATATCTGCTGAGCTTTCGTTTCCTATTTTTACTCTATTTTTAATGTCAGAAACTTTTTTCTGTTTTAGTGTTTTTTTGTCTAGATCATATATTGCATTTTCGTCAGATCTTGTTAGTATAACTTTTGCACCTGAGCTTTCTAATAAATTTTGAACTTTTAACGTAATTGCCAAATTGATGCTTGCTTCGGAAATTCCGTTTTTACTTACAGCTCCTCCATCTTCACCTCCGGTGCCCCGAATCTAGCACTATAGTTTTTGACGTTACAGGCATTGCAACTGTGTCCATTGTTTTGGACTTTACTAGCTTTTGGCTACTATTTGATATACTTGCAATAAAAATTGGCAAAATTGCAAATATGCTTAAAAATATTATTTTTTTACTATTTAAAATTTGCATAAAAAACCTCACATACTATTATTAGTATATGAGGAAAAGTTTTTAATATGTGTTATAATTTTTATAAATAATCTTTTCTACCACACTCCATATTTTTCTTCTAACTCCTTAAATACTTGTGTTGCTTTTATTGTCTTTCCTTCTTCTATTTGCTGCACAGTTTTAATAAGTTTTTTTCAATCTTTTTATCATTGAATTATTTATATAATACCACACATTTAGAAAATTTAGAATACATTTTGGGCATTTACTTTTAGATATGCTTTTTTTATTCACATACTAAAACCACGCGGTAACCGCAACTCGTTGCCCGCATAACCGCTACCGTCAGCAAAAGCAAAAACTCCAGTTAAAAATCCATAGCCGTAGCTGCCTCCGCGTAAGCAAAATGGTCCGTCAGTGCCTCCCGAATCTTCATCTGCACGATCCCCATACCAGCTAGTGTCTGTTCCACACTTACTTGATGTTTCATAAATAGCATCCCCATAAATGTTATTCCAAATTGGATAATGTATATCTATAGAGCCATCATCTCCTGTTACTCCTTCTGTTTTAATTGGATATATTGTTACATATTTACTGCTATTTGATGTAAGTTGAGAAGCTTCATCATCTTTTGTATACTTTTTATTGACTGTATGAGAATATAGTGATGTTCCATATAAATTTGTGTTCTTACTATATAGAACTGCTGTGCTTTCCCAGTTTCCGCCGCTTAAGTCATATATTCCATATAAATTGCCTGTTGTACTTGCATTCATTCCATTTACTGTATTGTACTTACTATTTTCATCATTTCCGCCAACCCCTGTTAATTTCGCAAAGTTTGTAGTATTTTTACAATATGAATTTATTTCTATTTCATTTTGGTTCCTTCCATATTCACTTTGTGTCAAGTATGCAATAGCTCCCCATTCACTGTTTTTCATTAAATGTGAATTTGCTCCTGTATTTTCCACTGTACTATAATTTAATGAATTGTCAAAGCAGTTACTTAATATTATATAACTCCACGAATATTGTGATGGCTTACTTACTGCTCTTACAGTATCACCTATTAGCTTATTTCCAATGCTTTGATGTTCTTCAGAATTATTGGTATCCAATGTTGTTTCTATGTTTGTCCAAGTCTTTCCATTGTCAGAAGTTTCTTCCATACTCATTTCATATTTTGCAACCCATATTCCTGGTATTTCTTTATCCCAACCGCCTAGCTCTAAATTTGTTGTAAAGGCTGGATGAATTTTGTATCCTTCTCTATCTTCTGTTGTTGTTGTGACATTTATAAATTGCACATCAATTTTACCAGCTGTAGACGTATGCTCATTATTTAGTATTTTATATTCATACCTTGGTATCCATACAAAGTAACTTCCGTCTGCTGTACTTTTGGCATTTGCCCATCTGCTTGTCTTTGTATCGGTTTCGTTATCTCCTGCTACATAATCGTACCACTCTGACCAATCAAAATTGCTATCTTCGCTTGTTACTTCTACTGCTGTTGAACCTCCATTCTCCATCACAGTTGTTTCATTTCCAGCTACTGCTTTATATTTTCCGTTTTCGTTTAAAGTTTTATTTGTCCAATACACTGCCTCCATATTAGTTCCAAGCTTTGGTGTACATATATATTTTTTTCACTCCATGAGCCACCCTCATAATCTATTGAGTCTAAAGATTTAGCTAATTTATCTAATTGTGACATCTCATTTTCATTTGCTTTATTTGTTTCTTCTCTTGCTTTTCTTGCCTGAGTTATTATTCCATTATCGCCTACTACTAAGTTTATTGAAACGCCTGCTAGTATTAATAACACAACGATTGTAACTACAAGCGCAACTAGTGTAATACCATTAGTATTTATAATATTTTGCTTTTGTTTTCTCATGTTTATTCTCCTTTTATATTTTTACACAACAAGTATATAACAAATTGTTTTATTTTTCAATATAACATGGTGTTTTATTTTATAATTCTTTTAAACTATATGTAGTATTTCCATATATTTGAAATTTATTAGTTGAAGGGAGCAAAAATTTTGCAAACACGAATTAGAACTTTAAGAGAAGATCATGATTTAACACAAAAGAGAATAAGTGAGTTATTACACACATCACAGGTTGCCTATTCATATTACGAATTGAATAAACGTAATATTCCAATTGACTTACTTTGTAAATTAGCAGATTTTTACAACACAAGCATTGATTATCTATTATGTAGAACAGATAATCCTTTTCCATATGGTAAAATTTCTAAAAGTAAAAACGCTTAAAAAATAAACCCGAATTGCTATTTTTTTAACAATTCAGGTTTATTTTTTATCCATTTATTATTTATCTTCTTTTTTATCTGACCCTAGTTTTTTATTCATTTCAGTTGTATTTCTGCAAATAACTAAAATTACTAATAGCATTTCATATCCAACTCTTACTAATACATTTCCTATTACTAAATAGCATAAGAAACCTAAGAAACTTGATGATATTACTGCAAAAGATGATAATGTTATGAATATTGCTGCTATTAAGTATAATATTTTTAAAATATTTTCAATAACAAGCTTTTTAAATGTTAAGAAATCATACATCCATCCTAAAAATCCTGTGTACTTTCCTTCATTTTGCTTTGATAAGAATGTGAAATATAGTGCAATTCCTCCTATTACAGCAATTACAGCAGCAATTACTACCCATACTGCATTTCCGAATAGTCCACTATTCATTCCACTTCTTGCATAAGTTGATGTGCTATACATATTTACCCCTTCCTTTCTTGGTAATCTTCTATTATTAATAATATGCAAGTATTACCAAATATAGAATACTACATTTTCTCTATTTTTTCAACATTTTATTACAAAATTTTCTTCTGCATATCATTCATTTTTAAGACTTTTTCAAAAATGATTAGCAATATTTTTTCTATAGCTTCTCTATCTCTTCCTGGCTTAAGCCTGTTATTTCAATTATTTGTTTAATTTCCATGCCTGCATTTTTCATCTTTTTAGCAATTTCTTTGTTTCTTTCTACTTTTCCTTCCTTTTTTCCCTCTTTTCTGCCTAGCTCTCTACTTGTGTTCATCTCTGAATTGTACCTTATTATTTCCCATTGTCTTTCTTCGTAGCGCTCTCTTTCTTTCGGGTCTTTACTTATTTCTTCTAGTACTTCTGCTGCTTTTTTTACTTCTTTATTTTCTTCCATCGC
>CAKPOC010000029.1 GCA_934169535.1 uncultured Clostridia bacterium | reverse complement strand
CAGGGTGTGGCAAAACAACTTTGGCAAGACTAATTGCTACAAAAACAAATGCTGCATTTATTGAAATTTCTGCAGTTGCTGTATATACATTTGCTGTAAAGTTCGAGCCTTCTACTGTTGGTTTTATCCATTTAACTTCTGGAGTCGTCGTTTCACCTTGATTGCCTTTATTGGGTTTTTCAGGCTCTGGTATAACTTCTGGCTCTTCGACTGTGTTGCTTGGCTCTTCTGTATTTACTTCTTCATTTTTTTCTGTATTTTCTTTTTTTACTTCTTCATTTTTTTCTATCTCTGCCTCTGGCTTTTTAGTATTATCTTTTACAATTTTTAAGCCCATTAAAAATTGTTTATAAGTGTACTCTTTTCCATAGTCCTCTATTGTTATTTTGGTATTTTCATCTACATCAATTGCCTTACCATAAACGAATTCATCATCCTCTAGGCTGTACCATGTAACAAAACTACTTGTAAAATTTATTATACTGTTCATTGGTATTGTATAATCATTAAATGTAGTTTTAATTTTTATATCTTTCGCACTTATGTATAAGTTGTCCTTATTTTTCATTAAAATATAATTGTAGTAATCTGCTCTTTCAAGTGAGTTTGCATTATACAATGCTCCTGATGTAAGGGTAAAGCCCGAATAGCCCTCTACCTCCTGAAATTCATCAGTTATAAGAATTGTATCAGCAGACAAATTATATACCGCTAAAGCTCCATTAATATATATTGGATAATTTAAATTTATATTGTCTTGCTTGCTTGCGCCTAAATAATATGAATTTAAATTTTGGTATATTGAATCCTGTTCATTAACCTTAAGTGCCTTTATTGAGGTATCTACATTAAATGTTGAATTTAATAAGTTACTAGTTATATTTTTACCAGATACTGCGTATCCATCATAATTCATTGTCATATATGGAATAAAACGTAAATATATTATATATATAACTAATAAAATAATTACTAAAAAACTAAATAATGTAACAAAAAATAAAGGTGTTTTTATTAGTTTCTTTTTTGGTTTCATCTCACTCATTTTATTACTCCTATGTTCATATAAATTCTCATTGAAATTGTATCATAACAGTAGTTAAATAGCAATAAAAAAAAAGTCTTAGTAATATAAAAAAATTTATTGCATATATTTTTATATAGGCATGTACTAATTTTTTAAGGAATTATTTATGATTGTTGTAAATTTAAAGAAAAAAACTCGGAAAATTTTTTATTGGTATTTTATTACTTATTTTAATTTGCTTTATTTTTTCTTTTGTAAGTTCTAATATTTCAAAAGTAAAAATTAGCTCTATTAATATTAATTATGAAAATTTAAATAGTTTTGTTTTATCTTCTACTCTTCCTCAGTTTTCAGCTAAAAAGAGCCACTCTTATAATAACTTTTTGTATTCTGTACTAGGGCTTGAAATGCCTATAATAAATTCATTAAGTTATATAGCTGAAACTGATGAAAATGATGTAGTACAAGAGTCTCAAAGCACTGTTACTCATGCAGATACAGGAATTACAACTCAAGTTGTAGAAAGTAATGTTCCAAACACTTACACAGATAGCAACAATGGTATATTCATAAAAAATGGAACAAATTATGAAATTCCAGAAAGTGTTTGGGATACATCTACCTTAAATATAAACAAAGATAATGTAATTATTTTTCACACTCACACTTGCGAAAGTTACACTCCAACTGAAGCTAATAATTATGAACAAACTGGTAATTTTAGAACTACTGATTTAAATTTTTCTGTTGCTAAAGTTGGAAATGTACTTACAGACCAACTAATTTCTTATGGTTTTAATACTATTCATGATACTACTTACCACGATTACCCAAACTACACAGGCTCTTATGGGCGATCTCTTACAACTGCTGAAGGGTTACTTTCCAATGCACCCTCAACCGACATTTTAATTGATTTACATAGAGATGCAATTGCAGACTCTAGCTATGCTCCTTCTGTTATTATTGGTGATGAAAAAGTGGCCCAGCTTATGTTTGTTATTGGAACTGATGGTGGAGGTCTCGAGCACCCTAATTGGCAAAACAATTTAAAATTTGCAATTGCCATTCAGAAAAAAGCAAATGAGATATACCCAGGATTATTTCGCTCAATTCTTCTTAGAAATAGCAGATATAACCAGCATTTAGGAAATGCTGCCTGCATTATTGAAGTTGGAGCAACAGGTAACACATTAGAGGAAGCAACTTCGTCAATGAAATACTTAGCCTTGGTTATGAACGAAGTGCTAAAAAAATAAAATCAGGACTTTATTTAATCCTGATTTTTTGAAATTATCTTTTTTATTTCTCCTGCATTAAATGCACATTGTTCCTCTTTACCTGTTTCCATATTTTTTACTTTTAATTTTTGTGTTATTATCTCGTCCTCACCAATTACAATTAAATATGGAATTTTTAGCTTATCTGCATATTTTATTTTTGCTTTCATTTTTTTGTTTTCTAAATATATTTCTGTATTTATTTTTAAATTTCTTAATTCTGTTGCCAATTTTGCAGCTTCTTTAATGTCTTCTGACATTGGCACAATAATTACATCTGCTACAGCCTTTTTTTCTGCACTTATTAAACCTTTTTCATTTAGCTTAAAAAATAATCTTGTTAAACCAATAGAAATTCCTACTCCTGGAAGTTTTTTGTTTGTGTAATTTTCTGCTAAATTTTCATATCTTCCACCAGAGCAAACACTTCCTAAATCCCTGTGCTCATTTAAAAATGTTTCATAAACAGTTCCTGTGTAGTAATCTAATCCTCTTGCTATAGTAAAGTCTACTGTAAAGTTTTTCTCTGGCATACCAAACATTCGAATATAATTTACTACAGTTTTTAGCTCTTCTACACCTGTTTTATAGGTTTCGTTTTCTATGTTTATTTGATCAAGTTTACTTATTTTTTCGTCTGTAGTTCCACTAATTTTTATAAAATCAATTAACTTATTTGCTATTTCTTCATTAACATTTAAATCTAAAATTTCCCTCTTTACTTTTTCTTCGCCTATTTTTTCTATTTTGTCAATAATTCGCATTATCTCTACAGAATTTTCTTTTTGGCCTAAGCCTTCATATAATCCGTTTAAAATTTTTCTATTATTTATTTTTATTGTAAAATCATCAAATCCTAAATCCTTAAATGTGCTGTATATTACAAGTGGAAGTTCTGCATCATTTATTATAGAAAGTTCACCATCTCCAATTATATCTATATCACATTGATAAAATTCTCTGTATCTACCTTTTTGCGCTTTTTCGCCTCTATACACTTTTCCTATTTGGTACCTTCTAAATGGAAAACTTAAATTGCTATAATTTTTTGCAACATATTTTGCTAGTGGTACAGTTAAATCAAAGCGAAGTGATAAGTCATTATCCCCTTTGTTAAACCTATAAATTTGTTTTTCTGTTTCCCCACCTGCTTTTGCAAGAAGAACTTCTGAATGTTCTACAACTGGTGTGTCAATTGGCAAAAATCCAAATTTTTTGTAGTTTTCTTCTATTGTATTTTTAATTTTATCAAATAAAATTTGTTCATTTGGAAGTAGTTCCATAAAACCTGGTAACGTTCTTGGTTCTATCATTTTAGCTTTTTCTCCTTTCTAAAAATCTTTTGCTCTTAGCTCTAAATATATTGGTTTTTCATCTCCAATTTCGGTTGATTTTCCATGGCCTGGGTAAACAATTGTGTCATCTGGAAGCTTCAAAAGTTTGTTTGTTATTGAGTTCATAATATCTACAAATGAACTTGTTGGTAAATCTGTTCTTCCCCAAGTTCCTCTAAATAAAGTATCTCCTGAAAAAAGCATTTCTTCTTGTTTGCAGTATAAGCTGCTGCTTCCTATTGTGTGCCCTGGTGTTTCTATTACTTTAAATTCTAGCTCGCCTACATGAATTAAATCTCCGTCATCTACTCGAGAATCTGCTTCTAGCTCAATGTCTCCCATTTCGATACATCTACTTAAATTGATATTTTCGTTATTTAATCCCTCTGCATCATGCCTTGAAATTAAAATTTTTCCACCTTTTTCTTTTTGAAGCCTAGTTACAGCTCCTATATGGTCTGCATGGCAATGTGTTAAATATATGTATTTTAAATTTGTTTGCAAAATGTTAAGCATTTCTATTATTTTTTCTGGTTCGCCGCCTGGGTCTATAACCATTGCCTCTTTTGCTTTTTCATCTTCTACTATGTAGCAGTTAGTTGGTTCTCCTAAAGTTGTTTCAACTTTTAGCCTCTTTAGTATCATTTTTGTTCCCCTCTTATTTATTTCTTCTTACATCATAAACACTATCTATTTTACGTAATTGCTTTATTACTTCGTTAAGTTTTGAAACATCACTTACTTCTATTGTAAGTTCTGTTACAACAATTCTTTCTTTTGTAACTTTCGAATTTACTGTTATCATCGGTGTTTTTTGAGCTGTAACTGTGCTTATTATATCTGCTAGCAATCCGCTTCTGTCATTTGAAAGCATTGTAATATCTACATTATAGCTTGTTGGTTTATCTGTGTACCACGATACATCTATCATTCTTGCTTCGTCTGATGCAAATAAATCTGCTATGTTTTTGCAATCTTTACGGTGAACCGCAACCCCTCTTCCTTTGGTAATGTATCCTACTATTTCATCTCCTGGTACAGGGTTACAGCATTTAGAAAGACGCACTAAGCAGTTGTCTATTCCTTTTACAATTACACCACTACTTGAAACTTTATTATTTACTTTTCTTTCTCTTGATAAAGCTTCAATTTTTTCTTCTATGTTTTCTTCTTTATGTTCCTTTCGATATTCCTCTAATAATTTTGACATGATTTTTGTAGCTGTTATTGCTCCAAATCCTACTGCTGCATACATATCGTCTTCTGTTTGAAAATGATATCTTTCCATTGCAACTTTTAGGTATTCTTCTTTTAACATTGATTTATGATCTCCGCCAAGCTTTTTTACTTCTTTTTCGATAATGTCTTTACCTTTTACAATATTGTCTTCTCTTTCATTTTTCTTAAACCAACGTTGTATTCTTGTTTTTGCAGTAGTACTTTTTACAAATTTTAGCCAGTCCCTGCTTGGTCCTTTTGAATTATCAGAAGTAACAATTTCTACGATATCGCCATTTTTTAAAGATGTCACAATTGGCATCATTTTGCTGTTTATTTTGCATCCCGTCATTTTGTTTCCGACCTCTTCGTGGATACTGTATGCAAAATCTATTGGTGTTGCACCTCTTGGAAGAACTAGTATTTTTCCTTTTGGTGTAAATACATATACTTCATCTTCAAATAATTCTGTTTTTAATGTGTTTAAAAATTCTTGTGGATCTTCAATGTCCTTTTGCCACTCCAAAGTTTCTCTTAGCCATGAAAGCTTATCTTCAGAAACTTTTACATTTGCTTTTCTTCCACCTATAAAGCTTGCTTCTTTGTAGGCCCAGTGTGCAGCGATACCATATTCTGCTATTCTGTGCATGTCCCAAGTACGAATTTGCACTTCAAATGGTGTGCCTTTTGGCCCTATTAAAGTTGTGTGTAGTGACTGGTACATATTAGGCTTTGGCACAGATATGTAGTCCTTAAATCTTCCAGGCATTGGGTTATATAATTCGTGAACAACACCTAATGCTGCGTAACAATCTTTTACTGAATTTACAATTATTCTTAATGCAAAAAGGTCGTAAATTTGGTCTAATGTTTTGTTGTCCCTTTGCATTTTTCTATAAATTGAGTATAAATGTTTAGCACGCCCTGTAATTTCCGCTTCTATTTTTTGTTTTTTTAGCCTAACTTTTATTTCTTCTAGTATTTGATCTATAAATTTAAGTCTTTCTTCCCTTTTCTTGTTTATGCCTTCTACTAGTTCTCTGTAATCTTCTGGGTATAAATATTTAAATGATAAATCTTCAAGCTCCCATTTTAAAGAATACATACCAAGTCTATTTGCAAGTGGCGCATATAAATCCATAGTTTCTTTGGCATTTGCAATTTGCCTGTCCCTTGTTAAATATTTAAGAGTTCTCATGTTGTGAAGTCTATCTGCAAGTTTTATTAAAATTACTCTTATGTCTTTTCCCATTGCAAGGAACATTTTTCTGTAATTTTCTACTTGTTGTTCCTCTTTGCTTGTATAGCTTAACTGTCCAAGTTTTGTAACTCCATCAACCATTTCTGCAATTTCTTCAGAAAAAGTTTTTGCAAGCTCATCTCTTGTAACTTCTGTGTCTTCTACCACATCATGTAATAAGGCAGCACTAATCGTACTTTCGTCAAGTCCTAATTCAGCTAAAGTATATGCAACCTGTACAGGATGAATTATGTATGGTTCTCCTGAACGTCTTAGCTGGTCACCATGTTTTTCTTTTGCAAAATCATAGGCCTTTTTTATCTTTTTTAAGTCAGCCCTTCTATTCATTTTTTTAGCTACATCTAATAATTCTTCTATTGTGTGATTTTTTACTTCAGACATATTTTGCCGCCTCCTTTCGCTTTATACGCTGTGCCTTATATCCTTTAAATTAATTTGAACATTTTGAATTCCCCTATATTCGTTTATTTCTAGATTGCCTACAAGATCTATTTTACTTCCTAAAGGATACTCTTCTGCAAGTTTTCCCATATTAAAGCCTATGCAATTTATTGTTTTGCTTTCATCTTTTACTGTTAGCCTTAAATGTTTTCCTTCTGATAATGTTCTTATTGACTCTATTTTTACATTATTTATTTGAAATACTGGTGTTTTATTTGCTTCGCCATAAGGCTCTAGCATTTCTAGTGATTTTATTTCACTAATGTTAATATCATTTAATGAAATTTTTTGGTCTATTTTTATTACTGGTACATATTCCGAGACTTTCATTTTTTCTGCATATTTTTCTAGCTCTTCTTTAAAGCTTTCAAATTTGCTTGTTTCAATTGTAAGACCTACTGCCATAGAATGTCCACCAAATTGCTTTATATTGTCCTTGCAGTTTTCTAATGCTTCATGTAAGTCAAAACCTGGAATGCTTCTGCCAGAGCCTTTTGCCTCTTGGCCTTCAAAGCAAATTAAGATGCTTGGTTTTGCATACATGTCAGTAATTTTTGATGAAACAATTCCTATAACTCCATGATGCCAGTTTTCGCCACCAAGTACAATGCACGAACTTTGCTTCATTTTTGGTTCTTCCATCATTTTTTGTGCTTCTACAAAAATTGCTCGTTCTATGTCTTGCCTTTTTGTGTTGTATTCGTTTAATTTTTCTGTAAGTCTTTTGGCCTCATCAAAGTCATCTGTTAAAAATAGTTTAAGTGCCTCTTCTTCATGTCCCATTCTTCCACAAGCGTTTATTCTTGGTGCTAGTCCAAAAGAAACTGCAGTTGAATCTATTTTTTTGTATGCTGTGCTTTCCAAAAGAGCTTTAAGCCCTGGATTTTTAGTTTGATTTAATAGCCTTAAGCCTAGTTTTGAAATCACTCTATTTTCATCTTCTAGCGGAACAATGTCAGAGATAGTTCCAACACATACAATATCTAAATATTTTAGATATTTTTCTTCAGGTAGCTTTAACTTTTTAGAAATTCCCTGTGCTAGTTTAAATGCCACTCCGCAACCAGCTAAACCGTTAAACGGATAAGTATTATCTTTTCGTTTACAATCTACTACAGCTACTGCTTTTGGTAGTTGCTCTGCAGGCTCGTGGTGATCTGTAATTACTACATCAACGCCTAAAGTTTTTGCAAGCTCTACTTCGGCAATTCCTGTTATTCCACAGTCAACTGTTATTATTAGGGTAGTTCCGTCCTTGGCAATATTTTTTACTGCTTCATTATTTAACCCATAGCCTTCAGTAATTCTGTTTGGAATGTATATTTTGCTGTTTAATCCACAATCTTTTAAAAATCTGTGCAAAATACTTGAGCTTGTAATTCCGTCTACATCATAATCTCCAAAAATTGTTATATTCTCTTTATTTTGTATTGCTTTTACAACTCTTTCTACTGCTTTTTCCATATCTGGCATTAAAAACGGATTGTAAAAATCTCCTCTTCTGGGGCTCAAAAAGACTTCTATTTTTTCGTCCTCGGTTATGCCTTTATTTACAAGTGCTCTTGCAACTAACTTGCTAATATTAAATTTTGTTGCAATTTTTTCTGCTGCTTCTTCATTTACATTAATTAATTCCCATTTTTTGTTCAATATTTTTCTCCAATTTTTTTACATAATATCGTTAATATTTTATAACATATAGCGCAAAATTACAAGCATTTGAGGCAAAAAAACATTTGCTTTATAAAAATACAAAGAAACAGATTTTGCATTTTCTGTTTCTTTTATTTTTGCTTTTATTATTAGTTTTCGTTTTCTTCAAATGCTCTTGGTTTCATTAATGGATATAATACTACGTCACGTATATTATCACTATTTGTTAGGAATTGTAAGAATCTGTCGATTCCAAGTCCCCACCCAGAAATTGGTGGCATTCCATATTGCATAGCTCTTATATACTCATTGTCTATGCTCATAGCTTCCTCATCACCATTTGCTTTTAACTCTGCTTGCTCTATAAATCTTTTTTCTTGTTCATCACAATCAACAAGTTCTGAATATCCATTTATTATTTCTTGTCCATTTACTACTAGTTGGAATCTATCTGTTATTTTTGGATTTTCGTCATTGCTTCTTGCAAGTGGAGATAAATCAATTGGATGCTTGATTAAGTATGTAGGATTTATTATTTTTGGTCTACTTACTTTTTTGTATAGTGTATCTATTAGATTTCCTCTTCCTAGTTGTTCTAGGTTGTCTGCCTCTAGCTTTATTCCTTGAGCCTTTATTTCGGCAAGTAAACTTTCTGCTGTTTCAAATTTGTCGATGTCTATTCCGCAGTCTTTAAGGATTAAATCTCTAAATGATACAATTTCCCATTCTCCACCAAAATCTATTTCTTGGTCACCAATTTTTATGTTTAAGTTTCCATCAAATAGTTTTGCCAAAATGTATATAATCATTTCACGTAAGAATTTCATATTATCCTTATAACACCAATATGCGCTATAACCTTCTACCATTGTGAAATCTTGTAAATGGTTTGAGTCCATTCCTTCGTTTCTGAAGTCCCTTGCTATTTCATATACATTTGTAAATCCTCCAATTATAAGCTTTTTAAGTGTTAGTTCTGGAGAAATTCTTAAATATACATCCATATCTAGTGCGTTGTGATGTGTTATAAATGGTCTTGCAGTTGCACCTGATGCTGTATTTTGAAGTACTGGTGTGTCAACCTCTAAAAATTCGTGTGTGTCTAAAAATTCTCTCATTAATCTGATAAATTTTGTTCTTAATACAAAGCGTGCTTTTGCGTCATCGTTCATTATTAAGTCTAAATGTCTTTCTCTATAAACTGCATCTTGATCTGTTAAACCATGGAATTTTTCTGGAAGTGGTCTTATTGCTTTTCCTAAAAATTCATATTCATATACTTGTAAACTTTTTTCGCCAGCTTGTGTTGTAAATACTTCACCTTTTACGCCTATAAAGTCACCTATATCAACAGTTTCATGTAAAAACTTGTATGTTTCTTCGCCTAAATCTTCCCTTTTTATAACAAGTTGAAGATGTCCTTCTAAATCTCTTAAATCTAAGAAACTAATCTTTCCAAGTTTTCTTTTAGACATAACTCTTCCTGCTATTGAAACATTTTTTGTTCCATCTGGTAAGTTTCTTGCTTGTTTTATAGAATGTGTTCTTTCATATCTTTCTGGGTGTACATTTTTTCCACTATCTATTATTTTTTGCATTTTTTCTCTACGAACTTGCATTAATTCATTTATATCTGCCATTTTAATCTTCCCTTTCATTCTTCTCTTAAAATTTTATGTTAATATTATATTATAAAAAGCCTTGATAGTCAAGGCTTTCGTTTATTTTGTTATCCATTTTATTAAGTTAAGGTTTGCTGAGTCCAAAATCATATTGCTCTTAGGCATAACTCTAAATGTATAACCGTAATTTCCGCCAGAAGTTAGCTCAACTGTTGCTTCATATTCATAGTCTTTTGTTTCTTCATTTTCAGAAATTAGTGTCATTGGAATTATTTGAATGTTGTCAACTACGCCATTTTCTAATATTTGGCCATAATATACTTGTGCCTCTATACTGTCTTTTGAAATGTTCGGTAAGTGAACTTTGCATTTTACTTTAATTTTGTTTCCTGCATCAATTGTTATGTTGTCCATGTTTCCTTTTTCTTGTTTTATGGTTATGTTATTCCAGTTTAAAATTAAGTTATTTTTCCATTCGTTAAATTCGCCAACTGTTGATAAATCTGCATAATATTTGTTATATAAATTGCAAAGTGGCATATAGAAGTTGTTTGTGTAGTCTATTAGCATTCTTGCTGTGCTGTATTTTCCACCAGTTGTAGCAATAGAATTTTTCATTGTTTGAATCCATTTTTTAGAGATTTTGTTTTCATCTCTGTCATAATACATTGGAATAATTTTATTTTCTAAAGTTTGATACATACTGTCTGAATCTGCTCTGTCTTGTTCTTCGTAAGAAGAATATTCTGCATTTGTACCAATTGTCCAACCATTGTTTTGGTTATAGCCTTCGGCCCACCAGCCATCTAAAACGCTAAAATTTATAACCCCATTTACAGAAGCTTTTTGTCCACTTGTTCCTGATGCTTCCATTGGTCTCCTTGGGTTATTTAACCATACATCAACACCTGTTACAAGTAGTTTAGAAATTTCCATGTTGTAGTTTTCTAGTAAGAACACTTTGCCTTTAAATTGTGGCTTCATTGAAATTTCATGTATAAATTTTATTAAGTCTTTTCCTTCTCCGTCATTTGGATGAGCTTTTCCTGCAAATATTATTTGTACTGGTTTTCCTTGATTATTTAATATTTGAGTAATTCTCTCTAAGTCTTTAAATATTAAAGTTGCTCTTTTGTATGTTGCAAATCTTCTAGAGAATCCTATTGTTAAGGCGTCTGAATTCAAGCCCGAAATTATGCTATTTATTTCGTCATAGCGATAACCTTCTCTTTTTAATCTGTTAGATACGTTTTGCTTTACAAGTTTAATTAATTTTTCTTTTCTGTGTATGTGCTCGTTCCAAAGTTCTTCATCTGGTATGTCATATACTTTTTTCCAAGTTTCATCATTTTGAATGTCATCTTGCCAATATGGTTTAAAATATTTATTAAATAGTTTTTTCATATTTGGTGCAAGCCATGTACATGTGTGAATTCCGTTTGTTACATATGAAATTGGTGATTCATTTGCAGCAATGTTAGGCCAAACTTCTGAGAATAATTCTCTTGAAACTGCACCATGTAATTTGCTTACTCCGTTTTTTCTTCCAGAAAATTTAAGTGCTAATATTCCCATATTAAATCCAGAATTTTTTATATCTGCTCCTGGTTTCATTCCAAGTTTTAAAAAGTTTTCTTTTGAAATTCCAAGTTTGTCCCAGAAGCCGTTAAAGTATTTTTCTATAAGTGATGTTGGGAATATGTCGTTTCCTGCTGGAACTGGTGTATGTGTTGTAAATACTGTTTTTGAAGCAATTATGTCTTTTGCCATTTCAAAAGATACTTGCTTTTCTTTTATTATATTTTTTATAAGTTCTAGTATTAAAAATGCTGAATGACCTTCGTTCATGTGGTAAACAGTTGGCTTTAGTCCAAGTTTTTCTAATAGATTAGTTCCTGCCATTCCTAAAACTATTTCTTGTCTTATTCTTGTTTCTTGATTTCCACCATATAATGTAGAAGTTATTCCTCTATATTCCGGAATATTTTCTTCTAAGTCAGAATCTAATAAGTATAGATTTATTCTTCCCACATTTATTTTCCAAGTTTTTAAAAATAATGTTCCAAGCGGCATTTCAACTTGTATTTTTAGGTCATTTCCTTCGCTGTCTTTAACAGGGTAAACAGGTAAATTGTCCCAATCGTTTTCTATGTATTCTTCTCTTTGATTTCCGTAGCCATCAATTCTTTGGTGCATAAAGCCTTGCTTGTATAAAAGTCCTACTGCAACAAGTGGAATTCCTAAGTCACTTGAAGATTTTAAGTGGTCCCCTGATAATATTCCAAGGCCTCCTGAATATATTGATAAAATTTGATCAAGGCCATATTCTGCTGAAAAATACGCAATTAAGTCATTTTTGTTCTCTGGATATTTTTTTCTAAACCATGTATTTTTGCTTTCCATATAGTCTTCAAAATTGTTTATAATTTTTTCGTAGTCTTTTACAAAACTTGCGTCATTGCTTGCTTTTTCTAGACGTTCCTGAGAAACTAGCTTTAAAAATTTTATTGGATTTTTATTTACACTTTCCCATAAATCTCCATCAATTCTTTTGAATAAATTTAAAAAGTCTGTGTTCCATGCCCACCATAAATTGCTTGCTACTTCGTTTAACTTTGCAATTTTAGCTGGCAATTGTGGAGTTACAGTTATTTTGTTAAATACATACATTATTTTTCCTCCTGTGTTTTTTATATTTTAACCTTTTGTTTTCTTCTATTTTTGCTTTTTATATTATCTATTAACAAGATTAATTTGTCAATGATTTTTATAAAAAAATACAAGAGAATCGTGTTGATTTCTTGTATCTTAATTTATTATTTTTATTGTTTTGTAGTGGTTAGAAGGTTGTGCTTAGACGGACAGCTAAATCAACACAGTCTGGGTTGTAATTTCTTATATTAGCATCATAAAAGTCAATCCCCCCTACATCGTTTTTATTAACTTGTGAAGATGTCCTATATTGCTCGCAAAGGTTATACGCTCCGTAAAATTCCTCTGGATGGCTTCCTGACATATAAACAACAGCTAATATATTAAAATTTCCTGCAAATGCTAACCATTCTCCTTTAGATGGCATGAACTATCCATCTTCTACTTATGATTGTATTTGTCCCCAGATATATCTTTTTAGGTATTGTATATGTTACTTTGCTGGGTGTACACAAATTCCTTCATATTTGCTTAGATCCAAGTTTAAAGCTTTCATTGCTTTTATAAAATTTGTTTGACTTACTACTTGTATTTTTTGGTGATAAACTTGTCCCAACTCTGTTAAAGTTTTATCAAAATAAAGCCTTGTCCTAGCTTGCATAGCAACAAATCCAGTTTGTACATAATCTTGATTTACCCATTCTAGTGCATTTTCAGTGTCTCCACCTGTGTTATGAAAGTTTGGTCGTCCGCTATCATACCAGGTCTTAAAATCTGTGGTTATAGCATAATTTAATGAAAATGCCATCGGCATATTGCCTCCTGGCTTTTGCTCACCATTTTTGCAAACAAAGTCATAAAAAACAAAGCTTGGTTCTTTTATTGGTGCAACTATTACTTCTGAATAATCAGTTCCCTCTTGGCTCTCTTCTTTTGTATATGTTTCTACCAATCCCATTTCTACTGCTTTATCAAATATTTCTTTTACTTTTCCACATTCACATACCGCTTCTTTAATATCTGTTTCTTCCTTTTGAACTTCTACAAGTTCGTTATTTTTTACTTTTAATAATTGGTTAGGCACATCAAATATGTACTTACCCTTTGTTGCTTTTTTTATCTTCTCTATTTTTTCAGCAAGAGTTAAGTCCTTCTCATCTTGGCCATCATGTTTATTATCATCGTCTTTGTCTCCTGTTGAAGGATTTCCTTTGTTATTATCTTCTGTTATTTCATTTATCCTATTTGATATCTCACTCATTCCTTGTTCTTCACTCGCCGTTGTTTGAGCTGTATTGTTTTTAGCCTTTTTTGCCTTATCAATTATTCCGTTATTTCCTAGTACTAGATTAATTGATACTCCTGCTAAAATTAATAAAATAACGATTGTTACTACAAGCGCAACTAGTGTAATACCTACATCTTTTTTCATTAGTCTATCAGTGTTTTTATATCTAACCTCATAACTTTGAGTCTTTGAAAAATTTGACTTTTGTTCTCTCATTTTCTTTTGCTCCTTTTAAATTTTTATTTTTTTATTATACTTAAAATTACAAAATACAGTCAAGTTTTTTTATAATTTGTAAATAAAATGTAACATTTGTATTTTAGAAAAGTTTTTTCAAAATTATGAAAAAGTTTTTTATTTTTTTCTAAGTTTTTTCATTTTATTATAAATTCATATTACTTTCAGCATAGTTTGAAAATTATCTATATAAAAAAAGATGAAATTGCTTTTATTTACAATTCATCTTTTAATTTCTATTTTTTATAGTTCTGTTACTTCAGTGGCATTTATTTCATCTGATTCCTGGTCCTGCGCTTTTAATGACAGTTTTTCTAAATCCCATTCTTCTTTAATTTGCGCTATCTCCGTTGACGTTCTTGTCTCTTTTGCCTTTGTTATTATTCCGTTATTTCCCAATATCAAATATATTGATACTCCCGCTAAAATTAATAAAATAACGGTGATTACTACAAGCGCAACTAGAGTAATAGCACGGTTTTCTTTTATAATTTTAATAAAATACTATCATAGTGGTGTAACCTAGTCAAGGCATGGTCTTGTCGTTTTTTGTCACATTTTCATTACATTTGTAATATTATTTTAATAATTATTTCTATTAAATTTAAATAGAATTTTATTATAAAAAATATAGATCCATCGTTAAAGTAAAAAAGTAAATGCAAAAATCGTGATAAATTTCAAAAAAAATCAAAAAAGTATTGACAAGCTTTTAACAAGATGATATACTAAGCAAGTATTAGGAAATGCTCCCTTAGCTCAGTTGGTCAGAGCAACCGGCTCATAACCGGTGGGTCCAA
>CAKPOC010000028.1 GCA_934169535.1 uncultured Clostridia bacterium | reverse complement strand
CAGAAAAATGGCAGACTAAAAAAAGTTTTTGAAATAACTGTATTATTCATTATACATTATTTACCAATAAAATCAAGTAAAATCGTGCGTCAAAATTATACATACTTTTACATTTTGCAACTGCATAATTTATGATTTTTTGTTTTACAAATTATACCATAAAATTTTATCTCATTTAATTTTCAAAGTGTCACTTTCATTTGTCATAGCAGTGCTTTCAAGGCCGCATATTTTTCGACATTTTTCGACTTTTCTCTTGCATTTTTTGTAAATTATATGTATTATACGAAAGGAAAAAGTTTACAGCTTTATTCAAATATTATTAAGGAGGATGTATGAGTTTAAAATGGCTTCACTAAACAATGTTACAAATAATGATTTAAAAATTTACAAAAAATTTTTGGATTTGATTGCATACACAACAAATCTATTAACTAAATTTCCTAGGAGCGAAAAATTTGCTCTATCTTCAGACATTCGCAAAAATCTTTATACTGGGCTTGGTCATTTAATAAGAGCTATAAAATTATATAATAAGCATGATAAGCTAGAGCAGCTTTTTGATTTTGATGTAACCCTTAGCGTTTTAAAGGTTCAAATTAGGCTTGCAAATCAGAGACATTATCTAACGCAAAAAAACTATACTGTTTGGAGTGAGAATGTCACAGAAATATGCAATATGCTAGGAGGTTGGATTTCATCATGCCAGAGAAGATAAAAAAGTTATTTTATCAGAAATTAACCTATGAAAAATTAATTGCTGCCCATTATCGAGCAAAAAAGCATAAATCTTCAAAAGGAGAAATTTTGCGATATGAATTAAATCTTGAAAGCAACATAATGAATCTTTTAGATGATTTAAAAAATAAACGTTATAGAGTTGGTGCGTATAGGCAATTTATGATATATGAGCCTAAAGCTCGAATTATAAAGTCGCTTCCTTATAAAGATAGAATAGTTCACCAATGGATTGTTGAAGAATTTATAAAACCTTATATTACTCCGAGGCTTATTGAAACTACTTTCGCATGTATTGTTAATCGTGGTACCCATGCTTCTGCAAATCAAATGCAAAGGTACATGCGAAGGCTTTATAATAAAAATATTGATTATTGGGTTCTAAAATGTGACATCAGGAAGTTTTTTTACTCCATAAATCCTGAAATATTATATAAAATTTTGCAAAAATATATTTCAGATGCAGATTTATTATATTTAATAAAAATAATTTTATTTGATAATCGTGATCCTAATGATAAAATCGGCATTCCAATAGGCAACTACACTTCTCAATACTTTGCCAATATTTATTTAAATGAATTGGACCAATATATAAAACGTACTTTGAAAGTAAAATATTATGTACGCTATATGGATGACTTTGTTTTACTTCTTCCCAATAAAGAAGAATGTAAAAGATGTAAGAAATTAATAAGTGATTTTTTAGCTAAAAATTTGGAGCTTTCTTTAAATGAAAAAACTAAATATTATCCTTGCAAAATGGGAGTTGATTTTTGTGGTTATCGCCTCTTTCCTACTCACGCACTACTTAGAAATTCTAACAAAACTAAAATAAAAAACTGCATAAGACGTTGGAACAAACAGTATGCCAATCACACACTTAACGTAAATCATGCTATTATGTCATTTAATTCTTGGTATGGGCATGCTATTCACTGTAACTCATACAATTTAATAAATAGAATGATTAATAAATGCGCATTTCTTGAATCTGCAAAAAATTTTTCTGAAACTGAAAAATACTTAATTTCTTTAATTGAGGAAGATAAAAGACAAGCAAGATTAAAGAAAAAATCTATTCATAAATAAAACACAGAGCCCTTAAAGGCTCTGCATTTTTGCTTCATCGGATTTTCATTTTCATTACTCAAACAACGTTGCATTTTATGTGTTTATGATATAAAAACTAAGTTTATACCAAAGGAATTAAACTTCTTTGACACAACATCACTCGATTTAGTCCGTAAACTATTTCCCCTCAATTAAAAAATATATCTAACATTTTTCTGTGTCAGAGTGCTACTCGCAAACTAAAACGACTCGGTAACCGTTCGTTATTGTTAACTCCGCCGTTATTGTCATCAAAGGCAAACGAGCCGGCATTTGACCAATTACCATAATTACCACCACGTATGAACGCGGGCTCGGTAGAAGCAGTGTTGCCCTCGTTGTCTGCGCGATATCAGTCTAATCCCTAATTTAAATTTAATCTTACTTATTTAATCTTATTCATTCACTATTATTTTTATAATCTAATTTTATTTTTATACTTTTATATTACTTTTTATATTTTGTGTGTCAGAGTGCTACTCGCAAACTAAAACGACGCGGTAACCGTTCGTTATTATTAGCCCAGCCATCATTGTCGTCAAAGGCAAACGAGCCGGCATTCGTTCCATTCCAATAATTACCACCACGTATGAACGCGGGCTTGGTCGAAGCTGTGTCGGCCTCGTTGTCTGCGAGATATCAGTTTAATCCCTATACTTTTTAACTTAAATTGTTAGTTATCATTTTTTACTATTAATTACTAATTACATTTTATTATTTTTATATTATTCTAATTTTACTTTTTATATTATTGTGTGCCAGAGTGCTACTCGCAAACTAAAACGACGCGGTAACCGTTTGTTATTGTTAATACTACCCGTGTCCTTGTCAAAGGCAAACACGCCTGCATTCGTATTGCTCCAATGCGCACCACCACGTTTGAACGCGGGGTAGGTCGAAGCAGTGTCGGCCTCGTTGTCTGCGCGATATCAGTCTAATCCCTGTATAATGTGTGTTACTACCAAATAGTTATTTTATAGTAACAATTTTTGGGGTCCTCCGGACCCTTGTATTTTCCAGCTAAAAATCTTGAAAGATTTTTAGCTGATTTTTTGCATATGTTATAATTTTTTCTTTCTCCATCACCGAGCTTACGACCACTCGCGACTGCAAATGAGAGGGCCCAAGGGCCAAGGAATGGTCAAAGTGCTACTCGCATACTAAATCGACTCGGTAACCGTACGTTACTGTCAACTCCGCCGTCAGAGTCATCAAAGGCAAACGAGCCGGCAGTTGACCAAGTACCATAATAACCACCACGTATGAACGCGGGCTCGGTAGAAGCAGTGTAGCCCTCGTCGTCTGCGAGATCGTTGTTCCACGAACCGTTGTTCTTAGGTAAGTTTCCTTCTGATGTTTCCCAGATTGCATCTCCGTACATATCTTGCCAATCACCTTTATTGTAATGTAGTGATATGTTAGCATCTGTTGTTCCTAAATCACTTGTTGGATATACAGTTACATATTTCGTACTATCGTTATTATCTGGTAGTTTACTTAATGTTGTGCTATTTAGTGTGTATTTTACGTCACTATACAATGCACTTAAGTTTCCATTTCCGTATCTACTATATATTCCTGATACATATTCCCAGTTTCCACCGCTTATGTCGTATATACCGTAAAGATTTCCTGTTGTGCTTGATAACATTCCATTTGAACCATTATATAAATTGGCTGTATTACTTGCATCTTTTGTTGCTCCTGTACTGGTTGAGCCTGTACTAAAGCCTGTTAATTTTGCATAATTTGTATCATCTTTATAGTAATTATTTATTGTTATTTCTTTTCCATTTCTTCCGTATTGGCTATGAGTTAAGTATGAACATGCTCCCCATTCACTATTTTTCATTAAATGTGAATTTGCTCCTGTATTTGAATTTGTACTATAATTTAATGAATTAGTGAAACAGTTACTTATTGTTATAAAGTTCCATGAGTACACATTTGGCTTACTTGTTGCTCTTATACTTGCTGTTGTTGTTTTATTTCCATATGCGCTTGATGAATTTGTATTATTTACTTCTGTATTTGTCCATGTTGCTCCATTATCTGCTGTCTGCTCCATACTCATTTCGTATTTTGCGACCCACACACCTGATATATTGCTATCCCAGCCTCCTAATTTTGTATTGTTTGTAAATGCTGGATGGATTTTATATCCTTCTGTTGGGGTTTGTTTACTTGTATCTATAAAATTTACTGTAATCTTTCCAGTTGCTGTTTTATGTTCATTACTTAATATTTTATATTCATACCTTGGTATCCACACAAAATAACTTCCGTCTACTGTACTTTTTGCATTTGCCCATCTACTTGTTTTTGTATCATTTGTATTATCTCCTGCTACGTAGTCGTACCATTCTGACCAATCAAATTTACTATCTTCACTTGTTACTTCTACTGCTGTTGAAACATTACTTTCCATCACTGCTGTTTCATTTCCAGCTACTGCTTTATATTTTCCATTGTCATTTAGTGTTTTATTTTTATCTGTCCAATACACTGCTACCATGTTTTTTCCAAGTCTTGGTGTACATATTTTTTTTACATTACTCCATAAACCACCTTCATAATCTCCTTCTACTGCTTCCAAATCATTTGCTAACTTATCTAGTTGTGACATCTCATTTTCATTTGCTTTATTTGTTTCTTCTCTTGCCTTTTTTGCCTGTGTTATTATTCCATTATTCCCTACTACTAAATTTATTGAAACTCCTGCCAAGATTAGCAATATCACGATTGTAACTACAAGCGCTACTAAAGTTATACCCCTTTGCCCATATTTTTTCATTTTTGTTTTCCCTCCTATTATCTTTTGCGAATTTTTTTACATTTATAAATATACCATTAAAAAATTTTTTAATCAATACTTTTTTATAAATTTTCCAACAATATTTTCCATCATACTTTTTTGTTTTCTCACAATAAACAAGAGTAAAAAGTTTTACTCTTGTTTATTATTAATAGCTTATGTAGCTATATTATATCATATATGTTCTTAAATTCGTAGCCATTATTTCTAAAATATTCTATTACATTTTTTAAACTATTATATGTTAAAATTTTGTCAGAAGCATCGTGCATTAGTACTACTACGCTGTTCTTTCCTTCGGCTGTATCTTTAATATTTTGAATTAAGCTTTCTTCTGTTTTAGCACCTTCTGCATCTTTATTTAAGCAGTTCCAGTCTAAGTGAACAATCCCATTTTCTTTAAGAGCAGCCTTTGCTTCCTGCTTTATGTCATTATAATATCCACCATTTGAACCTCCTGGAAATCTAAATAGATTTGATCTGTAATTTTGATTTCCAAGAGCTTCTTTTATTGCATTTTCAGTAAAATTAAATTCGTCTAATGTTGCTTGTGTTGATGAATATATTTCTGAATACTTATGACTATATCCATGATTTGCAACATAATGGCCTTCATTAAATTCTCTTTTTATAAGTTCTGGATAATATTTTGCTCTAGTTCCTAAAACAAAAAATGTCGCTTTCACATTTTCCTGTTTTAGTAAGTCTAAAATTAATGGAGTAACACTTTCTGATGGACCATCATCAAATGTCAAAAATACTCGTTTTGTGTCAGATTTATAAATATGTTCTATATTGTATTGTTGTTCTTCAGTTAATGGCTTACTTGTTTTTTCAATTCTTGCATTATATTCTGCCTCTATTTTTTCTTCTTCCTGCTTTTTTTGTTCTTCTTTCTTTTTATTTATTTGAGCTATTTGTTCGTTTAATAATTTATACTGTGCTTTGCTTGCTACCATGTTTGATAGTTTTTTCCCTCCTATTAAGCCTGCAAGTACTACCGCAATAACGATTAACATCAATAAGAAAATTTTTCTTTTGTTAATTCTCTTTCTTGTAATTATTATGTCGTACATTTATTGCTCCCTTCTTTTTGATTCTCCATTTATTTTTAATAGTTTAAAGATTTCTACTATTACAATTGGTGCAAATACTAAAATTACAGTTTCTATAATATTTTCTGCTGGTAATAATGGTATGCTGAAAATTGTTCTTAATGCTGGTACAAATAAAACTACTCCCATTAAAAGAGCTGATACTAAAATTGCTCCTATTAGTGCTTTATTGCCACCTATTCCAGTTTTAAAAATTGACTCTTCATTGTTTCTTATGTTAAATACATGAACTAGTTCTGAAAAAGCAAGTACTATAAATGCCATTGTTTGGCCAATTTCCACTCTTACTTCTTCTGGACTTAATCCTTCTACATATGGTAGATTTTTTGTAGACAATCCTATTATAAATGCTGCTAAAGTTAGCAATCCTATCATTGCTCCCTGGTAAATTATGCGCCAAGTCATTCCTTTTGTAAAAACTCCAGAATTTGCTTTTATAGGTTTCTTTTTCATTACATCTTTGCTTGCTGGATCAAACGCTAGAGATAGCGCTGGAAGTGAGTCTGTTACTAAATTTATCCACAATATGTGAATTGGAAGTAATGGTTCTATTATTCCAACTGGTATGTTAAATATTTTTGCTAAAATTGGAGCTATTAAAATTGCCACAAACAATAGTATTACTTCTCCTACATTGCTTGATAATAAAAATTGTATAGCTTTTAATATATTATTGTAAATTCTTCTTCCTTCTTCAACTGCCGAAACTATAGTTGCAAAATTGTCATCTGTTAAAATTACATCTGCAGCTTCCTTTGCAACATCTGTTCCTACAATACCCATACTACAGCCTATATCTGCTGCTTTTAATGCAGGGCTATCATTTACGCCATCTCCAGTCATTGCAACTACTTCATTATTTTTTTGAAGTGCTTTTACTATTCTCACTTTATGCTCTGGAGAAACTCTAGCATATACTTTTATCCTTTCAACTTCTTTTTCAAGTTCTTCATCTGTCATTTTATCTAGCATAGCTCCAGTTATTGCTTCATCTTCATTTTCTAAAATTCCTAATTCCTTTGCAATGGCAACTGCTGTTATTTTATGGTCTCCTGTAATCATTACGGTTTTTATTCCTGCTTTTTTGCATTTTGCTACTGCATCTTTTGCTTCCTGCCTTGGTGGATCTATCATTCCACACATTCCAACAAATGTTAAATTTTGCTCGATTATGCTTTTCATCTCATCATCTGTAGGTTCATGGTCAACTTCTTTATACGCCATAGCAAGTACTCTAAGAGCAGAACTTGCCATTAAATTATTGGCTTGCTCTATTTGACTTTTGCATTCCTTCAAATTATTTTGTATTTTTCCTTCTAATAAATATGAACTACATACACTTATAATTTCGTCTACTCCGCCTTTACAGTAAACTACATATTTTTTGTCGTCTACCTTGTTTACTGTGGTCATTAATTTTCGCTCTGAATCGAATGGAATTTCCTTAATTCTTGGCATTATTTCAAATACTTTAGGTTGAAAGTCAAGTCTAAAGCCCATGTCTATTAGTGCAGTTTCTGTTGGATCTCCTGAAAGCTTGTTTTCTTTATCCACTTTTGTATCATTGCAAAGCATTGATATATATACCAATTTTTCAAGTTCGTTGTTCTCTTCATTTGTGTTTATATCTTCGATTTTTTGAAGTTTATTATTAAAAAATAATTTTACTACTGTCATTTTGTTTTGTGTTAAGGTTCCTGTTTTGTCTGAGCATATGACAGTGCTGCTTCCTAATGTTTCTACTGCTGGCAATTTTTTTACTATTGCATTTTTCTTTGCCATTTTTTGAACACCTACTGCCAAAACAATTGTAGATATTGCAGTTAATCCTTCTGGGATTACTGCCACTGCCAAACTTACTGATGTCATAAACATTTCTAACACTGTTTTTCCATACAATATTCCAATAAAGAAAATTGCAGCACAAATTACTATTGAAGCAAGGCCTAACACTTTTCCTAGTTTGTTTAACCTTTTTTGTAAAGGAGTATCCATACTTTGTGTAGAGTTTAGCATTTGCGCAATTTTTCCAACTTCTGTTTGCATTCCTGTTTTTACAACAATTCCTTTGCCTCTGCCATATGTCACCAAACTTGATGAAAATATCATGTTGCTTCTATCTCCTATTGCCACATTTTCATCTTTTATTGTGTCTGTATTTTTGTCCACTGAAGTTGATTCACCAGTAAGTGCCGACTCTTGCACTTTCAAGTTTACCGCCTCTATTAGCCTTATATCTGCTGGAATGTAATCTCCTGTTTCTAAAACAACAATATCTCCAGGCACTAACTCAGAAGATGCTACTATTTCTAAATTTCCGTTATTTCTTATTACTTTTGCCGTGTATTCACTTAATTTTTTTAAGCTTTCTAAGGATTTTTCGGCTTTATTTTCTTGCACTACACCTATTATCGCATTTACTATAACTACAACCATTATTATTATTGAATCTGTTATTTTTCCATTTTCAGCATATCCAACAACTCCAGAAATTATAGCAGCTATTATTAAAACAATTATCATAAAATCTTTAAATTGTTCCAAAAATTTTACTAGTATAGGCTTTTTCTTGCCTTGCAAAATTCTGTTGTATCCTACTTGACTTCGTCTTTTGGCTACTTCATCTTCTTTTAGCCCTAAACTTGCTTTAGTTTGCAAAATTTGCTCAGTTTCTTCTATACTCTTATTAAAAAAATTTTCATTCATACACAATCTCTCCTATTTTCTCTGGTTATTATATACTATTTTTATAAGATTTAAAAGTAATTTTCTTTATTTAATTATATTAGTTGTAAAAATCACCTGTACTACTAAAAACAGTTCAGCTGACTTTTTCCTTTTTCAGTATGTCATTGTCAAAAAATAATCTTTAACGCAAAAAAATCAATCAAGTGTATCACTGATTGATTTTATATTTATTACTTTCACTTTAAGCTCTAGCAACAATGTAGACCGTTGATTCACTATACAAATGCTCTTCTTTAATTTTGAAGCCATTTTTTTCAAGGAAATCATACAAGCACCATTCATTTGGTGTTTCAGCAATTTTGGGATGAATTGGCTTTGATACACCAAAATGAATAAGCTCATATTCTTTAAAAGTTTTATCATCTTTTTGTGGAAAGTGTATCAAGAAGAATCTATAAATAATATCCAAAATATATTCAAACCAGTCAGATATTCTTCTTGATAAACTGTGAATATATTTGCCACCAAAAGAAACTTTAAAATCATTTTTTCCTGTAATAATGCATTCAACAACATAAGTATGATAGCATTTTGAACGCAATTTTTTATGTTCTATATTGTTACTATAGTTTTTCCGAGAAACTCTCAATTGATTTGCGATTGCTAATTTTTCTCTCATACTTGGTACCTCCTTACCAATTTTGGTTGCGAACTACTTTATATATAAACTTGCTACCTGCAAGATAATAAAAATTACATACATATTATACTATATAAATTTGATATTTTCAATAATTTGATTGATTTTTCAATTGTTTTAATAAATTTTATTCTATAAATTCATGCTTATTGGAAATTTAATCAAATCATGCTTATTTTTTTCTTATTTCATTTTTGCTTTCTTTTTCAAGTTGTTTTAGACTCTTTTTAGGTGTAGGCAAATCTTCTGGCATAGTTCCGACCAGCTTCTTTAATTGCTTTTCTAACTATTTTTCCAATTTTATTATGTGTATTGCAAGCATCTTTCTCTGTTTTTATATTGTCTTTTTTCAATTTTTCTTCGGTTTGAGATATTCTAAATAAATTTGCAATTAACTCTGTACTTCCCATATTATCTAATATATCTTCTCTATATCTTAATCCTTTTCTTTTAGCAATATCATCAGCAGTTTCACCATTATACAAACCTTTATACCCACTATTATGAAATCTATCAAAGTTTTTTACACCTGCTTTTTTAGCTGTTTGATTTAGTGAATAATTTCCTTTTCTTGTTAAATTTCTTTGATAAAATCTCTTTTCATCTTCAGTAAGTAAACTATATTCTTTTTCAGTAATTTCTTGTTTTCTAGTTTGAACTGCAAAATATGTTTGAGCAAGAGCTATTACTTTTTTTCTACTATCTCCATTTTGTGCTATTAAATAACAAGCATAACGAGTTAATTTATAATCAATTTGCTCTCTATAAGCTCCTGAACCGATTTGAACCATTTTATTGGCATCAGTAAAATGGTTTATTACTGCAATACCACTATTTTCACAAGCAATCTTTGCTTTTTGAATTATTTTTTCGAAATTTTGCCAATTAGAATATTGTAAAATAAGCATAAGTTCTCTAGCATACCAAAATTCAGTACCATTTTCATCAATATGCTTAATATTTTCAAAAGATTTATTGTTTTCATCTATTTCTTTCACTAATATCATCTCCGTTTCTTAATATTTTATTTTTTATTATCTAGACGATATTATAAAACAATTGTTTGCATAAGTCAATTAATTTTATCTTTTTTATTTAAATTTTTATATTATTAAACAAATACAATGCTACTTTATTTGGTAGTTAGAGTAAAAAAATAAGCCGACTAAATCGACTTATATGTTGTGAAATGATATTCACTTTTTGTTTTCTTCAAACTCACTTGTTGCAATACTTTCAAGTGGTTCGGCGAAAACGCATTATGGAGCAGGTAGTCATTTTTGTAACCTATTGCATACTTTATTGCATACTTTTTATATTAAATAAAAAACACCAATATTGAGGAAGTTATAACACTCCCTCAATAATTTTTTCTATGTCATCATCTATTCTTTCACACTGCTCAATTATCTCTTCGTAAGAATTATTATTCTTTATCATTAGTTCAAGCTTTTTAAGATCATTTTTCATAAGCTTGTACCTCTTTGATTTATTATAGCAGATTTTTGTTAAACTTTTTGTAAAATCCCGCTGTAGAAAAATCTCATATTCTGTTTTTTTATATTTCATTATACCTTTAAATTTGATATAGTATAGGAAATTATCAAATCACCTCAATTTTTTGAGGGTGTACTAATCAGCAGTTGTTATTGCTGATTGTAAAGCAGTATATCTTTTGCAACTGCTGATACACTGCACCCTCACAGTTGCAGTTTAATTTTTACTAAAATGGAGGTGAAAGAATGGAAACATTGTTAACATTAATAATTTTGGTATTTGCTATATCTTTTATGCCTCAAAATAGCTATTTCAGGCATAAAAAAAGAGGTAGGATTGCTCCTACCAAAATTTATTTAAATAATTTGTTGAATGTATTTTTCCCAACTATTCCATCTGCAGATAATCCATTTCTTGATTGAAAGTCTTTCACTGCATTTTTAGTTGCAGGTCCAAATATTCCATCCGCATCTATGTCGAATGAATTACATACTAACATTGCTTGAATTAAATATGTGATATTACCTTCTGCACCTTTTCTAACATTTATACAAGCATTATAAGTATTAGATCCAAATATTCCATCGACTGCTAGACCTCTATTATATTGTTTATTTAATTCTGTTTGTAACCCCTTAACTAGAGCCTTCTTCGTCTCGTTTCCATAAATATTATCTACAGCTATTTTTAAGTTATATCTTTCATTTAATGTTTTTTGTATTTCTGCAATTTTACCCTTAACTTCTTCTTGTGGTTTTGATATAATTTCCTCTTTTTTTTCTGCATTTGCTATTTCTTCAAATGGGAATTTATCACCAGGGCAACTTGTAGCACAAACATCTTTATGTCTTTGTAGTGTTGTTATTCCGTATTTATCTTTTAAATATGCTACTAATTCTTTCCCTGCTTCTTTTTGAGCTTCTGGCATATCTTCTTCCATATAATTTCCTTCAAAGCAAATTCCTAATGAATTATAATTTGCTCCATATGCGTGAGCTCCTACTTTATCTTCTGGTCTAAGTCTATATATTTTGCCGTCTCTTCTTACTAAAAAGTGATAGCCTGCACCGCTCCATCCATTGTTTAGATGCCACCTATGAATATCCTCAGCAGAACAACTTTTAGCATCTGCGTGATGAAGGATTATTCTTTCTGTTGACTTTCTTGTCGACATTTCTTTGAATTGTAAATTGGTTTCAATTATTTTCATCAATTATTCCCCCTTTGTAGTAAATAATTTGCCATTTTGTTTGTCATACATATCAAAAAAATTGACACACCATGCATTTACTATTTTTACTTCTTTATTCATACAATGCACACAATTCTCATCATAAGCTTTAGTATAAAATTTTAATTTATTATCTAAATTTTCATATCTAGTCACTATAACTTCAGTTGTTTCTTGACCTGGAATTGTAATTTCAACTGCAATATCCATTTTAGTCAATTTAGCAGTATCAAAAACTGATATTAGATTTTTTCTTTTCATTTATTTATCCTCCTGATTGATTAGATTTTTAAACATTTCATATAATCCTGTAGAAGCAAGTCCACTGAACATACCTGTTAATATAACTTCTGCATTAATACTGTTTAAATTCATTAGTGCATTAATTACTAATCCTAAAATTAGCATTATTAGCGGTATGTATTTGTTTGGTATAAAATCAAGACTCTTTTTTATAACATAGCCTACACATAAGCATATTCCTACAACCACTATACTTAAATATTGTGTTAGTACTGATAAATCCATATCATTCATCTCCTTTTTATTTTATAACTAAAGCTATAACAGCACCAATAATTGCACCTATGACTGATAAAATTATTTTGTCTCTTATAGCTTTTTTCACTTCTTTATAGTCTTTCGCTGGTTCATTTTCTATGTTGCCAATCCTTGTATCTAACTTATTTACATCTTTTCTCATCAACTTTACTTCTGTTGCAATTTCCTTAATAGAATATGTAAGTTCATAAATATCCTCAAGTTTTTCTGACATTTCTTTAAATTTATTATCATTTTCATCTAATCTTTTAGTATTAGATTTACTTCGATCTTCTATCTCTTGTAATTTAATTATATCTGCTTTTTCCATTCAATTAATTTCTCCTTAATTAGGCAATTCTTTTAAATCTAATTTATGTGTCTTTTCTCCTGCTGTTTTACCAACCTCATTAAAATCATTGTCGTCTGGATCAAAACCAACTGGTACTCTTCCTTTTGATTCCAACACCCAGGTTCCAAAACCTAATAAGTCAGCAGAATTTTCAAAGCTAAATTGAAATCTAACTTTTCCAACATAGTTTTCAGCTTTTAAAGCTTCTATTTTTTCTTATTTTACTTCCATGTTCCTATTGCAAAGAAATTATTTTTGACTTTTGCGTTATAAACTGTATAAGGAAAATATAATGCATTTTAGGTAAAGTCTTAAGTTCATTATCATTCTTGAATATAGTTGCAATTAAAATGTTATCTTGTTTAGGAACGCTTGATATTTGTATGCTGTCAAGTCTTTTAAATGCAACTGGATATGTCTTCCCACCAAAAGCATATTCAGTAGTTCTATACCCTATATTATAATATGCCATTGTTGCATTCATTGTGTCTTCCCAATTTCCGTATTGTATTAGCCTCCCAGAAGTATATTTAACATAATAAATTCCATTAAAGTTCCCCTTTTGTTCTATTTTTTCTATTATATTAAGAGAATTATCTATTGCAGCTATTTTTTGTTTCAATAACGTTTTCTCATAAACTACAGAAGTACTATCTATATAATTATTTCCTTTTATTTTATAACTTTTGCTCATATTTTATTTTGCTTATGATAATTATATTACACAAATATCCATTCTTCTGAGCCAAATCCTCCATGTTTATATCTATATATTAATTTGCCTCTCAATGAATTATCATCTTTCAATTTATAACTTTTTGCCATTTTAATTTTAAGAGCTGTGATTTAATCAGTTGTTTTAGTATACTCTACTATTGTTAAAGCAGTATCAACTATTCCATTCCACGCTGGCCCTAAATAGCATTTAATATCCCCAGATTTTGCATCTGCCCACGTTCTGCTATCTCTATTTGCTATTGTATATTGCTGCCCAATTTCTATAGTAAAACCTGTATTGGAATTTATTATATATGCACCTCTTATTAATACATCTTTAGAATTCGTAATTTTAGCTAAAAAACAAAGAAAAAATAAAATGCTATTGCATTAGTTTATAAAACAAAAAACTCTAAAATGCTGATTTTATCAACACTTTAGAGTTTTAAATTATGGAGCAGGTAGCGGGAATCGAACCCGCATAGCCAGCTTGGAAGGCTGGAATTCTACCATTGAACTACACCTGCATTATTTAATTAGTATTGCCTTACGACAATGACTATTATACATTCTTATTTTTACTTTGTCAACACTTTTTAAAAAAAAATTGATTTTTTTTTAATTTAATGTTATACTAAGTTTATTAATGTGGGTATAATTTAGTGGCAGAATGTTGTGCTTCCGACCCAACAGCGCGGGTTCGATTCCCGCTACCCACTCCAAAAATTTTGCTTACGGTTTTTATACCGTATTTTTTTGTTCTATTTATTAAAAACATTATTTTTATATTGCAAATATGTATTGAAATTCGACAAAAAATGTGTTAATATGACATTCGGATTTAAAATTGTTGAAATTTTGTTCCTTGTAAACTAATTAGTGAGAGGAACGTTCCTTTCACTTTTAGTCTTTATTCACATACACAAGTCTAAGAAAGGAGTTTAGCGTATGTCTAAAGCGAATGTTTTGGTTTTTAATCACGAGCAACTTGATGAACGGTACCACTATTCTACTCAAAATAATAGAACAGCTCGGTTAGTCAAAGAGGCTTTAAGCCGTGATTACCAGATTGCTCTGGTTCACAAAGACGGTTTAAGCTCTGCCAAGTGGCTTACCTATGATGTTCAAATAGCTCTCGAGCTCAGTGTTGAACGTAGCTCGACCGTCCACATTTGGACATACATCGAGCCTCTGGATACGACAGATCCTCATAAGAAAGACCAAGTTGTAGTCGCCTTCAAAGAGTTCAAAGGCATGGCACGTGCTAATGCCTGTAGCCCTGAGCACCATCGCATTTCTGATGATTTGATTAACTATAAGGAGTGATCGGTACAGCCTGTAGCTTTTGCTACAGGCTGTTTTTATTGACGTATTCATAAAAAAATGTTACAATAT
>CAKPOC010000027.1 GCA_934169535.1 uncultured Clostridia bacterium | reverse complement strand
CAAGTTCCTCTAAAAATAAAATTTTATTTTGAACACAACCGTTATATTTTCCTGTAACAAGCTTTGTAAATAGTTCTAAATTTCCACCCACTAATTTTCCACTAGCAGTTCCCTTATTTATGGTTTGATATATGTCATCTTTTCTTCCTAATGTATTTTTTGCTTCGATAAATTTTTCTACAAATTCAACATATGCGTCTTCTGTTCCCCAAGACGTAAACGACTTAAAAGTTGGACCATTAAATGTAATAATTCCTGTTTTTTCGTTTATAGCATTTAATATGCTTGTATTATCACTAAATCCACATATTATTTTAGGATTATTTTTTATCAAATCATAATCTAAATAGTCTAAACAGCAATTTGAATCTTCTCCACCTTTTGCGCAAAATATCGCTTTTATTTCTTTATCTGCAAACATTTCATTTATATCTTGCGCTCTTTTTTGTGCACTCGCACCATATTTTAAATCATTTACAAAAACATTTTTTCCAAACTTTACTTTAAGTCCTGTTTTTTCCATAAGTGATATTGAAGCATTTATGTATTCTAAATCCTTTTCCTCTATTATATCTGACGGTGCAACAACTCCAATTGTGTCGCCCCTTTGTAATTTTTTCATTTTTACCTCATTCCCAGCACTGTAATATTTCTGCCTGATTTTTCTTTATCTGCTCTATATGAATGTATTAAATCTGAATTACACACTGTGCAAATATTACTTTCATATATATTTTTTGAAAGTAGGCCAGCTTCCTGCAAAATTAGCCTGTTTATTAATGTTGTATCAATATGATATTTTTTATTTTTCTTAGATATTATTTTTTCATTTACATTTAAGTAGCTAAATGTTTCTTCAAAAATTTTTTCTACATCTTCATCTACTTCAAAATGACATTTTCCAATACATGGACCGATGCACGCAATTATATTTTTAGGGTCACATCCATAATTTTGAATCATTTTTTTTGCGCCTTTTTGCCCGATTTTTTGCACAGTTCCTCTCCATCCAGAATGAATATTTGCAATTACTTTTTTTACAGGATCATACAACAAAATTGGTGTACAATCTGCAAAAGTCAAAACTAAATCCACATTATTTTTGCTAGTTATAATCCCATCCACATTTTGCAAATTTTCTCCTGGTTTATTCACAATTTTTATACAATCTGTGTGTGTTTGATATGGCCTTACTTCGTTTTTTCTGTCAAAACCTAAAGCTTTACAAAGTTTTTTGTAACTTTCTTCTAAAACTTTATTATTATCTTGCGAATTTTTTCTTTTAAAATCTAAATTTTTTCGTAATGTGTAGCAATGCACTAAATTGTCATATTCCAATAATTTTCTAAATTGTAAATACTCTATGCCATCTTTTTTTACATGAACCATCACATCATTTGATAAATCCATATTTATTCTCCTTCTTCCTTAATCTTTTCCAAAATTGCCTCTTTGTTTAAATTATTTATGAACCTGTAACTGCTTTTTGGATTTTGATTATCAAACCTACAAATTGATTTATACTTGCAATATTCACATGGTGTAGACTTAGTTTTGCTATTATATGCAGGCCTAATTTCTATATTTCCGCTAAATATATTATTTGAAATTTCTTTTATTACTTTATTCGTATATTTTTGAAGATATTCAAACTGCGCTTTTGTAACAGCACTTCCACTAGACATTTTATTTATCTCTCCACTTTTTGTAAGGCCTGCCGGTATAATTTTGCTTATTTGCTTTGGCTCATTTTCTATGTTAGTATCCATGCTTTTTATAATGTTTACGTCTGCCAAAATAAGACCTTTCATTTTAAATTCTTGTCTTATTTTTTCTTTTATTTCGTCCTCACTGAGCATTTTATCAGCGCTATACTTTTTGTCAAGTAGCGAAAAGTACAAAACTCCTGCTGGTATAAAATCCTCCACTTTGCAAGTTTCATTTAAATATGTTATAAGCTGAAGTTGAAGTCCACCTACTACTTTATTTAAATCTATATTATGTATTGAAGATTTGTAATCAATTATTCTTACATAATTTCCATCCGGCTGTTTTAAAATGTCTACTCTATCTATCTTTCCTACTATCTCGGCAGTTTTTCCGTTTTCTAAATTTATTGTTATTGGCTTATATTTACCTTTTCCGCCAAACTCTACTTCATGCCCGAAAACTTCAAACTGGCTTTGCTTAATTGTTTGTATAATATATTTTATAGATAATTTTATAACCCTTTGCAATCTCTTTATTAAAACTTTATATTTTGCAGTAGATACAAATATGTAATTTTTATTTAATTTCAGTTTTTCATCTACTATATCAGTTAAAATTTCATCTAGCTCATCTTCCGAAATTTCCTTTATATTTAAGTTTTTTTCTTCAATTACTGAAAAAAAAGTGTCTATTACATCGTGCATAAAAGTTCCAGTATCTACGTTTTCTACTTTTAGCATTTCTTTGTCATTTAATTTTAAGCCATATTTTAAGTAATATGAAAAAGGGCAATTAGCATAGCTTTCAAGTTTCGAAACACTAGTTTTTAATTTATTTCCATACAATTTTTCTATATTATTAACATTTATTTTTTCTGACGAACTTACATAGTTTAGTGCTTTTATAGCTTCATTTAATTTGCTAGCCCACTTTGGATTTTTGCTATAAATGTTATAAACTTCAAACCAAATTTTATCAATCTCATTTCCATCTCTAAAATTTCGTAAGTTTACAAGAAGCTCGTCAAAAATATTTTCTTCTGTTACTAGCTCTGACTTTCTATTTACTATATCACTTTGTTCGCTAATATTTTCAAAAATTTTCTTTATTCTAATAATTAAAATTGAAGGTCTTAGCCCTTTACCATCCATATTTGATGAAGAATACGACATAAATATTTTTTCTTCTGCGGTAGTAAATGCTTTATAAATATTAAAATTGTCTTCATATATTCTCTCCAAAGTTCCCTTTGCAAGCTCTACTCCATTTTCCTTTATCTGCTTTCTATCTTCATCATTTAAAAATCCTTCGGCTTTATTTACAGATGGAAACATTCCATCATTTAGTCCTATTATAAAAGTTGCCCTTATTTTGTGGCTTCTTGATCTATCTACATCTCCTACAGTTACTTGGTCTTGAGCCATTGGAATTGTTCCAAGTTTACTTTGCTTTAGTCCTATTTTTAAAATTTGCATGTAATTTTCAAATGTGATATTTTCATTGCCAAAAACTAAAACAATTTCATCTAAAACTTGCATAATAATTTTCCAGCTTGTTTCATATTCTGCTGCTAAATTTACTTTGCCTTCGTTTTTCAATTCTTCAATTTTTGTTTGCAAAATTTTATCTATTTCATTTTCTATAAAAAAATCATATAAATTTTTTGATATATGTTTTGCCGTTTTATTTCCAGAAAGTTTTTCTTTTAACTTTAATAATGGCTCAGTAATTTTTCTTCTTAAAATATTTATTTGTTCTATTTTTTCTATTCCTACTTCTTGGCTATCTTTAAAATTCCAGTCTTCCTTATACCATTTGCTCCCCTTTACGTCCCACTTTAAAGCATAATTTTCTAGCAAGTATTCTTCTTCTTTTTTTATGTTCAAAAATCCTGCTTTTGTATAGTTTATTACACTATCATACGACCAGTTTTTAGAAAATACATCTAAAATAGCAATTAAATATTTTACTAATACATTTTGGCTTAAATCTCTTTTTTCATCAATGTATACAGGAATATCATATTTATTAAAAATTGCTTTACATAAATTAGAATATACATCTATATTTTTTGTAATTACTGCAATTTCTCTATATCTATAACCTTCATTTTTTACTAATTTTATTATGTTTTTGGCAACTTCTTCGATTTCGGAATATTGGTTATTCGCTAAAAATAAATTAACATTTTTTACTTCGTTTTTGTATTTTTTGCATGGGTAGCTGTATAAATTTTGTTCCAAATGTCTTAACTCTGCATTTTTAAACCTTTTAAATTCTTCTATACATATATTTTTTTCTTTTTTACAGTTTACAAGTTCTGCTATATTTTGTAATTTTTGTGCAGTTTCTTTATTGCTGTAAAAAATATCATTTGCCATGTTTTTATTAAATTCTAAATTATTTGTAGTTATATTTACTGTTACCCTGTATGCTTTTTCTAAAAGTTTTTCTATTATTTTATACTCTTGTTTTGTAAATCCAACAAACTCATCTATATAAATTTCAGTATTGTCAAACATATTAGTGCTGTCTAGTTGCTCATATAAAATTGAAAGTGCATCATTTTCATCAATGTACGATTTTTCTAATTTATTTTCGTACTGACTATACACATTATATATGTCTTCAAGTTTGCTTTCTAAATATTTATTTTGAGTTTTATTTTTTAACTCTTCCAAATTTTGAACCGAAACACCATGTTTTTTTAGCTCTGTAATTTGAGTTAAAACCATATCTATATTATTACTATTTCTGTTTAAAAATTTAAATGTATTTTTTTTGTTCGTAAGAATGCTATATATAAGCATTGCTTTTCCTGGTGCTGACAAGTTAACTTTATTTTGTTTTCCAACTTCACTTGAAACTCTGTATGCCATACGCGCAAAAGTTAATACTTCGGCACTTATTACTGCTTCTGAGTTTTGCTGTTTTTTTACATTTACCATTAGCTCTTTTTCAGCAGAAAAAGAAAATTGCTCTGGTGTTATTATGTATTTTTTTCTTCCGTTATTTATGTTTTTACTTATCTCATCAAAAATGTAACTAGTTTTACCGGTTCCACTTCTTCCATAAATTATTCTAATACTCATGTGTTATTTTCTCTCTTCCAATAAAATAAATATTGCTGAGCAAGGCCCTCTAAATTCCTAAATTTTTCGTATGCTAATTTTTCTATTTCTTGCTTTTTCACATTTTTTTCATTTTCATTATGAATATACAAATCATTCATAACTCTTCTAACCCATACATCTATTGGAAATACGTCAAACCTACTTAAATTTGAAAATAGAAGTATGCAGTCTGCAACTTTGGGGCCTACTCCTGGTAACTTTAAAAGTTCTTCTCTTACTTTTTTTGTTTCTTTCTGCTGTAAGTTATCTAAACTAATTTTATTTGTTAAAATACTGTTTGTCGTTTCAAAAATATATTTGTCTCTAAATCCTGTTCCTAAATTTCGTAAGTCTTCCATAGTTGCTTTTGCAAGGCTTTGAGGATCCGGAAATGTATAATATTTATTACCTCTAAATATAATTTCATCACCATATTTTTTAGAAATACTTTCAATAATTTTCTTTATTCTTGGTATATTATTATTTGCAGAAATTATAAAAGAAATAATCGTTTCCCACAAGTCTTGATTTAATATTCTTATACCTTCGCCGTAACATATAGCTTTTCTTAAATTTTCATCTACTTTTGAAAGCTCTTCTTTTATTTTTTCATAATCCCTTTCCAAGTCAAAATAATTTGTGCAAACTTCTTTTATATCTCCATCACAAATGCCTTCAAATGTAATATCATAACCACTGCTAGATTTTTCTTCCTTAACATTAATTACATTGTTTTTAAAAATGCCTGTATAGCTTCCGTCTTCTTGTATGTTCCATCTAAAGCATTGACCACATTCAAACACATCTTTTGCTCTAAATGATTTACTATTTTTTAATATATATTTTTGCTCCATTTTTACCTCGTTTTTCTGTTATATTAAATCATTTTTTAGCCAATTTTTCAAGGTTTGTTAGCTATAAACTTTTAAATCCTTTGCCTAAAACTTCTCTTGCATTTAAAATTATTATAAAAGCTTTTTTATCTATCTCTTTTGCCTTATTTTGCATTAAAAATGCTTCGTTTCTTGAACCCACACATAAAAGAGTCATTTTATTTTCGTTTGTATACATTCCTTTTGAATAAATTCCTGTGCTTCCTCTATTTATTGTATTTCCTATCACTTTCGAAATTTCCATATATTTAGGCGAAATTATTATAACAACTTTTGAAAAATTTACTCCCTCAAAAATTATATCGATCATTTTGCTCATCAAATATATTGCAATAGTTGAATATAGTCCTATTTCTACAGTTCCTAATACTAATACATTTAAAATTACTATTATTACATCTATTATAAAAATTAAATTTCCGCTTCTATACTGTGGTTTGTAAACCCTTATAACATACGAAAGTAGGTCTGAGCCACCAGTTGAAGCATTTACCTTTAATATTATTGCAGTTCCAATTCCAACAAGAATTCCTCCATAGACGCAAGATATAAACTTATCTGTCGTAAATGGAGTTATTTTGTCAATTGTATCAATTGCTAATGCTAGTATCACAGTTCCATACACAGATTTAAAGAATAGTTCTTTGTTTATTTTAAAAAATGAAATAATTAATAATGGCACATTAAGAATAAGTGTCGCTATTCCTAGTGGCATTTTAAACACATAATACAAAATGGTACCAATTCCTGCAACTCCGCCTGTTGAAAGTTCATTTGGCAATAAAAATATTGAAATTCCTACTGCCATAATGATTGCACCAATGGTAATTAGCAAATATTCTTTTATAATATCTGCTAGCTTGTCTTCTTTATTACCACATATCTTTTCTATTTTCGCTCTAATTTTTAATTGTTTTCTTGTCACTTTCATAATATCACCTAAAAAAATTATGAACAGCATTATAAAATTTATTCAATTGCACATTTTCATTTTTTATGTCTAAATTAAAACTTTTGTGTTTACAATATTATTGCTCTCGGTTATAATCAAAATGTCTTTACAAATAATTTAGAAAGGAATGTGATATTATGAATAAAGATGAAAGAAAACAAAAAATTAATGAAATTAATTCATCACTAAAAAATTTTGGAGATAAAATTAAGGATTACGCAGATACTGCTGCAATCACTGGAATGTATGCAAAAGATCAACTAAATGAAACAATTAGTGATACTAAAAGTGGCCTAGAAGCTCTTAAAGAAAATTTAAGGATTGCTTCTGAAAGAGGGAAAAGCAAAGTTTCAAGTACGCTATTAAAGGCTCAAATGGAATTAAATGTTGCAAAGGAAAATATTGCAGAGAAAAAAGAAGCAAAAGATAAAGAAAAATTATCTAAATATATTGATGACGAACTAGACTATGCAGAGTCTTCTTTAGCCCTTGCTTTTGTAGCTGTGCAAGAAGCTAAACTTGCTTTTTTACAAGCATTAGAAGCTCAAGAAGAATATGACGAAAAATATGGTAAAGATAAATAATTTTTATAAAAAATGTGAAACCAACCTTGGCTTCACATTTTATTATATTTTTCTATTTCTTTTATTTTAAATTTTCCAGGCTTTATTTTAAAATCTGATTTAGCAGTTACTACAACTGCATAAGTTTCTTTTAGCTTTTCTAAGTTTGCCCTTTTATGTCCTACAACATTATTTATATCCTTAGGGTTTACCAAAATTTCTGCCTTAGTTATATTAGAATTTATTTTTCTTATTTCTTCTGCAATTTTGTCATACCATAATGCAGAATTTACAAGTTGTCCAAAAGCTGGATGGTATGGTCCTGCTACAACTTCACTGTTTTTGCTGTTTATATCTGTAATTGTGTCTGTGTTTTGAAGACCCACTCTAATAATTTTTATTTTCTTTTTGTTATATAATTTTACAATTTCCTTGCATCTTTCAACTGCTTGATTTACCGTAAGTGGCATAAATTCGTTTTTGTTAAACTCTTCCTCAAGTTCAGTGCCCTTTATTACAAGCACAGGGTATATTCTTACCAATTTAGGACGAAGCTTAATTGAATCTTTAGCAGTTTTAATCTCATCTGCCTCTGTTGTTTCAGGAAGTCCTACCATAATTTGATGGCCTAATATAAACCCATTTCTTCTTATTAGTTTAGAAGCTTTTTTTACATCTTCAAATGTATGCCCTCTTTTTATTTTTTCCAAAATAAAGTTATTGGTAGATTGAACCCCTAACTCTATAATTTTTACATTATATTTTTTAAGCATTTTTAAAATTTCTTTGTCTATTGCATCTGGTCTTGTGGAAATTCTTATATAATCTACTTTTTTATTTTTTATGTATGGCTGCACTGCTTCTAAAAGTTCTTCTTGTTTTCCTCTTTCAATAGCAGTAAAACTTCCTCCAAAAAAGGCGACTTCTACTGTGTTATTATTTTTCTTAAAATTTTGCAAATAATATTCTATTGTATTTTCTACATCTTTATTTGTTACTTGCTTTTGTTCTCCGCTTATTGTTCTTTGGTTACAAAATGTACAGCACCTTGGGCATCCTAGGTGTGGCACAAATATTGGAATAATATACTGTTTCTTCAATTAAATTTCCTCCTTGTATATTTTATAACCTTAATTCTAATGCCTTTCTTGCAGCCTCTTGCTCTGCTTGCTTTTTTGTTTTTCCCTTTCCACTTGCTAAAGCTTTTCCGTTTACCTTAACTTGTGATTCAAATATTTTATTATGATCTGGTCCTGTTTCTGAAATTATTTCGTATCTTATGGAAATATTCCCGTGCTCTTGAAGTTTTTCCTGTAGTATGGTTTTGTGATCTTTAATTCCTACATGTTTTGTTGCAATTTCAATTTCATCTTTTAAGTTTTCTATAATAAATTTTTCTGAAACCTCTAAACCACCATCAAAATACATTGCTGCAATTACCGCTTCTACACTATCTGCCATTATTGCTACTTTTCTATTACCTTGGTGCAGTTGTTCGCTTTTTCCAACTAACAAGAAATCACTAAAATTATGCTTTTTAGCAATTTTATATAAACTTTCTTCACACACAACTGTTGCTCTAACTTTAGTCATTTCTCCTTCTTTTAATTTGGGATAATTGTTGTAAATATACTTGCTTGATAAAAATTCTAAAATACTATCTCCTAAAAATTCTAATTTTTCATTACTAGGAACTTTGTGTTCATTTGCATATGAAGTATGAGTTAACGCATTTTTTAAAAGATTTTTATTATTAAATGTATATTTTAATTCTTTTTCTAAATTTTCAAAATTCTTTTCCATATTTCCTCCTATTCTTATATATTACCTTAATTTTGCACATTTGTAAAGTTTTTAGCAAAAAAAGAAAACACATTTTTTTGTGTTCTCCATTAAATTTTATTTGAAATCTATATTTATGCAACATGCTCTTTAATGTAGTCAACTACATCTCCAACTGTTACTATTTTTTCAGCATCACCGTCTGGTATTTCTGTATCAAACTCTTCTTCTAGTGCCATTATTAGTTCTACTATATCTAAAGAATCTGCTCCTAAATCATCTATAAAAGATGCCTCCATTGTAACTGCTGTTTCAGCTACTCCTAGTTGTTCTACTATTATTTCCTTTACTTTTTCAAATATTTCTTCTGAGCTCATTATCTTAAGTTCACCCCCTCTCAGAAAGTTTATACTTATACATAAGATAATACAAGTTAGTATAATTGTCAAGTGAAAAATTTTATTTTTCTTATTTTTTTAGCATATATTGTATTTTATCATTTTTAATGTTATATTTATACTAATATTATTAAAAGGAGAAATTTATGCAAGATTCCGGCTTCGATTTTTATAACAATGTTTCTATAAAAATGTATAATTTAGATCAGAGTATAAAGTACCAGCTTTCTGTGTTAGAAGTTCTTGATCCATTAACCAAACGTCACTGTATAAATGTTGGAAATTTATGTGGTAGATTGTGTCAAAGATTAAAGTTAAACTCCGATTTCACAGTTTATGCTATAATAAGTGGTTATTTACACGATATTGGGAAATCTAAAGTTCCTTACGAAATTCTTTCTAAACCAGAGAAACTTACCAAGGAAGAATTTGAAATAATGAAAAAACACACTACTTACGGTTATGAAATATGTATGAAAGATGCACAATTAAGGCCCTATGCAGAAGGAGCTTTAAATCATCACGAAGCTTTAAATGGTAGTGGATATCCAAACGGAAAAACTCAAAACGAAATTCCAATAATTGCAAAAATTATACGTGTTGCAGATGAATATGATGCTTTAACTACTAAAAGACATTACACCACACACGTAAATATTTCTAAAACTTTGGAAGATATGATTGCAGAGACAAAGCCTGAAAATGAAAAGTCGTTAGTTGCTTTAAGTGCTTTAAGCGAAAACTCTCAAATTGGAAAAATTAGCCCTTACATTTTAAAGTGTTTATTTAAAATAGTTATTGAAGATACTCAGTATGAAATTTACCTTGTTGATAAATATGTGCAATACTTGCAAGAAAATATAAAACGCTTAGAATTAATCGATCACTATAATCAAAAGATGCAAGCTACTACAAAACAAAAAAAGCGCGATTATTATAAAGAAGGCATGGAATACTTGTTTACTACAAAAGAAAATTTTCAAAATTATCACCAAATACTTGCTGAATACAGAGTTGCTTTAGATAAAAATAATGACAGAATAAAAAGATTATATAACGAAATAAAATTAATAAAATCTTTAAAAATTTAATGTTAAAGAGAATATCTTGTTTTAAAAGACTCCTAGTTTTCTAGAAGTCTTTTCTTATGTTTTATTGCTCTAGTCCAAAGCTTACACCTAATGCACTATTTATTTGATTCATTATATTTGAATCATCTATATGACCAATTTTTTCTTTTAATCTGCTTTTATCAATCGTTCGTATTTGCTCTGTTAAAACTATAGATTCTGTTTTTAGCTTAGTATTTTCTGGTCCTATTTCTATATGCGTTGGTAACTTATTTTTTCCCAATTGAGAAGTTATTGCAGCTGCTATAACCGTTGGACTATGTTTGTTTCCCATATCATTTTGTATAATAACAACAGGTCTTATTCCTCCGTTGCTCTGAGCCTACCACCGGACTTAAATCAGCATAAAACATATCTCCTCTTTTTACTATCATATCTATTCACTCCTACTAATTGTGTAACTTTAGATTTATTATAGATACATTTTAAGTTTATCCTTAAGATATCATTTATTTTAATGTTATCTCATTATATATTATGTATACAAGTGTATTTTTGTTCTGGTCTTCTACAGACATTTTTTCTGGTTTTCCTGTTTTTTCATTAATGTAAAGTTTTTTTATTTCATTTTTGCCTGCTACTTCTATTACTATATTTTCGTTGTCCTTATATGCTTTTTTACTTTTGTCTTTAGAATTTTTATATTCCCTTACAAAACTATTTAGCCATAAAATATTGCTATCAATATAAGGGTAGTCCTTATAAATTTTAGATAATTTTAGTGCTGTATTTTTTACTTTCAAATTATTGTCCTTATAAATTATTTCCATGCCTTGTAAATTAGCTGGTTCTAATACTTTTTGGTAGTCCTCATCTATGTTATGCTTTTGCTCCATTATATATTTATTAGAATTTTTATTACTATTTATTGTTACCTCTATTTTTGCTTCGTAATACTTGATGTTAAGAATATACTCATTTGCATTTTCTAAAGTTATTTTTTCATTAATATTATTCCCTGCATTTGATTTTTTATAAGCATTATTTTTGAAAATTATGAATCCTACTATTGCAATGAGCAGCAAAAATATAACTATAATCATTTTTTTGTTTTTTAAAATTTTCATACAAGCTCCTTCCTTTCATAAAATATAAAGAGACATTATGGTGTTAATATTACATCATTTATGCCTCTATTATTATATGTAGCTTATGCTTGTATTTTAATTAAAATATGTATTCTAATTTACAAACTTGCAAAAAAGCTTTTTAATTCATCTTCTACTTCATTTTTGGTATTTAAACTATTTATTTTACTTCTAAATTCACTTGAATTAGGTAAATTTTTAGTATATGCACTTATGTGTTTTCTCATTTCTTTTACTGCAGATATTTCTCCTCTTTCTGCTATTTCTAGTTCTAAGTGCTTAATTATAGTATCTAATTTTTCTTCATTAGTTACGTTTGTTAGTATTTTTTCATTTTTTAAATATTCGTTTATTTGCTTAAATATCCACGGATTTCCTAGTGCTGCTCTTCCAACCATTATCGCATCCACGTGTGAATATTCCATTTTTTCTTTGGCATCTTGCGCTGATTTTATATCTCCATTTCCTATTATAGGAATACTTACATTTTCTTTTATCTTTTTTATAATTTCCCAGTCTGCCTCTCCCGAGTAATACTGAGCTCTTGTTCTTCCGTGGATAGTTATTGCCGAAGCTCCGGCATTTTCTATAATTTTAGCAGCTTCTAACGCAACTATGTGATTTTCGTCCCAGCCTTTTCTTATTTTTACAGTTACCGGAACTTTAGAATTTTGAACAGCTACTTTTACTATATTTTCTACCTTTTCTAAGTCTAATAGTAGTTTACTTCCATCTCCGTTTTTTACAATTTTAGGAGCAGGACACCCCATATTAATATCAACAATGTCGGCAAAATCACTTACGTATTTTGCAGCATACGCAATTGCATCTGGGTCACTGCCAAATATTTGAACAGCAAGCGGTCTTTCCTCTGGTATTGTATGCAATAGTTTTTTTGTTTTTTCATCTCCATACATTAGTGCTTTACTGCTTACCATTTCAGTATACACTAAGCCAACTCCCATTTTTTTGCATATTAATCTAAATGGCAGGTCTGTTATGCCTGCCATTGGTGCTAAAAATATGTTGTTGTTTAGTTCTATATTTCCTATTTTCATATTTACACTCATTTTCTATTAGTCTATAAAAATTGTTTTTTGTCTTCTTCCACTTATATTTAATAAAAGTCCTATCATTATAAAATTAGTAAGCAGTGAGCTTCCTCCATAACTTACAAATGGAAGTGGCACTCCTGTAATTGGTAGTAGCCCCATTGTCATTCCTATATTTTCTGTCATGTGGAATAAAAATATTCCTGCAATTCCTATCGCCATATATGCACCCACATCATCTTTTGCAGTTTTAGCAATATAAATTGCCCTTGTAATTAAAACTACATATGCAGTTATTACAGTAGCTGCTATTATAAATCCTAACTCTTCTCCTATTACAGCAAAAATAAAGTCTGTACTTTTAGGATATAAAAATCCTAATTGCGTTTGATTACCCTTTAAAAAGCCCATTCCCAAGAATTCACCTGCACCAATTGCAAGCTTTGATTGTATAACATTATATCCTGCGCCTCTTGGATCTAAGTTTGGATTTAAAAACACATCAATTCTTGTTTTAGCATGTTCTGGTAATATAAAAAAGTATGCTACTGGTAATAGTATCGCTAATATTAAAATTCCTGAAATTATGTATCTCTTTTTTATTCCTGCCGTGAATAACATAAGGACTAAAGCTATCATAAAAGCCATTGCTGTGCCATAATCTGGTTGTTTTATAATTAGTAGTATTGGAACAAAAGCCGTTACTAATACTTTTAGCAATTGCTTTGGTCTGCTTATTTCATCTTTGTCATTTTCTTGAACTTTAGCAATTTGTACTGCTAAACACATTATTACTATGATTTTTGCAAACTCTGCTGGCTGAATAGAAATTGAGCCTATGTTAAACCAGCTGGTTGCTCCATTTACTGGGTTAGTAAATAATACTGCTACCAAAGTAACTATCATAAAAATATATAGGGGAAGACTTGCTTTAGTTATTGTATTGTAATCTATCATAACTATAATAAATGTTATTGGCAAACTTATTGCAACCCACATAAGTTGTTTTTTGAATTCGTCATAATTACTTTGTTGAGTTGCAGAAAATAGCGCAAATAAACCAATTACAAGTAATATTGCAATACATACTAATATTCCCCAATCAATGTTTTTTAGTATCTTTCTTCCCATTGAAATTCCTCTTATTCTTTATTAGAATCTTCTTCTGTTTTGTTTTCTTCTATTTTAACGTCTGTTTTGGGATATTCTTCTATTTTTTCTTCAGTTACAGTTTCTTCTTCTTCTTTTGGTTCTTCTGTATTGTCTTCTACTTCTACTATTTTTTCATCTTTTTTATTATCTTCTACAGCTTCAGTTTTTTCTTCTTTTTCTGTATTTTCTTCCTTTGGCTCTACTTTTTCTTCAGGTTTGTCCTCTTTTTTAGGTTCTTCCTTTTTTTCTACCTTTGCAGCAGCATTTTCTTTAACTCCTGCAATTGGAATATTTGCATATAAAGCAGGTGCTCCAACTGAGCCATCCTCATTTACTTTATTAGTTAGCCTTACATCTATGTCATTTTCATCTACATCTATATATTTTTTTATTACTTCTATTATTTCTTGTCTCATCATATCAAGAAAGTCAGCAGATACGTTTGCTCTATCTTGCATAAGAACTAAATGAAGTCTTTCTTTTGCTGTGTTTTTTGATTTTTCTTCCAATTTATCTTTTTTTCCTACTCTTTTAAAGAAACTAATTACGTTTTCGAACATTTTTTCCTCCATTTTGACTATTTTATTTTTTAAATATGTGCTTTATTTTTGTAAAAAATCCTTCGTCTTTTCCTGGAATTGATACATCTACGCTCTCTCCTAAAATTCTTCTTGCAATTTCTAGGTAAGCTTTTCCAGATGGAGCTTTTTTGTTTATTACAGCAGGTTCTCCTTTGTTAGTTTGTGTAATTATAAATTCATCATCTGGTACGACACCGATTAGATTTATTGATAATAAATCAACAATGTCCTCTACATCCATCATTTCACCTTTTCTAACCATATTAGGTCTTAACCTATTTACAATTAGCTCTGGATTTTTGATTTCAGATGCTTCTAATAAGCCGATTATTCTATCAGCATCTCTTATTGATGATATTTCTGCATTAGTAACAACTATTGCTCTGTCTGCTCCTGCAATAGCATTTTTAAAGCCCTGCTCAATTCCTGCTGGACAATCAATTAGTATATAGTCAAATTCCTCTTTTAGTTTGCTGGTTAATTCTTTCATTTGTTCTTCATCTATTGCACTTTTATCTCTTGTTTGGGCGGCTGGTAATAGGAATAATTGTTCAAATCTTTTATCTTTTATTAGAGCTTGTCTTAATTTACATTTTTCTTCTACAACATCTACTATGTCATATACTATTCTGTTTTCAAGTCCCATTACTACATCTAGATTTCTTAGTCCAATATCAGTATCTACTAAAACTACTTTTTTGCCTTTTAAAGCTAATGCTGAACCAAGATTTGCTGTTGTAGTTGTTTTTCCTACTCCACCTTTTCCTGATGTTATTACTATAACCT
>CAKPOC010000026.1 GCA_934169535.1 uncultured Clostridia bacterium | reverse complement strand
TCTTCATTTTTCTCATCTAAATTCTTTAATTTCAATTGCTCATAATTTCCTGTCATACTTATTACTGTATAACCTTCTTTTTTTCTCAATTCTATTCGTTCTTCTTTTGTTGCTTTTATAACTTTATCTGCTATATCAATGTGTAGGATTCCGTCTAAATGATCAATTTCATGACATAATACAGTAGCTTCAAAGCCTTCAAAATATTCTTCTTTTTCTATACCTTCTATGTCACAATATTTTACTTTAATTTTATAAGGTCTCTTTACTTTTCCGTTATACCATTTTTTTTCATTTTCTTCATACCAAGAGCAAGAAGCACAAGCTTCCCAAAATGTAGTTAGTCCTTCGCTTGATATAATTTCTGGATTAATTAATATTTTAGCCTCATTATAATCTTTTGTTTCTTCTTTTCCTTCATCAGTTAATCTTTTATTTAATATATCTAAGTTTGTGTTTTTTACATAAATTATTCTTTTGGGAATTCCTAACTGTACAGCAGCCATTGCCATTACATCATTTTGCATGCAATAATCTTGAAGAACTACAATATTATTATGAAGCTCTGGGTCATTAATATTTACTTTTTTAGAAATTTGTCTCAAATATGCTTCATTCTTTTCTATTGTAATTGACTGTAATTTTTCCATAATAAACCTCCATAATTAATTCATATTTTCATAGTATTACTATTTATCTATACAAATAAAACATTAAGCAATTTATTTCTTCTTTTTAGTTTTTTTATCTTCAATTAGTTTTTCATCTTCTATATATTTATAATTCAATGCATTTTTTCTTGTTACAACAGATTCTCCTAAACTTTTTTCAATATCTTCTCTTGCAACTTTTGCAGCATGTCCACCCATTTTAGCAACTTTTCTATTTTCATCTAATCCATAAGGTTTATGTTTTTTCACAAGTTCTCTTGTTGTAATCTCTCCTAAATCTGTTAGAGCAACTTCAATATCTGTCATATTATCCCTTAAAGATTCTTTTCTTAATCCTTTATATTCTTTATATTGTGAAGCTTTCATTCCAGACCATTCTTGATATATTTCATTTGTAAGTACTCCATATTCGTAATTTTTTGTTATTCCGTTTTCTTTCCATACATCTGTTAATTTACGTCTATCTACAACACCATTTAATCTTTGTTTAATCCATTTATCATCATATCCGTTTACTTCTATAGTAATCAACAGCACGATTAACAGCAAGTTCTGGATCAAATACTTCATCAATTCTTTCTTTTCCCATTTGTGCAAGCCAAAGTTTAAACGGCTCAGCATTTGGACTTGGGATTGATTCAATTAACCTTAAAATACCTTTTGTATCTAATGTGTCTGTCAAATAATTTTTTCCATCTTTTGGAGATTTCATTTTGAGTTGTACGCATTTTGCGTACAACTCACTTTTTTCTTCTTCAGTCATTCTTCTTTTAAGTGTATTCCAGTAGTTTCTAGGATTATTACTTTCAGTTAATGCACTAATAATATCAATGACACTGAAAAAATATTCTTCTTTTTCTGAATCCCAAATACTTCTAATTTCTTTACCTTCAAACAAGTTTGTAATTGTATCTAATTTATTATTATCCATATCTTGAAATACCTCCTTGTAGAAATTTTGAACTATTGGTAACATATTATCATAAATTCAAGATTTTTACAATTAATTTTAAAGATTCTCTTGATTTTTGGGCAATTCGTGATATAGTGTGTGTATCATAGAAATATGATACTGAAAAATTGAATATTGATATTCCTCTTTACTCATTTAGAGGAGCCATTAGAGTTAAAAGTGCCCGTTTTGTATGTTTTGTTGTAAGGGCGATGAATTTAATGAATAATAAGTGCTACAAAATATCATGTTTGATTTACAGGAAAACACATTTAAAAGTGAATATCCTTAAAATCTGCTAAATTTTAAGGAAAACCTATTTTAATTAAATCATATAGCCTACTTCAAGATAGATTTTATAAATATATGTCTGATAATGGTTATAAAGATTTTATAAGAGGTGAAAAAGGCTCAACTGCTGAACATTTATCCGATATAGAATTTAAGGCTAAAAAGGAAAGAGAAAAATTAGAGGCGATTACTTATAAGATAAAAGAACAGCAAACAAAATTTGCTGAAACCACTTCTGCTATTGAAGATTCTGAAAAACGAAAAAGTGAAGCACAACAGGAATTAAACGAAATAAAAAAACATATGCAGCATTTGTGAATTTTATGTGAATTTATAAAATCTAGTTGACAAAAAATAAAAAAGTGATATAATAATTAAAGTCAAAGAAAGTCAAAGTTAAAAATAAAAGGAGAAAGATATGAAATTATCAGATATGATAGAAGAATTTATAAATGATTTATTTGATGAAGAAAACAAAATAGAAATTCAAAGAAATGATTTAGCAGAAAAACTTGGCTGTGTGCCATCACAAATAAACTATGTAATACAAACAAGGTTTAAACCTTCACAAGGATATTATGTTGAAAGCAGAAGAGGAGGCGGAGGACATATAACAATTACAAAAATAAATGTTACCAAAAGTAATTACCTAATGCACATAATTTCAAGCATAGGAAATAAAATAACAGCACAAGAAGTATCAATATTTATTAGTAATTTTTTGTCTTACAATATAATAACACCTAAAGAGGCAAAACTGTTAAAGGTTGCAACAAGTGACAATGTTTTAAATGTGGAGCCACAGGTAAGAGATAAATTGCGAGCAAATATTTTTAAAAATATGTTAATTAATTTGGTTGAAGATTAATTTTAGGAGGGATTTAATATGCTATGTGAAAATTGTGGAAAAAATGAAGCAAACGTAAAATATACTCAAATTGTAAATGGAAATAAAAAAGTTATGCACTTATGTGATGATTGTGCAAGAAAAATGGGAGTAGGAAATTTTAGTATGAAAATGCCTTTAAGCATTTCAGATTTCATAGGTGACTTTTTTGGAGAATATGAAAATGGTCTTGAATTACCAAGCTTTGTAAAAAATGCAGAAAAAGAAAAGTGTGATAATTGCGGACTAACATATGATGAATTTATTCAAACAGGATTACTTGGATGTCCAAAATGTTATGAAACTTTTGAGAGCAGACTAGAACCAGTAATTAAGAACATACAAGGAAATTCAAGACATGTAGGAAGAATTCCAGAAAGAGCAATGAAAAAAGAAGCAAAAGAAAAGAAAGAAGATGATGCTAAAACAAAATTAGAAGATGAATTAAAGCAAGCAATAAAAGAAGAAAGATATGAAGATGCAGCTAAAATTCGTGATGAAATAAAAAAGTTAAAATAAAGAAAGGAAGCAGATAAAATGGCAAATTGGTATTTAGAAGATGGTAAAGAATCTGATGTTGTAGTAAGTACAAGAGTTAGACTTGCAAGAAATATTGTCGGATATAATTTTGAAAATAATATGTCTCAAAAGGAAAAAGAGGAAATAGAGGAAAAAGCACAAAATGTTATTTCGAAAATAGGGTATGGACTTAAATTTTTTAAATTATCTGATATAGATGAAATAAGCAAACAAGCTTTGGTAGAAAAAAATATCATAAGCCCAGATCTTGCTAAGAAAAGTGAAAATAAAGCAATTTTAATAAATGAAGAAGAAAACATTTGCATAATGGTAAATGAAGAAGACCATTTAAGAATTCAAACATTTAGAGAAGGACTAGAACCTAAAGAACTTTTAAAGCTTGCGACAGAAATAGACAAAAAAATTGAAGAAAATATAGATTATGCGTATAGCGAAAAATTTGGATATTTAACTGCTTGCCCAACTAACATAGGAACTGCAATAAGAATCTCTGTAATGGTTCATTTGCCAGCACTTGCAAGAACAGGAAACCTAAATAAATTATTACAAATAGTAAATAATTTAGGAATGGAAGTAAGAGGTATTTATGGTGAAGGTTCAAAAAGTGCTTGTGATATGTACCAAATTTCAAATAAACAAACTTTAGGAGTAAGCGAAGAAGAAATTTGCAAAAATATTAAAGCAATTGTCGAAAAAATAATTCAGCAAGAAAAAACAGCAAGAAAATATTTATGCAAAAACGAAATTGAATTAGAAGATAGAGTTTACAGAGATTATGGAATTTTAACAAATGCAAGAAAATTAAATTCTAGTGAAACAGAAAAATTAATGTCTGAGCTAAAATTAGGTACAGATTTAGGAATTATTCCAGAACTAAATGACTTTAAAGTAAAAAAGATAATGCTTTATTCTAAACCTGCAAACCTTCAAAAATACTGTGGTAGAATTATGGAAGAAGAAGAGCAAGAAATAGAAAGAGCAAAAGTTATTAAAAAAATTATAAGCGAATGAAAGGAGAAAAACTATGGAATATAAATTTACAAATAGCAGTGAAGAAGTTTTACAAAGAGCTAAAGAGTTAGCTGTAGGACTAGGCCATAATTATATTGGAACAGAACACATTTTGTATGCGTTATCTGCTGTAAAAAATAGTGTGGCAAGTAAGGTTTTGCAAAACCAAAAAGTAACACCCGAAAAAATATTAGAAAAGATTGAAGAATTAATCGGCACAAATGAAGACCAAGATGTTATGCAAATTGCGTTTACACCAAGAACTAAAAGAATTATAGAAAGAGCATATATAGCATCAAGAAACACAAATTCTGACTACATCGGAACAGAACATTTGCTTATAGGAATGCTAAATGAAGGTGATAGTGTTGCAATCCGTATAATGATGGAACTAGACGTGAACCCTAGAAGATTATATGATGAAATATTAAAAATTTCGGAAGAAACTTCTAATACAGAGGGCTCAGAAAAAAGAGAAAATGTTTCAAGCTTTAATCAAACTCCAACATTAAACCAATATGGAACAGATTTAACCAAAAAAGCAAATGAAGGAAAGCTAGATCCTGTAATAGGAAGAGAAGAGCAAATACAAAGAGTTATTCAAGTATTATCGAGAAGAACTAAAAATAATCCTTGCTTAATCGGCGAACCAGGCGTTGGAAAAACAGCTATTGTAGAAGGATTAGCTCAAAAAATTGTAGCAGGAGATGTTCCAGAACTATTAAAAAACAAAAGAGTTGTAAGTGTTGACATTTCTGGAATGGTAGCAGGCGCAAAATATAGAGGCGATTTCGAAGAAAGAATAAAAAAGTCTTTGCAAGAAGTGAAAAAAGCAGGAGATGTAATTTTATTTATAGATGAAATTCATACTATTGTAGGTGCTGGCGCTGCAGAAGGAGCAGTAGATGCTGCGAATATTTTAAAACCATTACTTGCAAGAGGCGAAATTCAAGTAGTAGGCGCAACAACTTTAGCAGAATATAGAAAATATATAGAAAAAGACGCTGCCTTAGAGAGAAGATTTAGCAAAATAATGGTTACAGAACCAAGCAAAGAAGACACTATAAAAATAATAGAAGGATTAAGAGATAAGTACGAAGCACACCATAATGTTAAAATCTCTAATGAAGCGATAAAAGCTGCAACAGAATTATCTATAAGATATATAAACGACAGATTTTTACCAGATAAAGCAATTGATTTAATCGATGAAGCGGCATCTAGAGTAAAGATGAGAACTTACACAAAACCTGAAAAACTAAAACAATTAGAAGAAGAAATAGAAAAAGTTTCTAAAGAAAAAGAAGAAGCTGTTGCAACACAGGATTTTGAAAAGGCTGCAAAATTAAGAGATTTAATAAATTCTAAAAAAGATGAATTAGAAATGAAACAAAAAAAGTGGAGTGATGGAAACAGCAAAAAGGTAGCAACCCTTACAAAGGAAGACATAGCGGATGTTGTGTCAAGTCTAACTGGAATTCCTACTAACAAAATAACAGAAACAGAAAACGAGAAATTAAGAAACTTGGAGGAAATTCTTCATAAGAGAGTTGTTGGACAAAATGAAGCTGTAACAGAAGTTGCAAAAGCAATAAGAAGAAGCAGGGTAGGATTAAAAGATCCAAATAGACCAATAGGTTCATTTATGTTTTTAGGACCTACAGGTGTAGGAAAAACAGAACTTGCTAAAACTCTTGCAGAAGCTATGTTTGGAAATGAAAATTCAATTATAAGAATAGATATGTCTGAATTTATGGAGCCACATTCAACTGCAAAATTAATAGGTGCGCCTCCAGGATATGTTGGCTATGATGAAGCAGGACAACTAACTGAAAAAGTTAGAAGAAACCCATATTCAGTAATTTTATTTGATGAGGTAGAAAAGGCGCATCCAGATGTTATGAATATATTACTTCAAATACTAGATGATGGAAGGCTAACTGATGCACAAGGAAGAAAAGTAGATTTTAAAAATACAGTAATCATTATGACATCAAATATTGGAGCAAGGCTAATTACAGATACAACGAAACTTGGCTTTGGAAAAAAAGAAGACAATGAAAATTATGAAGAAATAAAAAAGGCAGTAATGAGCGAACTAAAAAAACAATTTAGACCTGAGTTTTTAAATCGTATAGATGATATAATCGTATTCCACAAATTAACAAGCGAAAACATTAAATCAATTATAAATATAATGCTTGCAAATGTTGAAAAACGATTAGAAAGTCAAGGATACAAAGTTGAAATCACAGATGAAGTAAAAGATCTTGTTGCTAAAAAAGGATCAAATATTGAGTATGGAGCAAGACCTTTGAAAAGGGCAATACAAAGTATGATAGAGGACAAAATTGCAGAAGCAATATTAGAAGAAAAAATAAAACCAGGAAAGAAAGTGCAGCTTACTGTAAAAGATGATGAAGTAATAATACAAAAATAAAAAATCCCTAACGTTTGGGCTAAAACCAAATTGTTAGGGGTATTTTTTAATGTAATTCAGAGTCTACGTCTTGAAGAGTAACTTTTATAATAGTACCTTCTTCTACTTGTGAACCACTTTGAACATCCTGCGAAATTACTATACCTGAACCAGAAGCTTGAATATTTAAATTTGAAGATTTCAAAGAACTTGCTGCTTGATATAAACTTTTTCCTTTAAGATCTGGAACGGTTGACGATATTGAGTCTGAATGTTCACTTGTATAAACTCTTATAACACCTTTGCTCGAAATAGAATTTCCTGCTTTAGGAGTTTGAGTAGTTATTATTTCATCGTCAGTTGCGGAGGTTGTAAGTGAAATTCCTAAGTTTGATAATGTTTCTTTTGCTTCTTTTACAGTTTTACCTTTTAGATCTGGAATTGTAATTGAAGTTGTTTCAGAAGAGTCAGAGTCTGAAGGAATTCCAAGGTAAGGAAGAACTTCACTAAGAACTTGTGATACAACCGGAGCCGCAATTTGACCACCAAAGTGCGATTTGCCTTGAGGACCATATAAAGATAAAAGAACAACAACTTGAGTATTTTCAACAGGTGCAATTGCTAAAAATGAAGATACATAACCTGCACCAGGGTTTGCTGCACTTTCTTCTGATGTACCAGTTTTTCCACCAATTGAATAACCTTTAACTTTTCCATATTGACCACCACCATCTGTTACAACAGATTGCATAATGCTTCTTACAGATTCTGCAGTTTCAGGAGATATTACTTGTCTTACTTTTGTTGTATCTATGTTTGTAACCTCACCAGTTTCAGAGTTTGTAATTTTTGTGACTATTCGAGGTTGAACTAAAACGCCGTTATTTGCAATTGCAGAAGCTGCTGTTATCATTTGTATAGGAGTAATTGTAAATCTTTGACCAAATGAAATTGTTGCAAGTTCAACAGGTCCTACTGCACGTTCTTCGTGGAATTGACTTGAAGATTCGCCAGCTGTTTGAATTCCTGTTTTTTCGAATAAGCCAAAAGCCTTAAAATACTTATATAGAGTAGAAACGCCTATTTTTTGACCTAGCTGTATTAAAGCTGGGTTACAAGAATTTTCTAAGGCATTTCTTAAACTTTGACTTCCATGTCCGCTACTGTTTGCACATCTAATTTTTACGCCTGAAACCATTTCATAACTAGGGCAGTAAAATTCGCCAGGAGTGTCTGTTTCAGAAATATTTTCTTCTAATGCTGTTGCTGCAAGAATTATTTTAAATACTGAGCCAGGTTCGTAAGTTTCACTAACAACTTTATTGCTGTACATTTTGTATAGAGCTTCAGTTTTTTCAGAACTAGATAATGTATCCCAAGTAGTTTTTAACGAATCATTTGGAGTAAAAGGAGTATTTAAATTATAATCTGGGTAAGATGCCATAGCTAAAATATCTCCTGTTGAAGGATTCATTAAAATCATTGAGCCACCGCTTTTACAGTCGTTTTCAGCTACCGCCTGCTTTAAATATTTTTCTACAATTGTTTGAATATTTACATCAATTGATAAAGTTACGTCATATCCGTTTTGAGGTGCTATATAAACTTCGTCTTTATCAGGAATTGAATTTTGAAGAGAATCTATTGCAGTAGTGGCTTTCCCAGAAGTTCCTGCAAGAGTACTATCCCAGTAGTATTCGATACCTGCTAAACCATTATTGTCACTTCCACAAAAACCAATTAAGTTTGATGCTAAATTATTATATGGGTAAGTTCTTTTTGTATCTTCATCTATGTTTATTCCAGAATATACATTGTTTTCTTTCATCCATTCTTGAAGCTCTAAAACCTTGTCATTATCTACTTTAGAAATTATTGTTTCTACAGAATTTGTGCTAGTAACTTTTATTAAAACTTCATTATAGTCTAATGAAAAAATGTCTGAAAATGCTCGCGCAACTTTTTGCTTTAGTTTGTTTGTCGCATCTTGATCATTTTTTACATAAATTAATGAAGGATTTATTGATATTGTATCAACGTCAGAACTTACTGCAAGAGCTTTTCCGGTAGAATCATAAATAGTACCCCTTTTAGGGCTTATTACAGTATTTGCAGTAGACTGTTTATATTGCCTTTCCTTTAAATCGTTTCCTTCAACAAATTGAAGCCAAAAGATTCTAAATGCAAGTGAAAAACAAAGAAACAAGAAAACGCATGCAAAAATTAGCAATTTTCTATTTTTAAAATCTATATTATTGTTATTTTTTTTCTTATAATTCATAAAATTCACCATCCGAAAATATTTTATATGAATAGTAAAAAAAAAGCAATAAAAAAACGAAAAAAACTGTAATTTTCTAGGGAAAAAACTTGATTTTAAAAGTATTATATTATATAATAAAAATGTATCTTAATATTAAAATTTAAGGAGGATGTGTGTTAAAAAATAACACATAAATAATTATGAAAAAATTTAGAAAGATTTTATTAGGAACAATATTATCAATAGGTACACTATTAGCTTTAGGAACAACAAATGTAAAAGCCGAATCAAGTGGACCTTTATATTTAGGAATTGTTTCATTACGTAATTCAGGTTTTGCGTATGCACAAGCGGGTAAAAAAGTGTGGAAAATAGCAAGCTATGAAAGTACTATGGGAACAAGTCCAAATTTAAATAAAACAATTTACTGTATTAAAGCAGGACCAGGTTTTGGCTCTTCAGATATGTCTACAGGAAATAATCCTAAAATTAGTACATATACACAAAAATTTAATATACGTAATTTAGATGCAATACCAACAACATACAGAAATGTTTTACCAACAGGCGAAAATTATAATAAGCTTATGTGGCTACTAGATAATTTCTATGTTATGCCAGACACATCAAAGGACAACACTTCTGCAAGAAATGCATTCTTAAAAAATAAAATACCAGATGAAGCTTATATGTCACTTACAGATGATGACATAGATGTTATTCAACAGCTTGCAATATGGCATTTTACAAATAGTGGAGATCCTGAGTATTGTTATAATCAAATAGAATTAAAGACAAACACTACAAAAGGTTTAGATACAGGAATTGACGCATACAAAACATTTGAAGACTTAGGAAATTGGGACAAACAAGATGCAGCAGAAGCATTATTTGAATATTATATAACAAATGCTCCTGCAAATTACACAAGTTCTTCAAATACAACTAAGCCAGTAGAACTTGTTAGTTCAAATGCTAGCATGCAAAAAATTGAAAATAACTATGTCGCAGGACCATATAAAATAAATCAATTATTAAACGAAAATTATACAATATCTATGACATGCAAAGATTCTGTAACAAGCAGTGCAATTACACCAACATTAGGAGTAAAAAATGAACAAGGACAAATTGTTGCAACAGACAAAGACATAAGCGAATTAGTAGGCACAGAATTTTATTTAATGGTTCCAACAAGTTCAAATATACCAGGAATAACAATAACATTAAATAGTTCATATTCTACAAAAACTGCAACATATTGGTCTGTAGAAAATGCTCCAAATACAGAGCAACCAGTAGTAATAATAGAAGAACAAGCTTTACATTTTTCAGATGAAGCATCAATAGTAGTGCCAAATCCATTTGATTTATCATTAAGAAAATTTATTACAGAAGTAAATGGAACACAGGTTACTTCAAGAGTACCACAAGTAAATGTATCTGCATTAAAAGCAGGAACAGCAACAACAGCAACATATACTCATCCAAAAACACCAGTAAAGGTGCAATTAGGTGATATTGTAACATATACAATAAGAGTTTATAACGAAGCAAGCACAGATGGATATGTAGAAGAAATAACAGATCATTTACCAGAACAATTAGAGTTTATTACAAATGATGAATTAAACATCAAATATGGATGGCAATTATCGGGAAATGACTTACACACAGTTAAAACTACATATTTAGGTGTCGCAAATGAAACTACACCAAAGGAAAATTTAATTAAGGCATACGATGGAGGAGATACTCTTTCATATAAAGATGTACAAATTAGATGTAAAGTAGTATCAACAACACCAATGGCAAATAAAATAACAAATATTGCTGAAATTTCTAAATTTACAGATGGACAAGGAAATGCAGTTACAGATAGAGATTCACAAGGCTCAAATGCTACAATTCCAACAGGAACAAACTTAGAAAATTACAAAGATAATGAAATAAATAGAGGCGAAACTTATATACCAGGACAACAAGATGATGATGATTTCGAAAAATTAATAATCAAATCATTAGATTTAAGCTTACGTAAATTTATAACAAACATAGATGGACAAGAAATAACATCAAGAATACCACAAGTAGATGTATCTGCATTAAAAGCAGGAACAGCAACAACAGCAACATATATTCATTCTAAAGCACCACTTAAAGTAGATGTAGGATCTACAGTTGTATACACAATAAGAGTTTACAACGAAGGTGAAGTTGATGGATATGTAGAAGAGATAACAGATCACTTACCAGAACAATTACAATTTATAGCAGGTCATGAAATAAATACAACATATGGTTGGAAATTATATGATGAATCTGGAAATGAAACAACAGATGTAGCAAAAGCAAAAACAATAAAAACAACATATACAGGAAAAGCAAATGAAAAAACAACAGGAGTAAATAAAATAAATGCTTATGATGGAGGAAATACTCTTTCTTATATAGATGTAAAAGTTGCATGTAAAGTTATTCAAACAGAGCCAATGGCAAACAAAATAACAAACATTGCCGAAATTTCTAAATTTACAGACGGCCAAGGAAATACAGTAACAGATAGGGATTCGCAAGGCTCAAATGCTACAATTCCAACAGGAACTGATAGAGAAAATTACAAAGATAACGAAATTTCAAATTCATATGTAGAAGGTCAACAAGATGATGATGACTTTGAAAAAATAACAGTAAAAGCATTTGATTTAAGCTTACGTAAATTTATTACTAATATAGATGGAAAAGAAATAACATCAAGAATTCCACAGGTAAATATAACAAATTTAGCAAATGGAACAGCAACAACAGCAATTTACAATCACTCTAAAGAACCACTAGAAGTAAAAATAGGTTCAATTGTAACATACACAATAAGGGTTTATAATGAAGGTGACGTTGATGGATATGCAAATACAGTAACAGACCACTTACCAGAACAATTAAAATTCTTACCAGAAAATGAAATAAATAAAACTTATGAATGGACAGTAAATGCAAATAATGCTCAACAAATTTCAACAAATTATCTATCAAAAGATAATGAAACTGCCGCAAGAGCAAATAAAATTAAAGCATTTGATGGAACAACACTTTCTTACAAAGAAATAAAAGTAGTATGCGAAGTTGTTAAAACAGAACCAATGGCAAACAAAATAACAAACATTGCTGAAATTACTGATTTTGTAAACAAAAATGGAGCAAGTGTAACAGATAGAGATTCACAAAAAGCAAATGCTATAATTCCAACAGGAACTGATAGAGAAAATTACAAAGATAATGAAATTTCAAATTCATATGTAAAAGGTCAACAAGATGATGATGACTTTGAAAAAGTAAAAATAGACACAACAGTTAAAGAGTTCGACTTAAGCTTACGTAAATTTATTACAGGAGTAAATAATACAAAAGTAACATCAAGAATTCCACAAGTAGACACAAGTAAATTACAAGATGGAAGTTCTACAACAGCAGATTACAACCATACAAAGGAACCAGTTCTTGTTAAAAATTCAGACATTGTAACATATACAATAAGAGTTTACAATGAAGGTCAAATTAATGGTTATGCAGAGCTTGTTAAAGATGACATTCCAGAAGGATTAGAATTCTTACCAGAAGATGAAACAAATACAACTTATAGATGGAATATGCTAGACAAAGATGGAAATGTTACAACAAATGTAAAAGATGCAGTATCAATTGTAACTGACTACTTGTCAAAAGAACAAGAAAAAGTAGAAGGAGCAAATTTAATAAAAGCATTTGATGGAACAACTCTTTACTACAAGGATGTTCAAGTAGCATTTAAAGTAACAGTTCCAAATACATCTGATAGAATAATAATAAATAAAGCTCAAATTTCTGAAGATAAAGATGAAGACGGAAATGATGTAGATGATAGAGATTCAACACCGGATGAATGGAATGAAGGCGAAGATGACCAAGATATAGAAAAAATTAAAGTTCAATATTTTGATTTAAGCCTAAGAAAATGGGTAACACAAGCAATTGTAACAGAAGCTGATGGTTCACAAAAAGTAACAGATACAGGACATAAAGCAGAAGACGATCCAGAAGCAATAGTTAAAGTTGACTTAAAAAAGAGTAAATTAAATTCTGTTACTATAAAATTTAAATATAGCATAAGAGTAACTAACGAAGGTCAAATAGCAGGATATGCTAAAGAAATTAAAGATTACATACCAGACGGATTAAAATTTGTAGCAGAGGATAATCCAACATGGACCGTAGTAGATGACAAAACAATAGTAACAGATTCTGCAAAGGATATACTATTAAAACCAGGAGAAAGTACTGAAGTAGAAGTAATTCTTACATGGATAAATAGTGAAGAAAACATGAAAGTTATGGACAACTGGGCAGAAATTAGCAAAGACTACAACGACTTTGGAGCACCAGATATAGATTCAACACCAAATAACAAAAAAGAAGGCGAAGATGATATAGATGATGCACCAGTACTTGTAACAGTGCAAACAGGTCAAGTACAAGTATATTTTGGAATAACTTTTGGAGTATTGGCAATAGTAATTTTAGGAGTAACTTTAATTAAAAAATTCATACTATAAAATAATAACTTCCTTCTAATATGAAGGAAGTTAAATTTTGCAAAAAATGTAATAATATTATTTACTTTAAAAAATTGCTATGTTATAATTTGTTTGTAAAAAACAAAGGAGGCAAAAGTCAAAGTGAATCAAATTTTAATGACTGATAATTCAGAACAAAATAACAATGAATTTCAATTTAATAATAATATTCAACGAAACAATAAACCAAAAAATAAGGAGCCTATGCAAATAAAATCTGTCGTAAGGATGTTTGCAATAATAATATTACTTTTCGGATTAATACTATCTGGAAGCGGAGCTTATGCTGTAATAACCGAAATAAATGATCAAAAAAATGCAGTTATTCCAACAGTAAGTACAACAAAACAAGGAGCGGAAATAAAGATTAGTGTAAGTAGTTCTGCAGGAATTGATACTATATCTTATTCTTGGAATAACAATGGTTCGGTAGCAGTATCTGGTCAAAATAAAACACAGGTGGAACTTTCTACAAATATACCAGAAGTAGGAACTACTCAAGTAAACACATTAAACATAGAAGTTACAGATAGCAAAGGCCACAAAACAAAGTTTGTTAAAAACTATGTACAGGAAAATTCGGATACAGAAAAACCAACAATAGATTTTGAAAATGTAGACAAAAATGTAAAAATTACAATTGAAGACAATGAAGAACTTGACACAATAGTATACCAAATAGGTGATGATGAAGCTAAAGAGGTAAAAGCAGATGAAGGACAAAATAAAGTAGAAATTACTTTACCTGTTGAACAAGGCCAACAAACAATCAAAATTGAGGCAACAGATAAAGCAGGCAATAAAGAGGAAAAAACACAAGAAATAAAAGGCGCAACAGAGCCAAAAATAGAGGTTACAGTTGACAGTACAGATCCATCATATTTAATTATAAAAGTACATGATGATGACGCAATAAAAATGGTTGCCTACTACATAAATGATGTTCTATATCAAACGAACCCAGACGTACCATTAGGAACAACTGATTTTGAATATAGACAAAAGGTAGAAAAGGGAGAAAATAAAGTTAAAATTAACGCATATAATGTAAGTGAGCAAGTATCTGAATTTGATGGAATATATAATTATTAATAAAGTATATGCACATTAATTTTAAATATAAAAAATTATGTGCATATATTTTGAACTTAAGAAGGGAATTATTATGCAAACAATTTATATAATAGACGAAGAAAATGAACTTATAGCAAATTTAAAAGAAATATTTAAAGCAGAAAAAAAACTTAAATTTATACAGGTAAAATCAGAAGAAGTAGAAACAGCACTTAGAGAAATACCTGCACTGATTATGATAAATGAGGACGCAATAAATATTAAAGCTGAAGATATTTGTGATTCTATAAAGCAAAATGATGATAATGGAATAACTCCAATAATTGTTTTAACTTCAAATACTGAAAGAGAGCATAGAGTAGAAATTTTAAAACATGGAGCAACATATTTCATAAAAAAGCCTATGGATAAAGAGTACATTTATTATACAGTACTAAACATAATAGAGCTAATGTTTATGAATAGAAAAGTAAGTCCACTTACAAATCTTCCAGGAAATGTTCAAATTCAAGCAGAAATGAAAAAAAGACTTAGCAAAAAAGAATACTTTGTTATGGTGTACTTTGATTTAGATAATTTTAAGGCATACAACGACGTATATGGATTTTCAGCAGGAGATGAAATTATAAAATTTACTGCAAGAGTTATATTAGATAATGTTCATTATAAGGAATATGACAATAATTTTGTAGGTCATATTGGTGGAGATGACTTTATGGCAATTGTAGAAGACGAAGATTTTGAAAAAATTTGCCAAAATATAATACTAGAATTCGACAAAAAAGTAACAAAATTCTACACAAAGGAAGACTTAGAAAAAGGATATATAGAAGTAGAAAATAGAAAAGGAATAGTTGAAGAATTTCCAATTGTTTCAATCTCTGTTTCAGCAGTTGAAGTAACTCCAGGAAGGTTTAAAAATACGCTAGAAATAGGCGAAGCAGGAGCTCAAGTAAAACATTTAGCAAAAACAATTCCAGGAAGTACATATAT
>CAKPOC010000025.1 GCA_934169535.1 uncultured Clostridia bacterium | reverse complement strand
TCCTCCTTTTGTTTATAATTTTTAAGCAAGAAGTTTTCTTGCCATATCACTAATTCTTTTTCCGTCTGCTTGAGCCCCAATTTCGGCTTTTGCTTGTTTCATTACTTTTCCCAAATCTTTAATATTGCTTGCTTCTACATTTTGTATTATTTCCTTAATTTTTGTTTCTAATTCGTCATCTGTTAATTGTTTTGGTAAATATTCTTCTAATATTTTTATTTCTTCATTTATACTATCTATTAAGTCTTGTCTTTGAGCTTTTTCAAAGTCTACTAAGCTGTCTTTTCTTTTTTTAACTTCTTTTGCTATAATTTCTATTATTTGATCATCATTTACTTGTATTCCCTTGTCTTTTTCTATTTGTAATATAACAGTTCTTACCATTTGAACAGCATTTTTCTTGTTTACATTTTTCTCCTTCATTGCAGACTTTAAATCTTCTAATAATTTTTCTTTTAACATTTTTAAATCTCCTTCCAAAAATAAAAGACGTTTTAATAAAATATAACTTTTAAAAAACGCCTCTTTTCTTTATTTTAAATTAAAATTTTCTCTTTCTAGCTGCCTCTGATTTTTTCTTTCTTTTTACACTAGGTTTTTCATAATGTTCTCTTTTACGTACCTCTTGTAATACTCCATTTCTAGCGCATTGTCTTTTGAATCTTTTTAAGGCATCTTCTATATTTCCATTATTTACTTTAACTTCTGACATTTATATTCCCCTCCTTCCGGTGCATAACCATTGCATTCGTCTGGAATTTTTAATCCGTATATATGTAATTTTTACACGTTTAATATTATAACCTACTGTCAGTAGCTTTGTCAATACTAACTTTGTATTTTTTCCTTTTCCTCAATCATTTCTTCAATTAACATTTTTAGCACTGTAGCAATTGGTACTGCTAGGAACATTCCTAAAACTCCAAAATATGCGCCACCTATTGTTACTGCAAATATTACAAGTAATGGACTTATGTTTAATGAATCTCCTACAATTTTTGGATTTATAATGTTTGCATCTATTTGCTGTAAAATTATAACAACTACTGCCATTATTGCAGCTTTGGTTATTCCTCCTGTAAGAATTGTTATAAGTATTGAAATTCCTACAGCTATAATTGCCCCAAAGTATGGAATTAAATTAAATAGTCCTATTATAAAGCCTAATAGCACTGCATATTTTACCTTTAAAATTGTCATTGCAATAGACACTAATATTCCTACAATTATTGCATCAATTACTTGGCTTGTTAAAAATTTAAAGAATATATCATTACCATTTGTAAAGCATTTTTTTATTTTGTTGTAAGCTTTTTCATTAAATACCGCATGTGTAAATTTTGCAAGCCATTCTACAATTTGCTTTCTTTGAGCTAATATATAAATAGAGACTATAAACGATATAAATATATCCAAAATAGTTCTTACTGCGCTCATTGCGCTTTGTATGTAAGTTTGAATTCTTTCTAAATTTATTAGTGAATTCCAGTTAATATTTTTTATGTTCTTTATAATATTTTGGGCTTGCTCTGTTCTTAAAATATTATCTTCTGGTAATTCATTAATTTTTTCTACTGCCGCATTATAATAATTGGGAATGTTACTTATAAGTTCTGTTGCGCTTTCTATTACATATGGCATAATTACATTTATTAAAACAACAATAATAATTGCTGCAATTACATATACCACTGCAATTGCAAGAGGCCTTGCTTTTTTATGTAGAATGTTTGTTGGTTTTGTTTTTCTAAAAGTTCTTTCTACACCTCTACATGGCAAATATAACAAATATGCAATTAATATTCCTATTACAAAAGGCATTAAAGTTCTAAAAAGTTCACCTACCCATTGGGTTACCTTCGTAAAATTTCCTAGTATGTTATAAACCACTATTATTGCAACAGCAAGTCCAAACCAAAACAGCCATTTTTTAACTGTATTTTCTTTTTTCATAATTTATGCTCCTTTACAAATTTATGTCTAGTTCAACTGGGCAATGGTCGCTACCAAACACTTCTTGGTGAATTTTTGCATCTATTATTTGATCCTTTATTTTGTTTGAAACTACAAAATAATCAATTCTCCACCCTGCATTTTTTTCTCTTGCGTGAAACATATATGACCACCAAGAATATTCGCCTGTTTTTTCTGGATATTTGTATCTAAAAGAATCAGTAAATCCCGCTTCTAATAGTTTTGTAAATTTTTCCCTTTCATCATCTGTAAAGCCAGCATTGTGGTGATTTGAACTCGGATTTTTTAAGTCTATTTCCTTATGTGCTACATTTAAATCACCACACATTATTACTGGTTTTATTTTGTCTAATTTTACTAAGTAGTTTCTAAATTCATCTTCCCAAACTTTTCTATATTCAAGTCTTTCAAGCTCTCTTTTAGAATTTGGCGTGTAGCAGTTTACTAAATAAAATTTTTCAAACTCTAGTGTTATTACTCTTCCTTCTTGATCAAATTCTTCTTTTCCAATTCCATATGTTACAGCTATTGGCTCTATTTTAGAAAATACTGCTGTTCCTGAATAGCCTTTCTTTTGTGCACTATTCCAATACTGCTTATAGCCTTCTTTTTCAAATTTTATTTGGTCTGGCTGCAATTTTGTTTCTTGCAAACAAAACACATCTGCATCTATTTCGTCAAAAAAGTTATAAAACCCTTTTGTTATTGCAGCCCTTAGACCATTAACGTTCCATGAAATAAGTTTCAATTTTTATGCTCCTTTTAATTTTTGCTACTTTTCTTGATGAATATTATAATTCCTGTTATTCCTACTGTCAATATTGCAAGTACAACTCCTGCAACTATTAAGTATTCTCTTATTGTTTTTTGACCAAATGGAGGAAGAATTGTTACAGTTTCGCTAACTCCCGCGTCTATTTCTTCTATTTCCTTTGTTGGGTTTTGATTTCCAACTACAGAATATTCAGTTTTTCTTCCTACGTCATTGCTTGTTTTTAATATTTCTGCCATACAGTTGTAGGTTCTATCATCTATTGAAGTTTCTGGTGTTAAAGTTTCTACTAATACAGCATCTGTTCCTGTTGTTCCTTCTTCTTTATTTGCTAATATTGGCACTAGTTTTTTATTGCCTAATTGCTCTGTTTGAATTATAGTTTCGTATTTGTCTACTCCTGGCATAATGCTTGTTTCTAGTAATTTCTTTGTTGTTATTTCATTTCTTGTTAGCTTTTGCCATTGTGTATTTTCTTCATTCATAAAGTGCAAATTATTTCTTGTTGCATTTTCATCATCTGTTAGTTGAGCTCCTATGTAGCTTATTATTGTGTTTGCCGTTGTTGTTACAATGTTTGTATTTTCAGCTTTTGTTGTAGTTTCCGTATATGGTTTTTCTTCCTCACCTAAATAATAGAATTTAGTATCTTTATAGTCTACCTCTCCTATGTTATTTACTTGGAATCCATATGTTAATTGTACTGTTGCTCCGTGCATTAGTTCTTTATCCATTGTTAATACTATTTGTCCATTTGCTCTTCTTGCTACAGGTTCTTTCATTAAATTGCCATTATAATATTCTTCTGTTTTTTGATTTGATATCCACATTACATTAGTAGCTCTGCCAGAAGCATCAAACAATGTTTGTCCATTAGACAATGTAACTTTTGCATTTTTTAGGGTTACTTCTAGCTCTAATTGGTTCTTTGGTCTTTGAGTTAAGCCTAAATCTAAGTTTGCTATTTTGTAATAGCTTGACATATCATAGTTACCATTTCCTATATTGTTTGAACCTGTTTCTGAAGTTTTACTTGTACCTCTGTCATATTCTATTTGAACATCAATTACGCCTGTTTTTGCTGTCATGTAAGTATTTTCTTTAAAGTCTTGACTTGCCTTTAACTCATCTTTGCCGTCTCTTAACTTGCTTGCAAGTTCATTTGTAACACCATTTCCTTGATTTGAGCAGTAATTATTTACATATTGTCTTGTTCCTTTTTTTGTTGTACTTCCATACTCATCTCTTGCATCTGACTGCCTTATAGCCGTGTCATTTGCTTTTCTTAAATTGTATTTATCATCAGCATCTGGTGTTTCTGCATTAAAGTTTTCTACCGCCTCACTATTATAAACTGTTGATTTGTAATCTTGGCCATTATATATTCCTCCATTTTCTCCATAAACAAATTCTACAAAATAGTCGTCTGGAATAAATCCTGTAAAAATATAATTTCCGTTGTCGTCTGTTTGAGTTTCTTTTTCCACATTATTTGTGTTTTTATTTATTAGTTTTACTTTTACTTTTGAAATTTTATTTTCGCCTTCTTCAAGCGTTCCATTTCCTATTTGTGAATAGTATTTTGAAACAGTTCTTGCATCTTCCCAAACACTTCCTGAAATTTCTCTTTCTATGTCTTTATTTTCTGCTTGATATGTTAATTTTAGGCTTGGTGCTACATCTGTGTCATTTTCTATTCCATATTTGTTTATAACCTCAGCAGTGCTTTTTCCAGCAAGCATTGTTTCTTTATTTAATTTTTCCATTTCTGCTAAGTTTGTATTTCCTGGGCAAGAATCCTTTTCTACAATACCTGCAACATCATTTATTCCATACTCTGTTTGAGTTTTTAAATTATTTCTATTTGGTGCTGTATTTTTTAGGTAATATGTTGAATATGAATTTAGCTCAGCAAAGCATGCTTTTGAATTTTGAATTTTTAATTTGCCATCATCTTTATTTACTCTAAATACTACATATATGTAATATTGCTCGCCTGCTGCAACTTTAATTTCTAAATTGTTGTTTGTTATATATAAAGTCTTGTAGCCATTTACCTTTTTTGTAGTAGAATATGAGCTCTTTTCTTTTGCTTGTAATATTCGAGAACTTACTTTGTTACCATTTCTATCCCCTAAATATACATCTATTGGAGTGTAGTCTTCGTCATAGTAATTTGCAATTTCGTTTGCAACTATTGCTATTTCATCCGATCTATTTCTTATTACAATTTGGTATTTTACATACACCTCTAATGGGTTTTCTCCACTATATTCATAGTCGGATTTATATAGCTCACGAGAATAATTATAATCATAATATTTTCTGTTTACTCTATCATATATGTCATCTATTCCTAAATTTCTATAAGGTTCTTTTTTGCTGTAGTCGTATTTTTGTGCTCTGCCATTTATGGTTGTGCTTACATCAAATATGTCTTCAGCTATTGCAATATCTACTTTTTGTCTTTCCATTAAGCCTAAATTTATATACTGTGTAAAATCATAATTTTTAAATCCAAGTTCGCTTTTTGTAGTTTTTGTTACATAAATATCTTCATAGAAATTATTAATTCGGTTATATCCTGTATATGCTGAAATAATACAATTTTCGACATATTTTTCTTTGTTACCTGTGCCATTTGAAATTAAATTTCCATATTGATCTATTATTCCTGAATTTTTTAGATTGTCCCTTGTGAAAGTTTTGCTTTCTTCAGTAATTACTTTAAATTTTTGGTTATATTCTTTTCTTTCTACTACTTTATCTACCGCTTTTGATGAATATTCCCATGGAATTTCATTAGCCTTATATCTAGTTGGTTCGTAATATTGTCCATTATATTTAAACTCCACATAGTGCTTGTAGCCTATATCTTGGTCTTTAAATTCATAATGACCTTTATCATCCGTTCTAGTACTTAATATATTTTCGCTGTTAGAATTATTTATTGTATGAAGAACTACTTCTATGTTTTTCATTCCTTCATCATTTTGCACGCTTCCATCTTTTCCATTATCTAAACTTACATTTCCTGCAATTGTTAGCCAAATTCTTTTTAAATTTAGTTTGTTATGTGTGTTTACTACAGTTAAAATATCGTTGTAAACATTATTAGGTTTGTTTTGAGCTGTTTGAGTTATTTTAGAAGTCATAACATTGCTTATTTTAAATCCATCTGTTACTTCTTCTATATATCCTTCTGTAGATTCAACTTCATAGTACCACATATTACTATCTTGCAATTTATTGCCTTGGCTATCTGTTAAATACAAGTAGTATGTTCCTGGTACAACTGAAAATGTTGTACTATATTGATTTGCTGCATAATTAATACTTTTATATTTTACTGCCCTTGTCGAAGTTCTACTTGTAAATAATCCAAAATATTCTGTTCCATGATAAGGTTTATTGCCGCTTACTTTTACAGTTATTCTTTCTGGGCTATATATGTAATTTAGTACTGGTGTGCCTTGCGAAGTTTGATGATTTTTATTTGAACTCCATAATACTTCGCTTTCTGTATAGTTTAAAGTTGCTTGATTATTTGTTGCATATTTTGTAATTACATCTCTATCAAAAAATCTGTACTCATTTTTTAATTTTACTTTAATTATTATAGTAGCACTTCCTGTTGTAATTTCGTCTATTGTCCATGTTACAGCATTTCCGTTTTTAGTTACTTTATTAGAAGCTCCTTCTACTTGCATAACATCAAAATAGTTAGAAACAACATCTGTTAAAACAATGTTTTTATTTGTATAACATACTACATTTCTATATATTTTGTTATATACTTGCATTTGATCGCTATTCGTTAAATTTATAAAGTTTGGTGTTCCACATATATTTTTTACGCAGTCTTGATCTCTTTTATTACTTAAGTTTAAGCCAACGCCATAAATTTTCGCATTGTAATTTTTCTTTAATGTTAAAGATTCTTCAACGCCTTTTCCTGGTGCGTTTGATCTATTAGCTGTTAAAAATACTATTTTTATTTCTCTTTGACTTGCATCTGAACTATTTTTTATAAGTTCAATTGTACTTTTTAATCCTGCTGAATATGAAGCAGTTGAGCTTGTTCCTAATGTAGAAATTGCATTTGTAATTTCTGATTGGTTATTTGTTAAATTGCATTTTACTTGTGCACTGCTTCCAAACTCTACTATTCCTATTCTAGCTCCTGGAACAGATTGTAATACTGTGTTTGAAAGTTTTGTTAAAATTTCTTTGCTTAAATTATTTGTTGCTTGTGTACTTTGCTCTACAAATATTACATCACTTGGTTTATTTGATGTAATGCCTTCTGCATTTTCTATAAATTTTGCAGTTAAAGTTATTTGTGCTGTTGCACTGTTTGCATCAACCCAACTTGCAGTTTTGCTTAAGCTTCCTGCTTCTTCAAATTTTATTAAAATATCAGAAACAGCGCTTACGTTGTCTGCATAGTCTACTGCTTTTACATGTATGTATTTTCCATTGTTGTTTGTTCCTACATAAACTCTATCATCTGTTGTATATGTTGCTTTGTTTATGTCAAAGTTATTTGTTTTGTCGTTATCTATTACATAGTAGTAACCTTTTACTCCTGTTGTTACAGTTTCTGAACTTATGTTAGTTTTTGCAATTACTTTTGTATAGTCTTTTTTGTCAAATGCGTCTACATAGAATGAATATTTAGTTCCATTATCATTGCTGTACATGCTTACAAAATTATTTTGTGCACTTGTTACTTTTAATGATGGCTTATCTGGAGCTGCTAAATCCTGTGCAGAGTTGTCTATTGTATTGCTATCTGATGTTAATTGTTTTAAGTAAAATAATGTATTTGCTAAAACTTTTCTTTCATCCTCGGTTGATTCACAATTACTGTGGCCTGTTTGAATCATTGCAGTATTGTTGTATGTTGTTAAATAATATCTTACGTTTACATCTTTAGGGTGATTTGTAAAGTAGTTAGTATTAGGGTCTGTATCACCTGCACCACTCCAATATGTTCCTTCTACAAATTCCATCCAAACGTTTTCACCTTTTGCTGCGTTTGCACAACTATGTGCCATAGGAACAGTTAAAGTTGCACCTAATGGCAATTGCCAAGGGAAGTTTGTAAGCATTCCTTGTTTTTGTACTTTTACTTTTGTAGACATATATCCCCAAGAATCCTCTACATCAATTCCTGGTGCACCTCTATAAGTTTCGTTATGTGATCCCCATTTTCCTACTATAATATTAAAATATCTACGAAGTTTGCTTAAGCCCATGTTGTTCCAGTTGTATCCTATTGTATCATGTCCACTAAGTACACCATGTCCTGTTTGTATATATTTTTCTACTACACTTATGGCACTGTCTGGCATTTGTTCTATTTTGTTACCGTTCGTATCCCAAGTTCCAAACATTACAACGTCATAATTCCAAATAATATTAGGATTATTGTTAAAGTCTATTGTGCTTACAGGTGTTATTTTTAATAATTGCTGACCCGTGTATGGATTTCTTCCATAGGCTTCGAATGTAGTAATTTTTCCATCTTCATTCATTCTTCCACCTTCCATCCATACCTTTAAGGCTGCTGATTTTGGAAGATTTACTGTCGTTCCATCTTTATATGTAAATGTTACTGTTTGAATTTTGTTTTGAGTATATGGTGCTGAATATATTGGATAAACATTTAAAACTTTTATTGTATCCATTTGTTTTGTAAAGTTTACTGTTGAAATTGAGCTCCACTCGCCTGAGCCTTCTTTCTTTTGGTAAGCTTTATAAACAGTGTTACTTCCTAAGTCGCCCCACTCTAAGTCAACTCCGCCTTTTCCATCTGCTGCATCTAAATTTACAGTTGTTTCTAGAGCAAAACTTGATAAAACATTTGTTAATGTACTTATATTTCCTACTGCATCTACTGCTTTTAAATGTAAATATGATGAACTTCTTGCATTTTTGTCATATGCAATTTCATTTGAAGTTGTGTATTCTGCTTCATTAATGTTAAAATCATTTTCTTTTTTGTTGTCAAATACGTAGTAATAACCTTCTACGCCTGAACCTTCTGCATTAAGCTGAGTGTTTACATCATTTGCAGTTAAAATCACTTTTGTCTTGTCACTTGATAGCTCTGTTTTTGTTATTGTTGGTGCTGTATTATCTATTTTTGAAATTGTTACATCTACCGACTTAGCATTGCCTTGTGAGTCTTTAATAAAAACTGAAGTTTTAGTATTTTCATACACATCGCCTACAAGTTTAAATGTTTTTGTATACGAATTTCCTCTTTTATCAGCTTGTGTATATGAACCTATGTTATTAAATGACATTTGAACATCTTCTGCAGCATTATCAGTTGCAAGAACTGTAACATCTTTAGTTTTGCTCCATTCGTCACTTACTTGTGAAATTGCAGTAATCTTTGGTGATTCACTACCAATATTTTTTACAGTTTTGTAATTTCCGTTCTCATCTTTTCCACAAACTGTGCAATATTGAAAGTGTTTATTGGATTCATAAGCAGTAGCTAAATAATTATCGCAATCATGTGGAATTGTATTTTGTTGAGTAGTGCCTGTTACATCTATTTGAGTTGCATTTTTTATGCCTTCCTGAATTAATTGTTTTTCTTCTTCAGAAAGCTCGTTTGTACTGGCCTGAAAATTAAAATTTTCAAGCTCTTTATTTGAATTTTCAAAAGAAACCTTTACCTTTAATCCTATTACACTAAGTATAACTATAAAAATTGCAATTAAAACTTTTACAACTCTTTTCCACTTATTTTTCATTTGCTACTCTTCCTTTATTTATACTAATATAAATTTATATTAAATTAATTTATTGCTATATGCAAGAGCAGCATTTGAGCACATCTTCCATCCCTTTACGGAAGCTATATTACGTGGATTTATTTCATTTTTCTTAAAAATTTTACTTTATTTTCGTTTTTTTGCAAAAAAAATACTTAAATCCCTTATTTCCGTAGCTTTAAAGAAGAACCTAAAAAAAAGATAACCTTTCGGCTATCTTTTAATTTTAGAAATATACGTTTCCTCCAATATATTCTCCTGAAGCATGACTTGCAGATCTAAATGATAAATAACTATGGTTTCTTTTTCCGCTTAAAGCGTCTGAAACTGCTTGTTTTACATAGCTTGCATAATTTCCATTTAAACGACTTTTCCAATGGCCATCTAATGAATAGCAGAATTGGTTTGGTGCTTTGTACTGGCTTAATGGATCTGATCCATTTTTTGCCCATTTTGAGCTTTCTGCCCTATTACATGCTGTTGTTATAACTGCAAGTGCTCCTTCGTAGCTTCTGCTACATTCTTGTGCTGTTATGGCACATAATAAATCAAATTCTTCTGCAGAGTATGACCATACTCCATTACTATAACTTACTGAATTACTTCTTGAATTTTGACTTCTGTTTGTAACTTTCCTTACCTCTATGATTTTATCAACAGGTTCTTCAATTACATTAGAAGCAATTTGTGTTCTTTCTATTTCCACATCATTTTGATATTTTACTTTGTAAGTAACTTCTTTTAATCCATTTTTTCCTGTTTGAACAACAGTTTCTCTAGTTGTTGAGCTACTATTTGAAACATCTTTTGTTATAGTTTCGAATGGTATTTCTTCTTGTACAACCTCTATTTTTTCAACTATTGAGTCATAACTTTTTAAAATGCTTTCAACTGTTACATTTTGCGAATTGCCTACTTCTGTAGCAACTTCTGGTTCGCTAATTTGTTCTTTTGAAATTCTTATTGTATTATTATCAGTTATGCTATTTTCCTTGCTTGGATAAACGCTTTCCTCTGGTAATAATATAATATGGTTTTCATCTAATATTTCACCAACGTTTTCCTTTGTTGTTGTAACTTCCATTATATATCCATTTGAAAGGATAATTTTAACATTTGTTAGTTGTGTGTTACTTGCTGTAACACCAATACCCATTATGAATATTATTATTAAGCATATTCCAATTATTTTTCTAATTGGCAGTTGTGCTTTTTTATTTTTTTTCATAAAAATTAGTTCCTCCTTTTGAAACAACATACTCATTATACCATTTTTCCCACTCTATGTCAAATTTCAAAAATTTTGCAAGCATTTTTGTAAGTGTTACGTGCCACGGTTTCTAGCATTTCATCTTTTTCTTTTGCTATTTTTTCTGCTATTAATTTTACATTTCTCGAATCATTTCTAGTGCCCCTTTTAGGCTCTGGTGCAAGATATGGGCTATCTGTTTCTATTAAAATTTTTTCATCTGGAATAATTTTAATTATTTCTGCCGAATTTTTTGCATTTTTAAAAGTGTATGGTCCTGCACAAGATATATAAAATCCTAATTTTATTCCTTCTTTAACAAGTTCCATGTTTTGTGGGCAGCAATGAAATACCCCCTTTTTGTTAACACTATTTTCCTTTAAAATTGCTATTGTGTCTGCAATTGCATCCCTTGTATGAATTACTATTGGCAAGTTTAATTCATTTGCTATTTTTATTTGTTCTATAAATGCAAATTTTTGAATTTCCTTGTTTTCTTTGTTCCAGTAATAATCTAAACCAATTTCGCCAATTCCTACTATTTTAGATTTATGCAACTTTCTATCTTCTAATACCAATTTTTTTATTTGTTCTATATCTTTTTTTGTCTCTTCTATGGTTTCTTTTACATCATTTGGCGAAATTCCAACAGTTGTATAAATACATTCATGTGAATTTGCAATATTTAGTGCTTTTATTGAAGACTCTAAGTTATATCCTGCACACATAAACTTAGTTACTCCACTTTCATAAATTTGCTTTATTATTTCTTCTCTATCTTCATCAAACTTTTCGTCATTTACATGTGCATGAGAATCAAAAAATTCCATATCCTTCACCCTTTATTCATCTATTATCATACAAACACTTGCAACAGCAGTTTTTTCTATATGTGATAAGCTTATGTCCATACTTTGTATTTTGGAAAGCCTATTTGAAAGCTTGTCATTCAAATTTACAAAATTTACTTTTGGTTTTCCCTCTTTAGATACTAAAGTTTCTATATTGTTCCATTCTATTTCATATTTATCGTCTAGTAAATCTGAAATGGCCTTAAATACAGCCTCTTTTGCAGCAAATCTCACTGCATAATGTTGATACATAAGTTTTTTTGTATCTTTGCAATAGTTGATTTCATTTTGAGTAAATACTTTATTTAAAAAAGTTTCTCCATGTTCTTCTATTGCGTTTTTAACTCTTTCTACTTCTATTATGTCTATTCCTGTTTTTATTTTCATAATTTTTTCCTATTTCATTGCTATTGAAATTACGTTAATAACTAGTATAACCACCAAGCCTGCTAAAATCCAATCTACTACTCTTTCCGCTTTAACTATTGCAGAATTTTTGTACATAATATCATATTTATTTTTTAATTTCATAAAAATTTCGTCTGATTTGGTTTGGTCTTTCCATATACTTAAAAGCGATGAACCTGTATCATTATTTGTAACTTCCTCTATCCATAGCTCTTTTGCAAAATTTATATAGTCATCTTGAGCTTTACTAAATTTATAAAAATTATTAAATTCTGCATTAAACTTGGTTAGACTGATTTTTTTGTATAACTCTAATATATAAGTATAAAAATGCTCTCTTTCGAATTTATATGGTAACGTTGTGTAATTTTCTATGTCTGAATCTGATGTTAAAACTACTGTTCCCACCTTTGTAAAGCCATACATTTCACTTTTGGTTTTTCTAAAGACTCTCATAGTGCCTGTTACTAGGTTTTCAAAGTCAGCTTTGTGATTTGAACTATATACTCCTGCAAATCTATAAAATTCTTTTTCTAAATATTTTAGTTTTTTTTCGTCTTGCCAATTTTCTTGGTCAACACAAGCATATGAATATGTTATAAACCTTTCTTCATCTAAATTCATTTCTTTAGCAGATTTATTATTGCCTACTATTTCTTCTATGATTCCCTTTATGCTTTTTCTATCTGCAAGGTTATTTTCTTGAATTTTTATGTTTTCGTATTTTTTTAAGTCGTATGAATTTGCATTAATATCTCTAAATCGATAATTAAAGTTTAATAAATCATCAAATTCTGCACCTTCGTCTAGAATTGTTTTTATAGCTAAAAAACATACTCCTGTGTTAAAACAAATTATTTCTATTTTATTTATAGTAAAATATATTGTATCCTTTTGATTTAGCTTTCCTTGTATAACATTTTTTATTTCATATTCAAACATTGTGCATGGATACTCAGAAATTACTTTAGCCCTCATGCCTATTTCTAGTTTATCTAGCCTTTTTATTCTTTCTTTGCCCATGTCCATGCTCCAAAATAAGCATTTTCTTATTTTAGGTAAAAAATACAAATATAAATCTTCATCTTTTTCTTTTTCAAATACTTTCATTTTACATTTTTTATTTTTTAGTAGACTCAAAATGTATTTTTCATATTTTTTATCATCTACTATAAATGGATATATAAAATAAGAATATTGATATTTTGTCTTTAAGTTCATCTTTATTTTCCCTTCGTTTACTTCAAAATTATTTTACGTAATAATTTGCATTTAAATCTTCTGCTAAGTGCCACTGACCTATAAAGTCTATTACAGGATTGCTATTTAGCTCATATTTAGGCTCTACTATTGTTTTTCCTGTTGAATCAATACAACCCCATTTTCCGTCTTTTTTTACTGCAACATATCCTTTTTCATTTTGTTCAGTTGCGTCATCATAAATGTAGTCTATTACTACAATTCCGTTTTTGTCTACAAAACCATATTTTTCATTTTTCTTATCTAAAAATAATGTGTTTGTAGTTAAAACTTCTTGGCTCTTTTTTTCTACAAATTTAAAGTTGTAATATTTGTAGGTATTGTCTTTTCTAATTTTAAAATATCCATCTTCAGTATTTATTTGAGAAACTATTCCTGAAACTTTTACTGTAAAATCACGGTCTAATAAATCTGTATTTATTGTGTCATTTTCTCCTTCCAGGATATCTGCCTCTTTTATATAAGTTAAGTTATTATATGTGAAATTTAATTTAGTTTCGCCTTGTTCATCTATGACGCCATACTTGCCATCTTGTTTTGCAATGTATGCATTTGCATATATATATTCTAAATTTTCGTATGTTGGTGCAATTTTTTCTTCACCCTTTGTTGTTATAAGTCCAAATTTTTCATTCTTTTTTACAACGATGTAACCATTATTTATTTGGGTTGCATCATCGTAGTTAAAACTATTTGTCTCACCTGATTGAGTGTTTACAATGTTCCATTTTTCACTGTTTTTTGCAATGTAAGTGTTATCTGAATAAACATTTTTTATATCGTCATATTTAACTTCTAATAGTGTTTTTTTGCTAGTTCCTATTACACCCATTTTTCCGTTAGAATCTGTCACTATATAACCATTTTCGTAGTTATCTGTTAATGCAGATATTTTACTGTATTCGTTATTTATTATGATAGATCCTGTTGTGCTTACTACTCCATACTTGTCGTCTTTTTTAGTAAGTAAACTATTTTCTAAACCTTTTATTGGCTCTATACTATCATATTCACATGCAAGTAAAACTTTTCCTGATAAATCTATTAAGCCATATTTTTTATTTTTTTGTACCTTTAAGCAAGCTTTTTCGTACCATAAGTTATTTTGCTTATCATAATTTTGAATTGCTTCTACCTTTTCATATTCAGTAAATAATTTTTCATTTTTTTCATTTACTGCATTTGAAGAATATTCACCATTTTCGTAATTAACATTTGTTGTCACTATAAATACAGCTTTTTCATTGTTTGGAATTGTTATCATTTCGTCATATGTAGGAGAAATTACAGTTTCGCCTTTTGAATTTATTACTCCCCATTTTTCGTTATCATAAGATGTGTAATAAGCATTTACACCCTTTTTTTCTGTAGATACTTTTTTGTCAGTAGATAGAAATTTTTTCATAACTACTACAAACATGATAATTACCAAAATAGTAATTATTACTGCAATAACTTTTTTTATGTTTAGCTTTCGTTCATTTTGGTTGTATCTTCTTCCTCTTCCCATATTTATCCCTCTTTAATATATTTTTACGTTTATACTATATCACAAATAGCTAAAAAATTACAATACAAAAGCCCAATATTTTGGTAAAAAATAAGCTGCTAATTTGCACTAGCAGTTTATCTTTTAAATGTCTATTATTTTTTATTTATTTTGCATACAAGAGTTGTCATATCGTCTTGTTCTTTGCCAAAATCGTTATCCTTTGACTCACTAATTAGTATGTCTGCAATTCTTTGTGGATCTTCTGTTTCTATGTTTTCTAGTAATTCTTGTACCCAAAGTTCTTTACTTGCATACTCTTTATTTGAATCTAAAACACCATCACTACACATTACAATTATATCTCCATCTTGTAAATTATAATTGTATTCAATTAAGTCAATATTGCTTAATATTCCTGTTGGAAGTGCTACTGCTTTTAAAATTTCCACTTCATTTTTTCTTTTTATGAAAGTTGGACAAGCTCCATTTTTTATAAATTCCATTTTTCCATTGTACAAATCTAGTATGCTAACATCTAGCGTTGCGTACATGTCGTCTTCAGTATTTGCTGAAATTGTGTTATTTATAAGTTTTAAAGCTGTGTCTTTGTTAAATCCTGAACTTAAAAGTCTTTCTAACATTTTTATTGCTATTTTGCTAGATTTTCTAGCCTCTGGGCCAGATCCCATTCCATCGCTTAAAGCAAGTAATAATTTACCATCTTCTAGTTTTGTTTGAATTGTAGTATCTCCTGATATTATTGAATCATATTTTTTAGATTTAGCAATTCCTATTTGGCTTAAAAATTTGTCTTCGCTTGTATATGAAAATAAACATATATCTTGATTAATTCTTAATCCACATTTTTGTTTTTGAAGAGTCATTTTTTCTTGTAATGTATTTTCTAATACTTTTTTAATTTGTTTTTCTGGGCATTTTGAACCATCTTCATTTTCGCAAACTTGTGTATATACACTTACTTTGTATTTTTCATCTTCCTTTTGAATGCTAACTTCTTTGCAAACTATGCTTTTCTGAGCTAAAAGGCCTGCTATTTTTTCTTTTTCCTTTGCGTATTCGGCTCTTTCGGTTTTAGTTATTTGCATTGCTAAGTTCGAAATTGCCTCTGATACATTTTCCAACTGATTTGATACTTGTTTTTTACTTGTGTCAAACTTTTTGCTCCATACAAAATTAATTTTGCTTATTC
>CAKPOC010000024.1 GCA_934169535.1 uncultured Clostridia bacterium | reverse complement strand
TGAATTATTATTATTTGTAGTTGAACTGTAATTATTTCCACCTACTTGGCTTACATTTGTGTCTTTTGCTTCATTATTTTCTTCTGTGTTTTCCTCTTTTTCCTCTTTTGCTACTTGAACATGTTCATTTGTACTTCCTAAAATTTTCTTTAAATTTATTGAAGCCTGTTCTTGTTTATATACAAGTTTTTCATTTGCTACATCAAAATCAAAATCGCTTGTACTTATAATCATTTCTTTGATTGTTTTAGCATTAATTTCGTTATTTAATAATTGTGCATTTCCTAATTTGTCAACTATTACAAGTAAATAGTTTTTAGCGCTAAGTGAACCTGTATTATTTTCTATATTAGGTGCAATTATTAAATATTTTCTATCTTCTATTTTGAAAAATTTACATTCATTAGTTCCTGTTATTGTGTTGTAATCTGTTAATTTATTTACATTTCCTCCTTCGAAGACTTGGTAAAAGTCTCCGAAAAGAGAAACTGCATTTCTGTTTTTATCATATACTACTGAGTAATTACCTAAGTTATATTCTTCTTTTGTATCATTTTCGGTTAAATAATAACCGCCTGTCCACTTTTTAGTAACCACTCCATCACTTCCTAGCTCTATATAATTCAAATTAGAATCATAAGTACATATAGAACTTGAAACCTCATATTCTGTTTTACCATTTTTTAATACTATAAAAACTGCTCCTGCAAGGATTAACAAAATTACTAATACTATAAATGCAAATATTGTAAAATTCATTTTATTTCCTGCTGTTAAATTTCTCAAATGGTTTCACCTCCTAAATATACTTTCTAATTATTTTTTGTTATATATGCTGTATTGCTTATTGAACCTACAAGTGTATCATTAACAAACAAATTCATTTGAATTGTATATGTTCCGCTTGTTTTAAATGTTTCTGGTAATATGAATCTGTAGTATGAAATTCCTGGGTTTTCTGGGTCCTCCCTTTGTAGCCATTCTGGCTCAAATGAACCACTTAAAGTTTGACTGTTAGTTAAATTATATAAAGTATAAGTTACTTTATTTATTTTTTGTACGTTGTAATAGCTATCATAAAAACGCATTTCACAAACGCCATTTTCTTGTACTAAAGCACTACTTCCTATTGCAACACCTTCGCTATTGTTAATTTTGCTTATAGAATATTTTTCTTCGTGGTCTTCTAATGTTCCATTATCTTCTCTATCATATTTTAATTTTATTACTGCAATATAGTTGTATGTTCTGTAATCTATATCCTGTGGCTGAACATAAACAGAGAAATTTGTTCCATTATCTTTTATATTAAATGTATTTCCTGTAAGTTGCTCGCTTCCTAAAGGTGTGCTATAAATTTGGACTTCGTTTTCTGGTTCAAATGTTGGAACTGTTCCTGTATATTTATATACATGTATTTCATATTCGCCATAATTGCTTCCGTAAATCATAGCGTCAGTATCTTTAATAGTTGTAATAACTCTTAAATAATTTTTTTGAACTCCATCCTGTGTTAAATTTTGTCTTTTCATTGTAAGACCTATTAGTGGATTTTTAAATTCATCGATTGTAAATTTTTCACTTTCTGTTTCAATTTCTATTACTTTGCCATCATAATTAACCATTGGCGTAATTTTTATTGTATATTCTTCACCTATTTTTAATTGATTAATATCTGGTTTTATTGAAATTTTCTCTTCAATTGTTTCTTGCTTATTTTCAGTTCCATAGTTTGTATTTGTTACTACAATCTCGCCATTTTCGTTTACACTATAGTTCGCACTTGTAAGTTTTACTATATTTTCTTCTTTTAAATTAACCTTGTTTCCATCTTTATCCAAAATAGCATATTTTGTATACTCATACATGTTAGATCTTGTTTGGTCTAATTTATATGAAATTTTTAAATATTTTTCGGTATATTTTACTGGTTCATATGTTACTTCTATTGTGTTTATTCCTACAGTTGCAAGAGTTTCAAATTTATAAACTTTTCCAACCTCTTTTGTTTCCATATCATATAAAAATACGTCATTTCCGCTTTCGCTATCTTGATATTTAAATCTTATAAAATAGTATTCTGCTGGTGCTAAGTTGTCTAAAGTTATTGTATTATCAAATTCATTTTCTTGTATTATTTTTGTTCTTACAATATTTGTGTCGCTCCAATCTGGAACTGCATTTTTATTTTTTGAATGGTAAATTTCTGCAACTATTCCCCCTGAAATCGTCATTGAAGCTGGTTTTACAAGTTTTGCAGTTATTTCTGCTTGCTTGATGCTTCCATTTATTCTTTCTACTCTTATTCCAGCTCTTAAACTTTGTATAATAATATTTCTTCCTGTTTCTAATTCTTTTGTTGCTATTTTCTTTTGAACTATTACAGTTTGATTTTGCTTTAATCCTTTTTCAGAATATTGTAAACTTATAGTTTCTCCTGATGCAGAATTATTTATTTGACTAATAGCTGTTAGTCCTAATGATGCGCTATCAGATCCTGCTGAAAATGTGTATCCATACATGTTTCCTGAAATATTTGATGCTTTTTCAAAAGTAAGATTGTTTAGTTTTAAATATGTTCCATCTGATGTTGCATATGCTGAATATGGAGTTTTGTCTGTTGGTTCAAATCCTATTACTCCATTATCGTAGTAAAGTTCTAGGCTAATTGTTGCTCTTTTTCCTATAAAGTCATTAAAGTTTTGATTTGATTCATGAAGCTCTAGTAAGTCTACATTTGCAAATATTTCGCCATTTTCTACAGTTGTGCTTATTAACTTACTCTCTAGTGTTTGACCCTCTCTTGTAAATTTTGCTTTTATTGCTGCAACTCTTTCTACATTGTCTCCGCCTAATTTAATTTTAATGCTGTTTGGAACCTTATCGTTATCGTAAGTTATGCTTTCTACTGCAACGCTGTCACAATTTACAACTCCTTCAAATTTTTGTGTTACTGCTGTTATAGTTTTGTATATTGAACCATTTTGTGCTTTATTTGTACTTTCGTTATATCTTAGTTCATATACTGCATTTGTCTTAGGTATTGCAATTGCTAAGTTGTCCATTACTCCATCTGTTTTTATCTGAATATTAGTGCTTTGTATTGAACCATCAACTGCAAGCATTAAATGTGCATATTCTCCTGTATCACTTTCGTTGTATTGGAGCGCTAGGTCCACATCTTTGCAAGAATATTTATATGTTACTGTTGTTTTATCTGAAGTTAGTGGATATAACACTAAAATTGGATTTTGCTTTTGTGGATATACCACGTCTGTCTGCAAACTTTTTATTGTATATTTTTCTTTTCCATCATCATCTTTAATATTTAATGGCCACACTATGTCATTTCCAGAGTTGTCTTTATATGTTACTACATATGAGAATATGTAGCCATCTCCTCTGTGTAGTTTTCCTGTTTCATTATCTTTAGTAACTGAATTTGTTGTTCCATAGCCAACTTCAAAAGTTGCAGATGGTGCTTTTTCCTGTGTTGAAAAGTTTATTGTTTTAGATAGTTGTACTTTATTTCCACTTGCGTCTGTTACAACTTTGCCATTTGAATCTGTTTCATATATTGGATTTCCCTCGTAATCCCATACATAATATGTTATAGTCTTTGCAGTTAATGAACCTGTATTTTTAAAGTTTGTTGAAACGTTGTATCCTACTACTGTATTGTCTTCTAGTTTATCGTCTTTTGCAATTCCATATTTAGTAGATTCTGCATTTGTTATTGGTTTTGTCTTTGGTTTTACAATTTCTTCAGAAACGTCTGCTGTTGTTCCTTTGCCATCAACTATAATGTATGCTGCTGTGTATGTTTCTTTGCTTACTTTGTTTGTGTATGTTGTATCCCCTGTATTTTCGTTTCCATCATCTGCTGCTTTTACCGGAATTTTATTAGTGTACTTTGTTCCATCAACAGTTGCTGTAACTATTACTTGGTATTTTGCTTCTGTGTAGCTGCTTTCTGCTGATCCTCCTATTAAAGATGGAGTTACTACTAATTTATTATCAAAGAATAAGTCTTGAATACTTGTTATATTTGTTTGATTTTTTGCATTTTTAACAACGTCACCATAATTTTTGTTTGTAATTGTTCTTGACCAGTAGTTGTAATCGCCACTGTTTATATCTCCTGAGCCTTCATATACTAAAATATCTACACTTGATAAACTTTGCTTAGATGCAACCGAGTCTGCTGTAAGTCCAACATCTACTGTAAACGCATTTTCTGCTGGCGCATTTTCTGGTACTTCCAAAGTTGCCTCTATTGGATTATATTTATCTGTTGTAATTATACTGCTTCCTATATAAGCGTTTTTATAACCACCGTTTATGCTTTCTTCATCTTGCAAATCTACTGTTCCATAAACTGAAAATGTATATGATGTTTGAGCTTTTAATCCATTGGTTTGATTACCTGTGTTTCCTAAGTCTATATTTATTCTTATTACACTATTTCCATCAACATCTTCTGTTCTACCATATGAAGAATTATCGCCATATGAATCTAAACTTGTTATTTTTAAATATGTTGTTGTTTCTACCACGTCACTAAAATAACTTATAGTTAAAGGATTATTGGCATCTACAACAACTGTTCTTTCGTTATCTATAATATCTAAATATCCTATTATTTCAGTTGTTTCATAATCGTTATTTGATACTTTTGTAAATTTTACATTAGGGAAAGATTTTCCGTTTAATGTAAATGCTCCTGCAATTTTACTTTCTATCTCTACATATTTTTCGTTATCATATGTTGTTGCAACTACTTTAAATCCATATGTTTTTCCTCTTACAATTCCAGTTCCTTCGCTTGCAACATCTACCTCAATGTCCTTTTGGGTTGTTTGTGTTTGATATACTGGATTTTGTGTATCATATGTTGTTTCGTATAAGCCATCTTCATTTAAAATTGTTTTAAATTCATATACGTAATATGTGTAAGATTGAATTGCCTGATTATCATCTGTAACTTTGTCTATGTTTAATTTAAATTTGCTATCTCTTTTGTTTATTGAATAATTTAATTCATCAATGCTTGCTTTATTTTTTAAAGTTTTTGCATTATATGTTATTTCCCAATTTTCGCCTTCTTGAACTGCTCCATTGTAGCTTATGCCTGATACTTTAGCAATGTAATTTGTATCTGCTGTAAGTCCTGTAAATTCGATTTCTTCTGTTCCATTACTATTTTTTCTTGTTTGAGTTTGATTTGGAATTGCATTTCCATTTGCATCTAAAAGTGTTACTGTTGCACTATCTACATTTTCATCTTCAAATTTCAAATTAAATATTAATGAATTTGAAGTATATGCTTCTTTGCCAATTTCAACTCCTATAGAAGATGTTACAAAAGTTTTGTATAAGAAATTTTTTGTATATACATTGTCATTTAAAGAATATGTTGCGGTTACTATTACTGAATAACTTGTATTTGGCAATAAATTTTGTACATCTAGTGGTATATCAAATGTTCCATAGCTTTCTTCATCTAAATAAACAACTTTGCCTGTGCTATTATTTTGTAGTTTAACTATAACATTGTCATTTTTTGATAGTAAATCATCATCATCAGTTATTTGTATTGCCCCTTTTATTCCAACTGATGAAATTTCCATGTCATTTAATTGTACTTTTGGCTCCTTCTTTGTTTCTGTTTCATCTACTTTTGTTTGATTATTTGATATATATTGATAAATTATGTTTGCAACTTCTACATTAAATTCTACTGCATTTTCTGCTGGTGCTGCTGTGTTTGCATTACTTGAGCCTCCAATTACTGTTGATGTAGAGCTATTATTGTTATTTGTTACTGTGCTTGAACTTGTTCCTCCATTTGCTATAGTATTATTTGTTTCTTCGTTGTTTGCTTCAGTGTTTTCTTCTACATTGTTTTCTGTCTCTGTATTTGTTAAGTCTACAAGTGTAACATTATCATTTGAATTTATTATCATGTCTTCTAAGCTCATTTTATTTTCATCATTTACACTTATTATTTTTGTACCTAAGCTTAGCTTTGCTCCATTACTTAATTCTATAAACGAATCTTGTGATATTGTTTGATAATTAAATTCTTGGTTATACATTTTTACAACTTCGTTGTCAGAATATTCTAGTTCTAAGTATCCTTCTATATCTTTTGTATTTCCATTGTTTAATGTTACCTTCATGTTGTTTGCAAGAATTAAGTATTTGTTTGCTGATATTTTCCAAATTGCTTCTTCAAAAGACACATCTTGTTTTAAATTTTGAACTGTGTATCTGTTTGATATTTTCTTTACTTCCTTATTTGCTAGAACATTATAGTACACAATTGGATCATCATTTATTTTTTCAAGGTCTAATAGAACTCCATCTTGAAGAGCCTGAATATTTCCACTTGTATAGTGTATAAAATTACTGTTATTTAAAGTTACTTTTGTTCCTTCTGTATCATTAAACACAATTTTATCACCATAAGAGTTTGTGTATTTTTCCTTTTCGTAAAAATAATACCTGTCTGATGAGCCATTTAAAATGTATCCAGACTCGCTAAACTCTAGCTTTTTACTGTTTTGTACATTCATTACACTTACAGTAAGTACAGCTCCTAAAATTAGTCCTATAGTTATAAAAAATATAATATATTTTTTCATAATTTTCTCCTTGTTATTTTTTTGCCAAAAATCTTCTTTTATAGCTTACCACAACGGTTTTCAAAATTCAATATACTTTTTTTACATGTTTTCCCATAATGTTTTTATTTTCCTTTAAATTCGCTATTGTCAAGGGTTTTAGGAGATGTTTTATGTTGTCTGATTTTATTGCTTTTTATTTTCTTTTTTATTACATTTTTGTTACGCTGCTTATCTTCATAAAATTTACTAATTTTTATAAAAACATTAATCATTTTCTAATCTTTCGGGTTTTTAAGTACTCATAACAAGCCCCTTATTAAACCTTTTTGTTTAATAAGGGGACACTTTTTATTTTATCTATTTCCTTTTTTATACATTATAATTAAGGCTAGAATTATTATTATTACAACAATAGATATTAATATTGTTCCAATATTTTTTAGTGCTTTAGTTCCAGTCGATAAATTTTCATAATAATTTGTAAGCTCTGGGCTATTGCTAATCTTTGCATTTTCTGTTGTTAAAACTTTAGTTGTCGTATCCAACAATTCATCCTCATTATATACAACATAGTCTTGGCTTGTTGCACTATATGCTGTTACATAATTATTTGAAGATTTTTCAGTATTTTTATTTTCTGTAAAGCTTATATTATCACTACTTTGTTCTGAATTAGAATTATCTTCTTCGTTTACAATTTGTTTAGTTGCCTCAGCAATAGAAGTTTTTTCTAATTTTTGAACTAATTTTTGTGCTTCTGCATAATCTTTTTGGTCAATCTTATATGATAAATTATCTACATTTAATTTTGAAATTAAATAATTTGCAAAATCTGTGTCTTGGTTGTTTACTCCATTATCATATATTTCTTCTCCTGTTATATAGTTAAATCCGTATACTTTTCCAGCTTGAGTGTATATTAACACAATTTCACTGTCATTATTTAAATTATTTGTCATTTGCACAATTTTTTCGTTTTTGAAATTTTCTGGATATTTTATTTGTGTTAACAAATTGTATATTTTTCCGTCATTTCCAAGTGTTGTTTCATATTGTTTGTTATTGTAAGACTCTATTATTACAGAGTTTCCTTTATTGTTAAAATTGCTATCTATTACATACATATTTTGCTTTTTAACAAATATTTGACCATCTTTGTATACAGAATTATTGCTTGAATCGGTTATTTTTGTAGTATGGTAAAATGTTTCAATTGTTTTTCCCGAATATTTAGCTTTAGTTATTGGCACTTGCTCATCTTGAGCTTCAATTCCTGAAACTGTTCCTACTATGTTGTTTGTTCCAACTGTATAAATATTTCCATTTGAGTCTAATACTTTGTTCTCATATAAGTTTACAAAGTTTCCTTCTATTGTGCGCTTGTTAGAATTTAATCCATCATTTGCTAAATAGAAATACTCATCACCAACTATAGAAAGTAAATTTTTAATTTCGTCAGCCGAATATTCTTCTATATCCCAATAGTCTGCATTTGAAACTTTTATGCTAAATGGTGTTTTGTAGTCATATTTATATGTGTAAATTCGTTTATTTATTGTTTGTTTTTCAGAAATTATATTTCCGTTTGAGCTTACAGAGAATGTTGTACTATCATCTGCACTACTAAATTCTATGTTTATTTTATCTGCATCTACCGCATATACATATATGCTTGGTAATGGTTCTTGAATTGTTTCTTCTTTGGTATAATCTATTGGTTTTATTTCTGCTGGCATTGCTAGCATTTGTAAATTTTCACTTTGCGTTACAGCACCAAACATACTAATTGTTGGTTCTGTATATTCTATTATTCTTTCAGGTATTGCAAACTTTGTAGGATTTACTCCCATTGAGCTCCAATAGTTTTCTGCTGAATGTGCTACATATAGTGTTGGGAAATATCCACTGCTATAAACATATCTTGCAGTACCAAAGTTTAGTCCTTCATTTCCTACAACTTTTTGACCTACTACAGTTGAACCTATTATATTTCCTTCATCGTCATATTCATACTCATATTCATCTTCATAAATTTTTGTATTTTTTGTATATGTTGCTTGAACTTTTAGGTCTGCTGATGTAAGCATTTTGTAAGCTTTATTTTCTTCTACAATTCCTGATACTTGTGTTTCTTTTTCAAGTAAATTATTTGATAGAATATTTCCATTATACACATAAATGTTATTCAGAAATTGAGCTTGGTTTATTCCATAATCATTTCCTTGCACTGAGCCTATTGCCATATCTCCAAAGTTACTTGAAGTTGCATAAACATCTGTTGCTACTAAGTTACATTCTACATTGTTGTATTTATCTATGTTGTCATTATATTTTAAAGTTTTTCTTAATTCTCCAATTACTCCACCTGCTGAATATCTTGCAGATACAGATTTTACATCTGAAGATTGGTTTATATTATTTGCTATAAAATTGTATTTTACAGTTGCTTTATACTGAATATTGCTTAATTTATCATTATTAAAGTATCCAACAATTCCGCCTGCGGCTTCATTTGTAGCAGTAACAGCTGTATTAGCTACATAGTTGTCCCAAACGTTTCCTATTTCAAGGCCTCCTGTAATTCCTCCTACATAGCTTGAACCTTTTACCAAACTATTTTCTATGTATGAATGCCACAAATAATAATTTCCTGAGGCTAAAGAATTTGCATTAGTTCCTACATATCCTGTGTAATACCCTGAAATTCCTCCAACATAGTTGCCTGTTCCTGTAATACTTGTGTTATTAGTTACAGCTACACCATATAGTGTTCCTCTATGGTAGCCTGCACCACCACCTACATAGTTTGTCCCCTTTACAGTAACACAGTTTACATATACACCTGCTGTTGTATATTCACTGTTATTTGTTCCAGAAGTTGATGTACTTGAATATTCATTATAGCCAATTGATCCACCTACATAATTTCCACTTGCTGTTACCATACAGTTTAGCGCTCTTAATTGTCTTAGTTTAGCATTTGCCCAACCTGCATTTCCACCTACATAATTTCTTCCAATTACTTGTTGGTTTGTTCCTGTAGAAAGTAAGTTTGTTCCTGAACCAAAGTAATGTGAAAAGTTTCCTACGTTTCCTCCTACATAGTCTAATCCTTTTATGTAGTTGTTATTTGATGTATTATTTTGCGCAGAGCTCCATCCTACATAACCATAATTTCCGCCTACATAATTTCCTGTTGCACTTTTTGTTTTGTAATCTGCTACTTTATTTAAGTTGTTTGTTGCAATTATTATATTATTTTCAGAAACTGCATTTCCTCCAGTCCATCCAGTATGTTGTCCGTCATTTCCCCCTACATAATTTGAGCCTAAAATAACGTTATTTTTTGATATAAAATTTAATGTTGTGCTTGCCCCTATTCCAAAGTTTGCTCCTACACAATTGCCTGTTCCTAATATTGTACTATTAGTCACTTCTCCTGTTGAACATGTAGAGCCTCCTCCTTCATATTGGCCTGCAATTCCGCCTACACAACTTAAGCCTTTTACTAAGTAATCAGTTTCTGCATCTCCTGCTTTTTTGCCTGTTTCTGAATATTGATAGGCATATACTTTTGAAATGCTACTTTGTGTTGAGCCAAAAAGTCCACCTATTGAGTTTCCTGTTCCTGTAATTTTTAAATATGTTCCTTTTATGTTACTTGAAGAGCCTAGCGATAATGTGTATCCAGCAAGTCCTCCTATGCAATTGTCACCACTCACAGTAATGTTGCTAATATCAATGTTGTTAAATCTTCCTGAAACAGTTCTTGCTACAATTCCTATATATGAGTTTCTGTTTGAATTTATTGTAATGTTAGTTGCTGTACAATCTTTCATCTCTCCTCTTAGCATAGCTATAATTCCTGTGTAATTACCATTACAGTTTATGTTAGAATCTTTAAAATTAATATTTGTGCAATTTGTTCTAATTTCGTTTATGAAACCAGAATTTTCACTTAAGTTTAAGTTAATATTACTAATTGAATATTCCTTGCTTCCTTCTAGTCTACCTATAACAACATTACTCTCTATATGGTCTACTGTGCTAAAGTCAATGTTTCCTGTTATTCTTACGTTTTGCCCAGAGAATTGTTTTCCTAATCCTGAGAAGAATTCATTCCATTCTACTGCATTTGAAATTCCTTTATACAAAGTAATTTTAATTTTTGTAGAAATTTCTTTTTCGTTATAGTTTGCTCCATCTGGTGTATAAATTATATTGTTAATTTTATAGCTTTCTAAAGCTTTATTGGGAGTTGCTTCAAATTTTACTACTGTTAAATTTAATCCATCTTCTAATGTTTGTGATGTTTGCCAAGTTCCATCTACAACAGACATATCATTTTCGTCTATTGTTACACCAGTTAGGCTTAATCCTTTTGGATTTTCAAACTTCATTGTAACAGTAACCTTGGTTCCATTTCCTGAAGTATCCTCTGTTTTTATACTGTATAATTTTAAATCATTATCTAGTGTTGTAAGTTTTTGGTTTGACAATAATTCTGTTTTTGTATTATTTTTTAGTTGTAAGAAATATTTACTATTTAATAAGTTTATTGTCTCACCACTGTTTGACTTGCCTGTTCTTGACCAATTATCATCAAATTTTAATAAATTTGTAAAAGTATTTTCTGTAAATATTTCATTATCATTTAATAATTTTGTTGCACCATCTGTGTTGTTATTTTTTTCACCACTCATTAATTGGTCTGCATATGCGTAGTTACTATATGATGATGTGCCTGTATTATTTCCAAGAATTCTGTGTACATAATTTACATTGCTTCCTGCTACATATATGTTACCTAAGTATAAACAATTTTGTATTCCAGAGGCTCCAGTATCGCTTGCTCCTGCAATTCCTCCAAACCATATATTTCCACTGGTTGCCTTTGAATTTAGGTTTATAATGCTATAACAATTTTGAATATAAATATTGCTATATTTTGCATAGCCTAAAATTCCACCTGCATTTGTTCTTGTGCTTATTTTCCCTGTTGTATAGCAGTTTTGAATATAAAACATTGGCGATCCTGCTTTTACTCTTTCGTCTGTACTATGTACTTTATAGCCTAAAATTCCACCTATTCCTGTACTATTTACAATATTTGCAGCGTCAACTATATAATTATTAACATAACAATTTCTAATGTAAGTTGTTACTCCTCCAAATGTGTGTATGTAGCCTAAAATTCCACCTGCTTTAACATTTTCTGCGTTAGTTCCTGTAAATGTTACATCAAATCCTTGTACAGAACAGTTTTGAATTGTTACGCTATCTGCCTTATTATCACTTCCACTGTTAATTCTTCCTGCAATACCTCCGTACTGACCATTTCCTGAATTATACGATATATTCATTTCCATATTTGAAATAGAAATATTGTCTAACACTATGTTATCTGTCATTTCGGCATTTTGTATAAGCCCTGCATATTGTGCATTTGTATTTATTATAAAATTGTCGATTTTCAAATTTTTAATTGTTCCTTTTGCAAAACCTGCAAATAATGACTCTTTCCCGCTAATATTTTTTAAAGTATGTACTACTCCATCACATTCACCATCTAAGTAGCCTTGGAAAGTTCCTGTTATGTATGGACTGTAGTTAGAACTATTGAAGTCTATATCTGTTGCAAGCCTATAGTTTTGTTCTAGTCCACTTACACCGTTTTCGTCATCTTCATTTATTTTTGCCCATTCTTCATCACTTTTAATTTGTTTTACAAATCTTACATCAATACTTCTTGTTCCATTTTCTTCGGTTTCGCCATATACGGTTGTTTTTAATATTCCGTTTGCTTGCTTACTTTGTATTTTTGCAACATCATAAGTATCTAGGTATGACGTTGGATTTTGAAGTATCATGTACACAGTACTTACTCTTTTACTATAGCTTTGGCTTATAATTACATCATCTAAGTATTTTACATCTATTAATGTAAGTGTTGTTCCTGCTGGATTATAAACTCTAAACGATACAAGTTTTATATTTTCATCTTTTAAATTTATATTATTTAAAGATATATATGAATTTACTTCATTTTTTACTTTATCTGAAATGTCGTCTTCAGTATTTATATCATTATTTTCAATTGTTTTTCCTGATAAAATGTCTATAATTTCATTTCCTGTTATGTCTATTTTTACATTGTCCTGTTTTGGCATGCAATAATTTAAATTTAAATGTGGATAATATCCGCTTGTAACAAATTTGTCTATAATAAATTGATTAAACTTGTTTGCATTTAATATTACATCTTGTACTCCAGATTCGTATAATCCTGTTGATGCAGTTTTAGTGTTATATTTTGTGCTTTCATACATAACCTCACAGAAATAATAACAGTCGTTTACTCTTGTTCCTTTATTTTTATTTAATATGTTTGGTCCTAAATATTGCTCATTGTTTTGTGCATCAAGTTCTCCTGAATGTTCAAAATCTTGATATTCTGTAACTAATGACATTACTGAATACACATTTCTAACCATTGCACTACATGCTGGTGTTGATGTAATTTGTCCTGCACCATTTACTACTGGTGGAAGTCCTAAATTGTAAACAATGTTTGCTGCATATGAATATGTTCCACTTGTATGGTGCATTAATATTGTTGATGTATTATACACATTTTGTATTAATCCATCATCTCCATCTAATTGGTATACAACTCCACCTATGTATCTATAGTTATATGCCGAAATATCACCATATGTTTCTATTCCTTGCCCTGTTATATATCCATTTTGAATAGTTCCATTGCTTGAATATAAGCATACTCCACCTACATACTGGGTTGCATATAATGTCACATTGTACGATATTATAAAGTTTTCTATTGTTCCATAATTTTTATATCCTACTAAACCAACATTTGCTCTTTCACATTTTGTAGCTTCATTTAGTCTTATCATTATATTATCTATTGTTCCTTCGTTATATAAGAACAATGAATAATATCCATCTTCTTCTGCTACAGGTGTTTCTATAGTTATATCACCATATACTGTTACCGTCATTTTTTGCATAGTACTATTTATATGGTAATCTATAACTGCATTTTTTAGTGTAGCGTCTGCACCTATTTTGTAGAAAATATATGATGTTGACTCTTTTGCTCTTTTTAATGAATATGTATCTTTTGTAACTGTTTTTCCATTAAAGTCAATTGAGCCATTAAATATTATGTTGTCATTTCCAAAAGTGTACTCGCTTGTTGTATCTGAGTTAGTTAAATCTATGTCATTTAATAATATGTAATTTCCATTTGGCTGAATCTCTAAAAATTCATTAACTGTAGAAATACTCTTTATTTCCTTACTTTTTTCTTCATTGTATTCAAATGTTGCTTGAGCTATTGTGTATTCTCTTCCATATTGTTTTATTATTAGCTCTACATTATATGTAACGGTTTCGCCTGGTACTTCTTTTATAACATATTTTTTTATTTCTTCAATCATGTCAGTAGAATTGTAGTTATAATCATACTCGTTTGTTTCTTCTTTTCCTGAAGTATTTTTTGAAGTTACTTTTATATAATATTTGCAAGTATTTGCAGTTGTATCAAATGTAACATGATTTTTATCGATAAATTGAACTTTTATATTTGCATAAAGTATATATTTATATTCTTCATATGCTGTTTTTTGTATTCCCTTTTCTATTTGTAAATCCTTAACTTTTAAATAATAATCTTTTTGATTTTCAGTTTCTACTCTTGGAGTAAGTTCGTTTCCATCATCATCATAAGTTGCTTCAGTTACATCAATTTGGGTATAATCTTTTAAATAAAAACCAACAAATCCATCTTGTGGCACTGTTATTGTTTGTGAAAATTCTGCCCAGTTCCCTGTATTTATTCCTGTAATTTCAGTAATATTTTTTCCTATTGATTTTCCTAATTGTAAATATATTTGTGGTGTACTTGTTGCTACTGGGTTATTATTTTTCCACTGATATTGTGCTTTAAACGATATTGTTACAGTTTGACCTGCATAATTTTTTAAATTATATACATAGCATTGGTTTGATGTCATTGTTGTTTGATTTTGTGCTTTATCATAAGTTCTTCCATAATTATATTTAGAAGTTATTTGAAAATTTGCATTATTTCCATCTTCTGATACTTTGTATTCAGGTGTTATTGCATCAAATGTTTTTGAATACCAGTTGTTATCTGAAGTAACATCTAAAAGATTTTTTCCACTTTCGATAATTTCCCTCTGCATTCCTTCTAGCTCTAAATCTCCACCTAAACCAGAAGTTATAAAATCTTGTTTCCCTACTAAATAGTTATTTCTTATTTTTGTGTCATCATTTGTTTCGTTATAAGCAGCCGCTTCTGCTGTAAATGTGTATATTCCATCTTGCTCTAGCTCTGAATATGTTAGTCTTATCCAGGTATTAGTTGGTATGCTTTTGGTATTTTTAATAGTTTGCGTTCCTTCTAAAACTTGCATTGTTGGTAAGTATTCCTTAGAAAACTTATCCATTAATCTTACTGTAGTAATGTTTTCAGAAATTGCTGAATCTTTATCGTCTATGTAAATATCCATATCTATAAGGTTTGTAGTCGCTACAACATTACGAATTTGTAGTTTTGCAGTTTCCTTGTAGGTTGTAAAACTTGTAGTAGTAAATGATGTTGTAATTTCTTTTTCTACAGTTCCTTGCTTTGCTATTGCCTTTGCATCTATTTTATAAGTAGTGTTTGACTTTAAATTTGAAATAAAGTTGGAAATTCCATCTGCCTTTAATGATTTTACATCTGTCATTTCAATTTTTTTAATTTCGTTATTTTTATTGTCTTTAATAATCAAAGTTACGCTTTTTAATATGTCAATAAGTCTTTGATCTGTTTTTGTTGTATTTACTGCTGTGTTTATCTTTGCACTTTTGGATGTTATATCTTTGTCTATATCATAATTTATATCTAGCTTTAAGCTTCCTAATTTGCTTAGTGCTAAAGTTGTAAATGTTGCATTTCCTATTTCTTCATTTTTGTGTAGGCCATTTCCATCACTTATATCAAAATCTGCATATACTTTAATTGTGTAAGTAACTTCTGGGTCTAAATCTGTAAAAGTAATTGTTGTTGTTTCGTCGCTAAGATTTCCTTTTTTAACAACTTCACCTGTGCTAGAATATAAAATATAATTGTAATTATCTAGTTGTATTTTATCCTCATTTATTAATGTGGTTTTTACATTAACACTTGTTACATTTTGTGCATTAGGAGTTATTTTTACAGATGGTGCTTTTTTAGATGTTTCTGTTGCTCCTGTATTATTTTTTAGTGCCATTTTATTTCCAGCAACATCATATAAAATTATTTCATAATTATATTTTGTATTTGATTTTAGTCCCTCTGGTGAGTAATATTGAATTGAATTTCCACTTGCTAAGTTTCGTAATAATGCTGTAGAAATTGTATATGATGCACCATTTATTAAAATTTCGCCTTTTGTTATTCCATAAATTGCTTCATCTTGCAAATCTGATGTAATTCTTAAGTTGTTTATTACTATTTTTGAAGAATATATTGGTCCATTTTCAAATCCTAGTTCAATTG
>CAKPOC010000023.1 GCA_934169535.1 uncultured Clostridia bacterium | reverse complement strand
CTTGAGGCTCTGCTTGAAACATAGCCCTATGGGCGTTATGAGTAAAATACCTCCGGCTAAGCCGGAGGATTTTTATTTTGGTAAAAAGAAATAAGGACCAATTTTTGAATTTGTATTGCAAAAAATAAATTCTTATATTAAAATAAATATGAGCAAAACTAAGGAGAGAAATAAAATGTTCTTTAAAAAACGCAAAGACAAAAAATTATTAGGTAGTACAATAAACCCAGTAATTATGGATGGATTTTTAAACAAAATTGAAGATATAATTTGCATTGCAGATTATACTGGAAAAATTGAAACAATAAATAAAGACGAAATAAATGAGAACTACCATTATTTGCAGGATTTATTAAACGAAAAAGAAAATAAAGAATTATATGCTAACATCATACAAAAGGTAAAAGAAGAAGGATGCTTTATAGATGATATAGAGCTAAAGCAGGGTGAAAAAACTGTAAGGATGTATGTCGCAGCGTACAATATAAGTTCACTTAATAAAATTTTCTGCTATATAAAGGACACTAACAAATATTTTGAAAAAGAGATAGAGCTATTAGAAGAAATTGACAGAAAAGATGAATACTTAAAATCAAAAGATTTATTTGTAGCAAACCTTTCTCATGAAATTAGAACTCCTATAAATGCAATAGTAGGAATGATATATTTCTTAAAGGAAACAAATTTAGACGAAAAACAAATAGAGTACATAAAAAAATTAGAAGATGCTTCTAACTTATTGCTAGAAATGGTAAGTGGAATTTTAGATTTATCCTCTGATAAAAGTTATTCAGAAACAAATACAAAAACTGACTTTAATTTAAAACAATGTGTGCAAAATTGTGTGGATTTATTAACAGAAAAAGCTAATTCAAAAGATTTAAAAATATATTTAAATTATGGAATTGATGAAAACATTAATATATATGGAGATAAAGCAAGAATTTCACAAGTCTTTACAAATTTAATAACAAATGCGATAAAATACACAGATAGAGGATACATAGAAATAAATGCAAGGCTTGCAGAAGAAAATAATATTTGCTACAAATTTCAGTTTTGCGTAAGAGATACAGGAATAGGAATAAGAAAAGAGGACACTTTAAAAATATTTAGAGAATTTCAACAGGTAGATGACCCAACCATAAAAACCAGGGAAGGAAAAGGAATGGGGCTTGCAATTGCTAAGAAAATAGTAGAAGATATGCAAGGAAAAATGTGGGTCGAAAGTAGTGTTGGACTAGGTAGCAAATTCTACTTTTATATAATAGTTGATAAAAGTGGAAAAACAACAGAAGAAATACAAGAATTACAAGAAGAAAAATTGGAAGAAGACGAATTGCAAGCAATTAATACAAGTAAAAATGCAAAGGAAAATGCTAGAATACTACTTGTTGAAGATAACGAAATGAATATAGAAATAACAACTAAAATTATTGAAGATATGAAATATTCAATAGAAGTTGCAAGAGATGGGATTGAAGCAATAAAGAAAATAAAGCAAGTAGGCAAAAATTATTATGATTTAATACTTATGGATATTCATATGCCAAGATATAATGGTTATGAAATTTCAAAAATATTAAAAAAGAACTTAGATGTAGACGTGCCAATAGTTGCATTAACTGCTACTGCAATAACAGATGCAATAATAAAAGAAAATGAAAATTACATAGTTGGATATATACAAAAACCAGTAAAGCCTGAAGAACTTCAGGAAAAAGTAAAATTATATTTAGCATCTAAAATTAAAATAAAAGATAAAGATAAGAAGCACATTTTATTAATAGGTGAAAGTGATGATAGATTAACATATTTAAAAGAAAAATTAAATCCCGAATATGTTGTAGCGACTACAAAATCAGAACTAGATGTTCAAATATTATTAGAAACTGGAAACATAGACATTATTTTGGTAGATGAATTAAAAGATTTAGAATATGAAATAAAATTCATAAATAATATTAAATGTGATGAGCATTTTGGAAAAATTCCAATAATATTAATAAACAACAAACTAAATGTAGGATTTAGAGATAGAGTTTATGAAGCGGGTTTTGAAGATATAATCGAAAAAAATGAAACTGACAAGTGCTACATAGCAGTAGATAATATATTAAATAAGAAAAATAGAGAAAAGAATTTAATACATACAATAGAAAAACAAAAAGCTGAAAAAGAAGATATTTATAATTTCTTATTTGATAGTTTAGTAAATGTAACTGCAAGTAGAAGTAAAGAAACAGGAATGCACCTAAAAAGACTTAGAAAAGATATGGGTGTTATGCTAAGAAAATATGAAGAATTTTATCAAGAAGGAAAATTCAAAGATAAAAATGTAATTGAAGATATTTCAATGGCTGCAGCCCTTCATGATATAGGAAAAGTTGGAATTCCTGACAACATATTAAATAAACCAGGAAGACTAACAGATGAAGAATATGAAATAATGAAATCCCATGTTGTAATTGGAAAAAATATACTAGATACTTCTTATGGAAATAAACTTTCAAATAATATTATGAAGTACGCAAGGGATATTGTATACCATCACCATGAAAAATATGATGGAACCGGATATCCAGAAGGCTTAAAAGGTGAGAAAATAACAACAGTTTCAAGAATTATGGCTTTAATTGATGTGTATGATGCCTTAGCAAATCCAAGGATATACAAGCCTGCAATGCCATATGATGAAGTTGAAAAATACATAAAAGATCAATCTGGCAAAGCCTTTGACCCTAGAATTGTAAATATATTTGAGCAAGTAACAGACCAATTAAAAGAGATAAATGAAAATAACAAAGATGAATAAAAATAAAATAACGTTTACTTTTTTGTAAACGTTATTTGTTGTAGGTTTACAGAATTAGGAAAATGTGATATAATATAAGTGTTCATGTGTTTATGAATTTTAGAGCTCAATGTTTTGAGCGAAGGAAGGAGCAATAATTTTAAGCCTAGTTTAGGCAAACGGAGGAGGCAATTTCATTATGGAAGGAACAGAATTAGCAAGAAGTGGAAGTGATTTTAGCAAGTTAAGTAATGAAGTAGTAGTAAATGAAGAAACACGGAAGAAAAAAATAGTATTAGACACATCAGTAGTAGGCACGTATGAAATAAACATGATTTTAGAAGAAGCAAAGCGGGAAGAAATCAAAGTTGTACTAACAACAGTGACAATACGAGAACTAAAAAAGTTAAGGGACAATGATGATGAACAAGGCCGTGACGCAAAATTTATATCTGGTGAAGCGGCAAGGGATATTCAAGGTTATGAAGAAGTCTTAATTGACGAAAACGGAGAATCTCCAGATGATTCCATCATTAGATATTGTGAAGAAAATAAAGAAAATGTTATTTTATACAGTGCAGATGTAGAAATGGTCCTACTTGCGAGGGCACATTATATTGAAACTTATATATTAACAAAAATACCAAATAAAACAAATAATGTTCAAAAATTAGTAACTTTAGCACAACTAAGACCAATTAATGATGGAATTTATATTACAGAATATAAAAATAGCAATCAACTTATTTGTATTTATAGAGGTGATCTCAAGTTTACTGATGGAGCAAGAAGACTAATGTTAAATGATGATATTTTTATTGCAAATAAAGCAGTAGGATATTTTTCGTTTACGCATTGGCAAGTAGTTAATGAAAATGCAGAAAATAACTGCAGACGTGTTTATTACAAGAGGTTTTACAACTATCAGGAATTAGAATTTCCTGAGGAACTTACAAAAAAAGCTTTATATATGGACTTTATGAAAAACTTTAGAAAATTATATAAAGTGTAAAAAAAATTAAAAATTATTGCAAACTTCCAAGCTTTAGCTGTACAAATGTATAGCTAAAGTTTTTTTATGCACAAAAACGTTAAGTATTGTTGTAAAATTTGCAAAAATGATATATAATAGACAGATGATAAATAAAGTGTAAAGAGTGGTATATAATAAGCGAGATGGAAAATTACAGTGTTTTAAAACAGATATTAAAAGAATTTTATAATACTTCTGAAGCTAAAGAAAATGTACATAATGAAATAAAAAATTTAGATGGCGGAGTAAAAATAGAGCCAAAATTAATTTATAATAGATATACAAATAATTTGAAGCTTGAAATAAAAATAGGAACAAAGCAATTTTATAAAGTAAAATCATTACCAGAATTTTATGATAAATTTATATCAAATGAAAGGTTTAAGTATGGTTCTAAGCTAGAGTTTGTACATACAAAGGAAGCCTTTTGCAAAGAAGATCAAAAACTTTTAGAATTTGTGCTAAAATATGCAGAAATTATAAAATATGCAAATGAAGCGTCTACAGGTTATAATTACTATACAAAAAGATTAGGAGAAGATTCTATTATTTTATCAAATTCAGGACTAGATGAGTTATTTGAAGCAATGATTGGAAAAAGCGCATATTTTGAGGATATGCTTGATAAAAAAATTATTTTTTTTGAAGACGAGGATCCTAAAATAGAATTTGAACTAAAAAAATCAACAGAAAAAGAGTATACAATAAAACCTAATATAGATATATATAGTTACAAAATATATAACGGAAAAAATTATGTTTATTTTTTGTTAGATAATAAATTATACAGGGTAAATAGAAAATTTGAAAACACAGTTTTAAAATTATTAGAAATACTAAAGCTAAACTTTACAACTGAAATTAGAATTCCACAAGAAAAGCTTACTGAGTTTTTTTCAATAGTAGAATCTAATATGAAAAATAAAATCAAAATAGACGAAAAAGATTATGAAAAAATAAAAAAATTTATACCATCAGAACTTTATGCAAAGTTATATTTAGACTATAATTCAAAAAATTTTATTATTGCCAAAATAGAATTTGTTTATGAAAATGAAAAAATAAATCCATTAATCGAAGAAAATAAAACAGTTATGAGAAACTTAATAAAAGAAGAAAAATTAATTGATATGCTAGTTAAAAGTGGATTTATGTTAGACAACAAAAATCATGAACTTGTTTTAGCAGATGAAGATAAAATATACAAATTTTTAACAGACGATATTCAATCTTATATGGAAAACTTTGAAATTCTTGCAACAGATAGATTCAAAGAAAGAGAAATAAAACCGGTAAATTTAACTAACATAGGAATTAAAATTGATAATAATTTGCTAAATATTGATTTTTCAAATTTATATTTTGATGTTGATGAACTAGAAGAAATAATGAGCAAATACAAGTTAAAAAAGAAATATCATAGACTAAAAAATGGAAGTTTTATAAATTTAGAAAATAACGAAACCTTAGATTTTATAAATAGCATAACAGCAGACATTGACATAGATTATTCAAACATAAAAAATGGCAGCATAAGCATTCCAATGTACAGATCTTTATATTTAGAAAAAATACTAGAAAACAGTAAAAACATAAAAGCAGAAAAATCAGCTAGTTATAAAAATTTTGTACAAGATTTAAATAAATCAGAAATAACTGATTTTGAAAAGCCTAAAAGATTAAATGCAAGTCTAAGGCAGTATCAAAAGGTTGGAGCAAACTGGCTAAAAATGCTAGACACATATGGCCTTGGTGGAATTTTAGCAGATGATATGGGACTTGGAAAAACAGTTCAGATATTAAGCGTTATAACAAAATATTTGGAGGAAGGCGGAAATAAACCAAGTATAGTTGTATGTCCAAGTTCGCTAAGCTTAAATTGGCAAAATGAAATAGAAAAATTCACACAAAGCGTATCATCAGAGGTAATTCACGGAAGCTTAGAAGAAAGAAAAAAGCAAATTCAATCAATAAATAATTACAATATTATAATAACATCATATGATCTACTAAAAAGAGATATAGAAATTTATCAAGAGGAAAAAATTCAATTTAAATATATAGTAGCAGATGAAGCCCAATACATAAAAAACAACAACACACAAAACGCAAAAGCTATAAAAAAGATAAAGGCAGAAACAAAATTTGCGCTAACAGGAACACCAATAGAAAACTCACTTGCAGAGTTATGGTCAATTTTTGATTTTATCATGCCTGGCTATTTATTTAGCTACAGAAAATTCAAAGAATTATATGAAACTCCAATTGTTAAAGAAAATGATGAAGAAGCAATAAAAAAACTTCGTAAATTAATAGAACCATTTGTACTAAGAAGAATAAAAAAGGAAGTTTTAACAGAGCTTCCAGAGAAAGTAATAACTGTATTAAATAGTCAAATGACAGAAGAACAAGAAGACGTATATTTAGCATATTTAGCAAAAGCTAAGAAGACTGCAATTAATGAAATAAAAGAAAATGGAATAGAAAAAAGTGGAATAAAAATTTTAGCATTGCTTACAAGACTAAGACAAATTTGTTGCCATCCAAGCCTATTTTTAGAAAATTATGAAGGTGAAAGTGGAAAAATGAATCAGTGCATAGAAATAATAAAAGATGCAATAGCTTCAGACCACAAAATATTATTATTTTCTGGCTACACAACAATGTTTAATATTTTAGAAAAAGCACTACAAAATGAAAAAATAGAATACATGAAACTAACAGGACAAACTAAGGTCTCTGAAAGAATGGATTTAGTAGATGAATTTAACAAAAATCCAGACAAAAAAATATTCCTTATTTCATTAAAAACAGGAGGAACAGGGTTAAACTTAACGGGTGCAGATGTTGTAATCCATTATGATCCATGGTGGAACATATCTTCAGAAAATCAGGCAACGGATAGAACTTATAGAATTGGACAAAAGAAAAATGTTCAGGTATACAAATTAATTACCAAAAATTCAATTGAAGAAAAAATATATGATCTTCAAAAAAGAAAAGAAAAATTAATAGATAATGTACTTTCAGGAAATCAAACATTTATAAGTAAATTATCTAAAGAAGAAATTTTAAGTTTATTTGAGTAGGAAGAAATATGGAAAATGAAATAATAGTAATAGGTGGTGGGCTTGCAGGTGCAGAAGCGGCCTATCAAATAGCAAGAAAAAATGTTAAAGTGAAATTATATGAAATGAAACCGGAAAGCTTTTCGCCAGCACATTCTAACAAAAATTTAGCAGAAATTGTGTGTAGCAATTCTTTTAAATCAAATTTACACACAAATGCGTGTGGACTATTAAAAGAAGAATTAAGAAAGCTTGATTCTTTACTAATAAAAATTGCAGACGAAACTTCGGTTCCAGCAGGACAAGCGCTAGCAGTAGATAGAGAAGAATTTTCTAAAAAAGTGACAAATAAATTAGAAAAATTAGAAAATTTAACGATTGAAAGAAAAGAAATTGGGAAAGACATTTCGTTAAAAGAGCTTATTAAAAACAATATAGTAATTATTGCAACAGGACCACTTACTTCTGATGCGCTATCAAAAGAAATACTGGAACTAACAGGGGAAGACAACTTACATTTTTATGATGCTGCAGCTCCAATTGTAAGTAAAGAAAGTATAAATTTTGATATTGCATTTTACGGAAATAGATATGACCAAGAAAGAAAAAAGGAAGAAGATGTACAAAAGTGGTTAAACAGCAAAAAAGAAAATGAGCAAAGTTATATTAACCTTCCAATGAACAAAGAAGAATATGAAGAGTTTTGGAAAGAACTTGTAAATGCAGAGGTTGTTACACTTCATGAATTTGAAAAACGCGAAATTTTTGAAGGCTGTATGCCAGTTGAAGTAATGGCAAAAAGGGGAATAGACACATTAAGATATGGCCCGCTAAAACCCATGGGATTTACGGATCCAAGAACAGGGTATAGGCCATATGCTGTAGTTCAATTAAGGCAAGATAATAAAGAGGCTACAATTTATAATATAGTAGGATTTCAAACAAATTTAAAATATAGTGAGCAAAAAAGAGTATTTTCAAAAATTCCAGGTTTAGAAAATGCAGATTTTGTAAAATATGGTGTAATGCACAGAAATACATTTATAAATTCTACTAAATTATTAGATAATACTTACCAATTAAAGCAAAAAAATATTTTCTTTGCAGGTCAAATAACAGGAGTAGAAGGCTATGTTGAATCAATTTCGTCAGGCCTTGTTGCAGGGATTAATGCAGTAAATATGCTAAAGAAAAAGGAAAAAACTACATTTTCGAATTACACAATGATAGGAGCTTTGGCAAATTATATTTCTACGCCGAATGAAAAATTTCAGCCGATGAATGCAAACTTTGGAATTTTACCAGAGCTTGAAGGCAAAAAAATTTCAGATAAAAAGCTTAGATATTCAAAAATTGCAGATAGAGCATTAGAAAATTTAAATAAAACATTCTAAAACACTTGATTTTTGAGGAATTTTCTGATAAAATACTATATGTTAAAAAACTACGCACACAAATACAGTTTAAAAGTAGTGCTTTTGTAAATACATTTTATGCAAAAGTTCTTTTAAATGCTTAAATATTTGTGGAGGTAAAAACTAAAAGGAGGAACAAAAAATGGCAGTAGTTGCAATGAAACAATTACTAGAAGCTGGTGTTCATTTTGGACATCAAACAAGAAGATGGGATCCTAGAATGGCTGAATACATATTCCAAGCTAGAAATGGTATCCATATCATAGACCTACAAAAAACATCTAAAAAAATAGATGAGGCTTATGAATTTTTAAGAGAACAATCTGAGGAAGGAAAAACAGTTTTATTTGTTGGAACAAAAAAACAAGCTCAAGATTGCATGAAAGAAGCTGCTGAAAAATGCGGTATGTACTATGTAAATCAAAGATGGTTAGGTGGAATGCTTACAAACTTTGATACAATTCAAAAAAGAATTCAAAGATTAAATGAATTAGAAAAAATGGAAGAAGACGGAACTTTTGAAGTATTACCTAAAAAGGAAGTTATTCTTTTAAAGAAAGAAATGGAAAAACTAAATAAAAATTTAGGCGGAATCAAAGAAATGCACGAAATGCCAGGAGTTATATTTGTAGTTGATCCTAAAAAGGAAAGAAATGCTATATTAGAAGCAAGAAAATTAAAAATACCAACAATAGGTTTAATTGACACAAACTGTAATCCAAATGATGTAGATTACGCAATTCCAGGAAATGACGATGCTATAAGAGCGGTTAAATTAATAGCAGATTGTATGGCTAATGCAGTTATTGAAGGAAGACAAGGTGAAGCTGTTGAAGCTGAAAGCGAAGTAGAGCAAGAAGCTACATCAGAAGAACCAACAACTATTGAAGAAGTAGTTGCAAATGCAGAAGATGCAGAATAATTAAATATAAAATAAAAAACCAAGGAGGGTAGGGCTGCTGCCCTATCCTTTAATGTTTATAAAGGAGGAAATATAATGATTAGTGCAAGCCAAGTAAAAGAATTAAGAGAAAAAACTGGCGCAGGAATGATGGAGTGCAAGAAGGTACTTACAGAAACTGATGGCGATATGGAAAAGGCAATGGATTTACTTCGTGAAAGAGGAATTACAAAAGCTGCAAAAAAATCATCAAGAGTTGCTGCAGAAGGATTAGTTGAAGCATATGTATCAGAAGAAGGAAAAGTAGGCGCTGTAGTAGAAGTAAATGCAGAAACAGACTTCGTTGCAAAAAATGCAGAATTCCAAAAATTTGTTAAGGACGTTGCTGAGCAAATTGCAAAAACAAACCCAGCAAATGTTGAAGAGTTATTAGCTCAAAAATCATTAGAAGATAGCTCTAAAACAGTACAAGAAGTTTTAACTTCAAAAATTGCAACAATTGGTGAAAATATGACAATAAGAAGATTTGCAAGATATGAAACAGAATCAGGATTAGTTGCAAAATATATTCATGGAGATGGAAAAATCGGTGTTTTAGTAGAAATGGAAAATGCAGATGAAACTTTAGCAAAAGACATTTGTATGCAAATTGCTGCTGCAAAACCAGAATACTTAGATAGAGATGCAGTTCCTGCTGAAAGACTTGCAAAGGAAATGGAAATATTAAAAATACAAGCTATGAATGAAGGAAAACCAGAAGCTATAGCTGAAAAAATAGTTCAAGGAAGAGTAAATAAATTCTATAGTGAAATTTGTTTAGTTGACCAAGAATTTGTTAAAAATCCAGATATAAAAGTTTGCGAACTTTTAAAACAACATGGAAGTAAAGTAGTAAAATTTGCAAGACTAGAAAAGGGCGAAGGAATTGAGAAGAAAGAAGAAAACTTTGCTGAAGAAGTTGCAAAACAATTAAAGAACTAATAAAACAAAATAGGGGAGCAAAATGTTAAAGCTCCTTTATTTTTATATTATAAAAATGGTTGCCCTTTTATTTTATTCTTGATATAATACATAAGTAAAAATACTAAAAGAGAAAGGAATTTTATAAATGAATTCAGAAAAACAAAATGCAGAAGAAAGTAAAAATTCTAAATTAACAAAAATAAAATTTTCAATAATTGCAATAACTGCAATTATAATAGTAGCAATGGCTATAAGTCCAGTGATACTTCAAAATGATACATTTTATACTATAAAAATAGGAGAGCATATAGTAAATACAAAAAAAGTGGACATGGTAGATCCATTTTCATGGCACAATGATTTAGCATATACATATCCACATTGGTTATATGATGTATTTATATATTTAATATATGCAATAGGTGGATTCAAAGGTATTTATGTTTCAACAATAATTTTAGCTTCTATTTTAGGAATAACGATGTACTTTACAAATTGTAAAATAACAAAAAATAGACCAATTTCATTTTTAATAACATTAGGTTCAATGTACTTATTACAAAGCTTTATTGCTGCAAGAGCGCAGCTTGTAACATTTATATTATTAGAACTTGTAATTTTGTGTATAGAGAATTTCTTAGAGAAGAAAAAAGTAATATATGCGGCAGCAATCGTGCTAATTTCAACAATTATTGCAAATGTTCATTGTGCAGTTTGGCCATTTTTATTTGTTTTATTTTTACCATATATAGGAGAGTATTTAATATTTACAATACTAGACTGGTACCCAATATATAGAATAAAAAAGCAGATAATAAAATTTAAATTTAGAAAAGATGAAGCAAAATTAAACGAGAGATTAGCTGCACTAGAAAAAAATCATAATTTGAATAAACAAAAAAGAGAAGAAGCAATAAAAAATCCATACAAGATTAAGTACAATAAAAACACAGCATGTAAGTGGCTAATTGTAATTATGATTGTTTGTGCATTTACAGGACTATTAACACCTTTAGGTGATACACCATACACATATTTAGTAAAAACTATGCAAGGAAATACAACCAAAAGCATAAGTGAGCATTTGCCATTAATATTAATTGAACATAAACCAATGTTAATTGTGCTAGCAGCAATAATTGCAATACTAGTTTTTACAGATGCAAAAATTACTTTAAAAGATTTGTTTATGTTAGGAGGTCTTGCACTTTTAATGTTCATGACAAGAAGACAGGCTTCAATGTTTGTCTTATTTGGAAGTGCAATAGTTGCAAAAATAATTGCAAATCTACTTTCAAAATATGCAAAAGATTTTACGCCTAATTTAGAAAAATTATCAACAACGGTAATAGGAACGCTTGTAATATTTGCAATAGTATGTACGTTTTCTGCAAATAAATTTAAAAGCAAAATGGGACAAAATTTTATAAACCCAAAAACTTATCCAGTTCAAGCAGCACAGTGGATAAAGGAGAACTTAGACATTAGCAGCATTAGATTATATAATGAATACAATTATGGAAGTTATTTATTATTTGAAGGAATACCAGTATTTATTGATTCAAGAGCAGATTTATATGCACCAGAATTTAATAAACGTGTAGGAGAAGAAAGTGGAAGAGATATATTCTCAGACTATATAAATACATCACAAGTATCAACAGATTATGAAAAAACATTTGAAAAATATGATATAACACATATTATATTATATAAAAAGTCAAAAACTAATATGCTTCTAAAAAAGGACAAAGATTACAAAGAACTTTATGCAGATGACAATTTTGTTATATATGAAAGAGATGTAACTAGCGAGGAGTGAATTAATTAATGGAAAAAATATTTCTAGAAGTAACAGAAAACGAAAACAAAAGAGTAGATACTTATATTTCACAAGAAGTAGAAAGCTTGTCAAGAACAATGATTCAAAAGCTTTTAGAAGAGCATAAGGTTTTAATAAATGGAAAAGCCACAAAAGCTTCATATAAGGTTGAGTGTGGAGACAAAATAGAAGTAGAAATTCCAGAGCTAAAAGAAACAAAGTTAAAGCCACAAAATATATTTGTGCCTGTAATTTATGAAGATAAGGACATAATCGTTGTAAACAAGCCTAAGGGAATGGTGGTGCATCCTGCAAATGGAAATCCAGATGGGACACTTGCAAATGCTATTTTAGCAATGTGTAAGGATAGCCTTTCTGGAATAGGCGGAGAAATAAGGCCAGGAATTGTGCACAGGCTAGATAAGGATACATCAGGACTTTTAATAATTGCTAAAAATGATGAAGCACACATGAAAATGAGCAAGCAAATTCAGGACAGAAAAGTAGAAAAAAGGTATATAGCTCTTGTAAAAGGAAATGTTCCAGATGATGAAGCTACAATAAATATGCCAATTGCAAGGTCTAAGCAGGATAGAAAGAAGATGGCAGTAGACAAAGACGGAAAAGAAGCGGTTACACACTTTAAAGTTATTAAAAGGTATAAAAATTATACTTTGCTAGAGATAAAAATTGACACTGGCAGAACTCATCAAATTAGAGTGCATATGTCTTACATAGGATATCCAGTTGTAGGAGATTATACATATTCAAATGGTAAAAATGAATTTGGAATAGTGGGACAAATGCTTCACGCAAGATACTTAAAATTTAAGCATCCAATAACAGGCAAGGAGATTAGTTTAGAAGCTCCGTTACCAGAGTATTTTGAAGAAGTACTACAAAAATTAGAAAGGGAATAATTGTGGAAGAAAGATTACAAAAATATTTAGCAAACCAGGGAACTGCAGCAAGAAGAAAATGCGAAGAATTTATTCTTGATGGAAGAGTAAAAGTTAATGGAAAGATTATAACAGAATTAGGAACAAAAGTGGACCCAGACAAAGATAAAATAGAGTTTGACAATAAAGAAATAAAAAAGCAAGAAAAAAAGGTATATGTATTACTAAACAAACCAATAGGCTATGTTACTACAAGTAAAGATCAGTTTGATAGGCCTACTGTAGTGGATTTAGTAAAAATACCAGAAAAAGTTTTACCGGTAGGCAGACTGGATATGTACACATCAGGAGCATTACTTCTTTCTAATGATGGAGAGTTTATAAATAAAGTTACGCATCCAAGCAACGAAATAGAAAAAACATATACAGTTACAGTAAAAGGAATAGTTACAGATGAAGATGTAAAAAAATTAGAGGATGGTGTAAAAATTAAAGATTACATTTCTGGAAAAGCCAAAGTAAAAATACTAAAAATTGATGAAGAAAAGAAAATTTCAAGGCTTGCGATAACAATTCACGAAGGTAAGAATAGAGAAGTAAGGAAAATGTGCGAAGCAATCGGAAAGAAAGTTTTAGCACTTCATAGACGCACTGTAGCAGGTTTAAGTGTTAAAAATATGGAAATTGGAACGTGGAGATATTTAAGCAGAAGCGAAGTACAAAGCATTTTAGAGAAATAATTTGCAAAAAATGTCAAAAAGAGATATAATATTAATAGTTTAAAAATGAAAGGAAAATAAAATTATGGTCGAAGATCAAGATATTAAAACAACAGTATCACCTTTTGCAATTAGAGAAGGCGAAATAAAAGTATTTGATGGAAAAGATGGATATGTTTCAATGAATCAAATAATTGAGAAAATAAATATAGGACATATATCTGAAGTACATTTCAAAATATTAGAACTTGTAAATAAATTTGAATTTATAACATCAAGACAAATATACCAATTATTAGACAATGAAAAATATGGAATTAAGTCACAGGATAAATTAAATAATAAATTGGAGCAATTAGTAAAATCAAAAATCCTTACAAGATATTATTTTAATTCAGAAGAAGGTAAGGGAATTTATAGAATTTATTGTTTAGAAAAGATGGGAAAATATTTGTTGAATTCTAGAGATATAGAATGTAAATGGCAACCAACAGATAACACAAAAACAGTAGCTTTAATTAAAAAGAGATTAGCAGCAAACCAAACTTTAATTGCATACAAAAACAAAGTAAAAGCATTTGATAGTTTTCAAGTAAAAGTTCCACTAAAAGCAAAAACTTTAGGTAAACAATTTAAAGCAACAGGTGGAAGAGTCACAATAAAGAAAAATGATGTCAAATTAGATTTTATATTTGAGGCAATTCGTAGGGAAGAAGAGTGGGAAGATAAATTAATAGAAAAAATGAAATTATATAAAGACTTCTATGAAAATTTTGAGCCTATGGACAGCGGATTTATGCAAATGCCACAGTTAATACTTCTTTGTGAAGATGAAAGACATATGGCAGAAGCATTTAAAGTAATTGTTATGAATCAACTAGAAATACCACACTTAAATTTATATTATACAACTGATTTAAGGCAAAATGCAGAAAATTTAAGCCATAGTTTAGTAAGATTTATACTAGATGAAGAAACTCAAAAATATAAAGCAACAGAGGGCGAAGTAAAACTATTTGAATAATATAACTAAAAATAAAGATATGAGTTAAATAATAACTCATATCTTATTTTTTAATTTTCTTTTTTATTTTTTAAGTTTATGACGATTGCGTCTTCATTATCAAATAAGAAGTTTGCATCAGATGTATCTGTTTTTATTGGGTCAACTTCAATATCTTCATTTACATGGTCATCAAAATGATATTTAGATAAGCCTTGCTTTCTTTTGAATACTGAAGTATTGCTATCTTCGTTGTCATCAGAACGAGAAGAAGATGAATTTGAACTATATCTATCAAATGGATATTGTTTTACTTTTTTGTTTTCGTAATATGAAGCACTTAAGAAATTTAAGTTTACAACACCATTATCAAATTTACCACTTAGGTTTCTAATTTTGTAAGCGCATTGCTTAAACTTAATTGTTTGTATTTTTCCTGGTTTATATTTTACTTTGTAATTATATTTAATGCCCATTAAGTTAGAAGCATATTTGCCATGTTCGGTATCATATGTACTGTTGTAATCCCATTCTCTTTTTTCACCAATTTCTTTAGACCACCATTCATTGTCTTCAGGAGAGTTATTTCCGAAAACTAATTTATTTGAACAGTTAGAAGTTATTATTTGCATATGTTTTTGGTCTGGTCCATCTAATTGAGATAAGTTTTGAATAGAGATAACTGTTGCTACTTTATATTTTCTATATAAAGTAAATATTGCGTCAGTTGAATCACATACAAAGTCTGCAAATTCATCAATGTATAAGAAATGAGGAAGTCTTGTTTTTTCATCTCCAGTTCTTCTTAGTACAGAGTGTTGCATTAAAAGTAGGGCGAATAAACCAAATGCTGTATGTGTAGAATGACCTAAATCACCTCTACGAGTGCATATTAATGTGATTTCTCCATTTTTAAGTGCAGCATCAAAGTTTATGTTGTTAAGTCTATTGCATAAAACATTTTTTACATTAGGATAACGAAGAAATTCTTCAAGCTGTGTAGATATAAATCTAACATATTTTTCTAAGTCATCATTGTGCTTTGAGTCTGGATAAAAATACCTTTCTAAGTAATTTGTTACTGATGAATATTTTTTAGATGCTTCTGGAAGAGTTTTAAATTCTTCACAAAGTAATTTTATTTTATTGTAATCATTTAAACAATCAAATAAGTCTTCTAAAGTAGGCAAGTCATCATTGTTTAAACGAGGGTATACTTCTTTAAGAAGTATAACTAAATTTTCGATTATTTGTCTTGAAGTGCTTTCGATAAATGCAACCTCAGAGTCATTATGAATTTGCTCCAAATTAGTACCTTTTAAAACAGTAGATATTGCAATTGCAGTTTGAATTGGGTCATCATATACAAATGGATTTAAACCAATAGAATCTGGATCACAAGGGTCTAATAAATTGTATTTTAATTTGTATGCTTTTAAAACTTTCTTGATATGATTTATAGATTCTATATCAGAAGTCATATAAGTAATTCCTAAATTTCTGTAAATGTATCTGTCGGCTGCGTTTGAAATTATCATTTTTTTCATGTAAGAATTGTATGTTGAAACTTTATTTTCATAAGGTTTAATCATA
>CAKPOC010000022.1 GCA_934169535.1 uncultured Clostridia bacterium | reverse complement strand
GGTCTTCTATTATTTCGTCTTGAGTTGCATCTTCACTTATTTTTATTACTATATTTTCTTTTTTAGTATTTACCATTATTGTACTCATCTTAAAATGTAAATTCTCCCTTCTTAACATAATAAGTCAATAACTATAATACATAATTATTGACTTTTATCTTTTGTTTTAATTTATAATTTGTATGCTTGGTAATGCACTTACATCTTCTGTTACCTGATTTATATTCATTCCAAAATACTGTGCCATTATATCTCTTGCAACTTCTGCTGTGTAGCTTCCATGTCCACCATTTCTTACAAAAACTACTACTGCAATTTCTGGATTATCAAATGGTGCAAATCCTACGAACCACGCGTTTGTGTAGCCTTCAACTCCTGTTTGAGCAGAACCTGTTTTTCCTCCAACTTCTATATTAAAGTTTGCAAATGTAGAGTATGCTGTTCCTCCAGATTCTGAAGTAACACCTCTCATTCCTTCTAATATAGCATTTATGTTTTCTTCGTTAAAGTTTAACTCTTCTGAATCGTCTTCTGTGTTTCCTAATTTTTGATTTACGTAAGATTCGTATTCATCTCTTGAAACTTCACTTCCATCAGGATTTATAATAGATTTTACTATTGTTATATCTAATTTTTTGCCTTTATTTGCTATCATAGCTACGTATTTTGCCATTTGTAGTGGTGTAAAAGTATTATAACTTTGTCCTATTGCTGACGAAATAGTTTCTCCTGGATTCCAAGTTCTATTTTCTTTTTTAGCAATTTCTGAACTTGCTAAAATTCCTGAAATTTCGCCTGTAAGCTCAATTCCTGTTTTATGACCTAAGCCTAAATAATATGAATATTTTGCAAGCGAGTCAATTCCTACTCTGTCTCCTACTTCGTAGAAGAAATAGTTGCATGAATGCTGAATTGCTTGCGATACGTTCATTCTGCCATGTCCATATCCGTTACTTGAATATATCCAGCATTTCCATTTACTATTGTATTTTCTGAAAACTCCCGTATCGTTTATTTTTTCTTTAGGTGTTATAGCTCCTGTTTCAAGTCCTGTAATTGCTGTTGCCATTTTGTATGTAGAACCTGGAGAATACATTGCTGATATTGCCTTATTCTCTAGTGGTTTGGTCGTTCCATTTATATAATAGTTCCAAGTTTGATCATCAATTCCATTTACAAATGAACTTGGGTCATAATCTGGATAACTTGCCATTGCTAGAACTTCGCCTGTTTTAATATTTAATACAACTGCTGCTCCTGCGTCTGCATTATATGATCTTCCAAATCCGCCGTTTGCAATTTTTTCTATGTTATTTTTTAATGCTGCTTCTGTAACTGCCTGCAGTTTTGCATCTATTGTAAGAACTATATTGCTTCCTGCAACTGCTTCTTTTGAAATATATTCGTTAGTAGTAGTTCCATCCACATTCATATCAATTTGCTTTATTCCATTTGTTCCTTTTAAGTATTTTTCAAATACAGATTCAATTCCTGATTTTCCTATTATATCATTTTGGTTATATGTGTCTTCATTGCCTTTAATCTCGCTCTCCTCTATTTGTCCAATTCGGCCTAATATGTGTGACGCAAGCGTTCCATATGGATATGTTCTTATTGAACTTTCTATAATTTCTACTCCTGATAAAGTTTCATTTTGTTCCTTTATTTGGTGAAGACTTGCTTCGCTTATGTTTTCGGCTATTTTTAGTGACTTTGTATTGCTATAACCTTTATATGAAATTAAATATCTTATTGCAATTATTTTTCTTGCATCTTCTATATTATCTGTTTTAATTTCATATTTTTCTTTATAATAGTTAAAAACCTCTTCTGCAGTAAAGTTTTCATTTATATTATTTGCTTTTTTCCATGCTTTTTGGCTCGATTCTTCTTCTAGCTTAAATTTATATGGATTTATATTTATCATGAATTCATCTTCGTAAGAATCTCCATTTGCAATTAAAATGTTAATAAGATTTAATATTGTATTATTTAATACTTCTGTGCTTACATTTGTTTTATATAGAACTACCGAGTACTGTGACTTTACTCCTGCAAGCACAGTTCCGGAGCTATCTGAAATTGAGCCTCTATCTGCCTCTAAAACGCTTTCTCTTGTAAGCCTTACATTTGAAGTTTCCCTATATTCTGCACCGTGTATAATTTGAAGATTAAACAATTGCATAAGTAATATAATTCCTATAATATAAACTACTATCGTAACAAAATTATATCTAACTCTATCGTTTCTTTCTTGATTATTTATATGTTTCACCTTCTTTACTTTAAAAATATCTTGTTAAGATTATTTTATCATCAAATATATTTTCTAAATAATAGCCTGCTTTTTTTATTAATGGATAAATTATAATTGTAATTAAACAATTAAAAACAACCTCTACAAATAATATTTTTATAAAAGATAATATTTCTGGAGCAGTGCTTGTTCTTGCAATTAATAATCCATAACTTAATGCTTCATAAATAATTGTTGTCATTGCTACCATTAATACTATTATAAATCTACTGTCTTTTGAGAAGTTTTTACTTAAATATTCTCCAATTATTCCAATTATTCCAAGCCCTAATGCAGAAATTCCAACACTTGAGCCCAGCAAAACATCTATATATAAACCACAAGCAAGGCCAAATATTAGACCTACTTTTTTCTTTACAAAAAGACCTATAAATAGAATATAAATAATGTAAATGTTAGGCATTATTCCTGCTATATTAAACCATGTAAAAAAGTTTGACTGCAAAAAGTAAAGAAAGAAAAAAGTTAAAATTAAACAACCTATTGATGCTGTTTTTTTCATTTTAGCTTTACCTCCTTCCTAATTTTAATTTGTTATTACTAATACAGTTTCTATTTTGTTTATATCCACTGCTGGTTCTATTAAAGCATATCTATTAGTTAAATTTTTTGTGTCAATAACCTGTTTTACTGTTCCTATTGTTATTCCTTTAGGATAAATTCCACCAAGTCCAGAAGTTTCTACTTTATCTCCTTCTAGAATAGTTGCTGTTGTTTGTATATAGCTTGCTTTAAGCAAATTAGAATTTTGCAAATTTCCTTTTAAAATTACTCCATCCCTTGAGCTTCCAACAACTCCGCTTACAGCACTTGCAGTATCTAGTAATGTTTGTACTTTTGCTGTCGTTGCTGTTGCTGAAATTATGTGGCCTACCAATCCATTACTTGATATAACTGGCATATTTACTGCAACAGAATCATTTGTACCAACATTTATAACAATTATATTGCTATAATTGCTGTTATCTCTATTTATTACATAACCTGGTACTGTTTTATATTCAGAATATTTATCTTTTAAATTTACATATTCTTTTAGTGTTTCATTTTCTGCTTTTATTACTTCAAGCTCCCTTAATTGCTTTTCTAGTTCGTCATTTTTCTCCTTTAAATCTGCATTTTGACTTTTTAATTCTGAGACATCTGTAAAAAAGCTTTCGTTTCCACCTATTTTATTTTTTAAATATACAATTCCATTTTGTACAGGCATTACTATAATGCCTAAAACTCCTCCAACATTCGAGAAGTTTTCTATGTTAATGTTAGATACAATAACAATAATAATTAAAATTATTACTGTTATTACACCTCCTATTATTCCTGTTTTTTTATTTTTTCGCATTTATTTCTCCTACAGAAAATTTATTTTAGCCCCTTGAGTTTATTAACACTCTTCTAAGCTTATCCATGTCCTGTATTGTTTTGCTTGTACCATTTACAACACATTCTAATGGTCGTTCAGCAATATATACTGGAACTTCTATCCTTTGAGCAATAACCATATCTAAATTTTTAATTAAAGCTCCTCCTCCTGTTAAAACAATTCCTCTTTCTATTATGTCTGCAACTAGCTCTGGTGGAGTTTTTTCTAGTGTTGACTTTATAAGTTCCACTATTTTTTCTATAGATGGTGCCATTGCTTGGCAAACTTCCTCTGCTGAAATCGTTCTATTGTCTGGCAAACCTGTTGTTAAATTTCTACCGCTAATTTCCATTGTTTTTTCGCTTACTGGTCTTGTTGCACAGCCTAGCTCTATTTTTATTTGTTCAGCAATTGTTGCACCAATTGCTAAATTTAAATTATTTTTTATGTATGAAATTATTTCTTGGTCGATTTCGTCTCCTGCCATTTTTATTGAATCGCTTACAACAATTCCTCCAAGAGATACAACTGCAACTTCTGTCGTTCCTCCTCCGATGTCTACAACCATATTACCTGCAGGTTCTGCAACATCTAAGCCTGCGCCTATTGCTGCTGCCATAGGTTCTTCTATAAGGAATACTTCCCTTGCTCCTGCGCTTGCAACGGCTTCTTGCACTGCACGTTCTTCAACCTCGGTAATTCCCGAAGGGACCCCTACAACTACTCGTGGTCTACCACAATTATATCTTTTGCAAACTTTGCTCATTATATTTTTTATAAGTAAACTTGTTGCTGTTAAATCTGCAATTACACCGTCTTTTATTGGCCTTACTGCATCTATTTGCTCAGGTGTTCTTCCAAGCATTTCTTTTGCTTCATATCCTGTTGCAACTATTTCGTTTTTTCTTCTATCTATTGCAACAACTGCAGGCTCGTTTAAAACAATGCCTTTCCCTTTTATTGTAATTAAAATGTTTGATGTTCCAAGGTCCATTCCTATGTCCTTAGAAACTATTGAAAATAAGCCCATTTCTACTCGTCCTTTCTATAATTAAAAGTCGTGAGCAGTTCTTTTTATAATGCCTTTCTATATATAAACATTGATATGATTACTCCTAATATACTAGCTATATTTATTTTAAAAGTGATTGCAAATGTTAATTTTACAACTTGTAAATCTAGTGTTAATGGTTGCGAAAGACCAAATTCTTGGCCATATGATAGCCACCATAAAAAGTCTACATTTGCAGCTAAACTTCCTATTAAACTTCCTATAACTAAACCTGCTAATATAAATAATATACATATCCAAGAACTTCTACTCTTCATTTTTTCCTCCGTTTTTTGTTTTAATTTTTTTCTTGCTCACCATGTTGATATTATATATTGAAATGGCTTTTTTTTCAATAGAAAAGGCTAAGGTTTTAATTTTTTTATTTTATTTTTGCTAAGTACTATCTTTTGTGTAAAAAGCATTTATTTTTCATGACTTTTATGATATATTTTTATTACTTTTTAGATTATTATTAATATATTATAATATAGAGTTTCCATATTTTAACTCTTTATTTGTCTATGTTTTAGTAGTATAATATTAATATACAATATTTCTCTCGGAGGTTTTTATGAAATTTGAAAAAGTGAATAAAAATAAAATTAAAGTTACTCTTAGTCAAGCCGACTTAGATGCAAATGACATAGATTTTCACTCTTTTATGTCAAATTCCAAAGAAACAAAATCATTATTTTTAGATGTTTTAAATAAAGCTGAACGAGATTTTGGTTTTTCTACCGAAAATTATCACTTGCGTGTAGAAACGGTTGTAACTCAAAATGGTACATATATGTTCACAATTACTAGAATTGAAGATGAGCCAAAGTCTTCTAGAAAAAAGAAAAACGTGCAATCTAAAAAGCAGCAAAAACATGATATAGATTGTTCTATCTTAATTTATAAATTTTTAAATTTTGAAGATTTTTGTAATTTTTCAAGCTTTCTTAGTTCTTGTAATATCACAAACTTTACAAAGTTTGCAAAATCTTCTTTGTATAGCTTAAACGGCTTTTATTATTTAATTTTAAGTGACGCAAATTTAACTTCTAGCAATTCTACTAAAATATGTTCTGCAATTACCGAATTTGCCACATACATAGTTCCATCAACTGGTCTTTCTCAAAAAATTATGGAGTCGGGAAAAGTTATAATTAAAAATAATGCAATAAAAACTTGTCAAAAATATTTTGCATAAAAAAAGACTCAAAATTGTTATACTTTTAACAATTTTGAGTTCTTTTTAGTATACGTAATTTTGAGGATCTTGTGCTATTCCATTTACTCTTACTTCAAAGTGTAAGTGGTTTCCTGTTGAAGTTCCTGTTGAGCCTACTTTTGCAATTAGTTGTCCTTGGCTTACATACTGTCCTTGAGATACACAAAGTGCGCTGCAATGTCCATATAATGTTTCTACTCCGTTTCCGTGTCCTATCATTACATAATTGCCATAGCCTCCGCCCCAACCATATTGAGCAACTTCTACAGTTCCAGATGCTGCCGCATATATGTTTGTGCCCTTGTCTGCTGCTATGTCAACGCCTTTATGGTTATCTCTGCTTCTCCAACCAAATCTTGATGAAATTTGTTTATAGTTTGATACTGGTTTTATTAGTGAAATTCCTAATTTTACTACATTTCTTGTATTATTCATTCCAGATGCGCCAACACCACTACTTGCATATGTATATTTTTTCACCACTGGTTTAGCTTCATATAAACCATCTATGCAAGTTTCTGCAGAAGAATAATCTGGTTCAGTGGTAGCATATTTTTCAATGATTTTTATATCATCTTTATTTTTGCTATCCTTTTCTTTTAGTTTTTTTATTACACTTTCTGCTTCGCAAAAGTCTGACATATAATATTTTTCTTCTTCGCCATCAAGCACCGCATAATATCTGTAATAAGAAACACCTTGGTCTAAAATTTTGTTATAAATTTCTTCGTCATTTGTTTCTACATTACGCTTTAGCAAGCATAAATTATACTCTGGCATATTGTCTATTTGTACAAAAGCTAAAGTTTTTCCATTTCCTTGCTGCAGAGCTGAATTTATTTTAGATTGTAACTCACTTTTATTTTGAGTATACCCTATAAATTCGCCATTTAGACTTACGCTATATGTTGGTTTGAAAAAATATATTGAAATTGCACATATTATTGCTGTTGCAATTACTGCCATTGCTGTTATTTTGACAGTTTTTCTTATATGTGTCATACTTCTTTTAAAAATATTTATATCTCAACAACTCCTATCTTATAAAATCCAGTTATATTTTACATTATTATTACAAATTTATCAATACAATTTTAAAAAATTGTTGAGTTTAACTTTTTCCTACGGCTACAAGTCTTGGCGCTGTTTGTTTTGGTCGATTATTACATTTTTACTGTAGCTTATTTTTTATTTTTTCTATTTCCCCTGGTTTTGCTTCTTCTGCCGGAATACAGTACTCCTTTATTTCCGCTATTTTTTCAAGTTCATACAAAAAACTTTCTTCATTATTTCTTACTTGTTGAATTACCTGTCTAAGTGACATATCTTCAGTTTCATAAATTGCTTTTTGATACATATTTAAACTAAATTTACAAGAATTTAAAATATCATTTACCATTGCCTTTTCGTTCATTTTTTACTCATATAATTAAAATTGCTAATTATATTCTCCTCTCTTTTGAAATTTTGCATTTAATCTTTAAAAAAAGTTATTAACTTTTGTTTTGTGTTTAATCTGTCTTGAGCATATTTTGTAAATACTTGCTTTATTTGAGGGTCAACTGCTTGTGCAGAATACGCATTTGCTTTTTCATACATGGTTTCTTGCAAAATCACTAATTTTTTTAAATTTTGCAATTCTGTTTGATTCATATTTGTCATAAAATTCTCCTTTTGTTTATATTATTTCCTTTTATTTTGCTTTTATGCAAAAAAGACGTAAAACATTTTTCGTTTTACATCTTTTAGGTTTTATTCTAATATTTCTAATCCTGCAAATTTTGCCATTAATCTTTTATGTCCTACTTTATCAAATTCAAGATCAACTTTTACATCGTTTCCTTCATTTTCAAGTTTTACTATTGTTCCTTCGCCAAATTTTTTATGATAAATTCTTTGGCCTACTTTGTATTTTGATAAATCTACTTCTTCCGTGTTCTTTTGTTTTAGTGCATTTAAAAAGTTTTCAGCTGTTCTAAATTTAAAATCATTTGCGTTTGACTTAGTTTTATTAGTTTCGATTTTTTCCTCAGCGTCTAGCTTATAGGTTTTAACACTTTGACCTTTTCCATAGCTCCATCTGTAGCCAAAGTCTTCAAATGTGTCTTCTTTTGAACTGCTGTTATTTACAACTTCGGCATAGCCTTCTAGTAATTCGTCTGGAATCTCTTTTATAAATCTTGAAACTTGGTTATAGCTTGTTGAGCCAAAAATTGTTCTGTGCTTTGCACAAGTTAAATACAAATATTGCTTTGCTCTTGTTATTCCCACATAAAAAAGTCTTCTTTCTTCTTCTAGTTCTTTAGGCTCACCAATCGACTTGTATCCTGGAAATATTCCTTCTTCCATTCCTACTAAGAAAACTACTGGGAACTCTAGTCCTTTAGCTGAATGTAAAGTCATTAATGTAACAGAATCTTCTTCGTCTTGCATGCCGTCAATGTCGCTAGATAATGTTATGTTCTCCAAAAATTCTGCAAGGCTTGCATCTGCTGATTCCTCTTCAAACTCTATTGCAACAGTTAAAAATTCCTCCAAGTTTTCAATTCTAGTTTGTGCTTCTATTGAATTTTCTAGTTCTAAAGCTTTAGTATATCCTGTTTTATTTAAAGTTTCCTTTATTAAGTCCGAAATTTTTAGTTCATCTTTTTTAGCTCTTAGTTCATCTATTTGGTCTGTAAATTCCTTGCCACTTGTAGCAATTCTTGTTAAGTCATAATTTGCAGCATTTTTTATTACATCATACATCGAAATGCCTTGTGTTTCAGCAATTGCCTGAATTTTATCAAGACTTGTTTTGCCTATTCCTCTTTTAGGTTCGTTTATTATTCTGCGTAAAGATAAGTTATCTGCAGTATTGTGAATTAGTCGTAAATATGCAATTGTGTCTTTTATTTCTTTTCTTTCGTAGAATTTTAAACCTCCTACTACTTTGTATGGAATTTGCTCTCTCATAAGAATATCTTCTATTGCTCTTGATTGAGCATTCATTCTATATAATATTGTAAAGTCCTTATTTTTAAAGAACTCTTCCCTTTTTAGATGATTTATTTGTTCTACTACATATCTTGCTTCGTCATATTCATCATCCCCTGAATATATACAAGGAAGCTCACCTTCATCATTTTCAGTCCAAAGCTTTTTTTCATATTTTGCTTCGTTGTGCTTTATAACAGCATTTGCAGCTTTTAAAATATTTCCTGTACATCTGTAGTTCTGCTCCAATTTTATTATTTTTGTACCAGGGAAATCCTTTTCAAAATTTAATATGTTAGAAATATCTGCTCCTCTAAAGCCATATACAGACTGGTCGTTATCGCCTACGGCTGTAATGTTTCCATATCTTGAAGCAAGTATTGAAACTAGAGTAAATTGCGCTTTATTTGTGTCCTGGTACTCATCTACTAAAACATATTGAAATTTTTCTGTGTAATATTCTAGTATGTCTGGATTATCAGAAAGTATTTTTATTGTATAGTTTATTATGTCATCAAAATCTAGTGCATTATTTTCTCTTAACTTTTTTTGGTAAAGTTCATAAACCTCTGCTATTTTTTCTTTTCGAAAATCTCCAGAATATTTTACTTTGTATGCTTTTGGCTCCAGTAGTTCATTTTTAGCATTGCTAATTTCTGATAAAACTCCCCTTTCTGAAAATGTTTTGTCATCTATTTTTAAAGTTTTTAGACATTCTTTTACTAATGTTTTTTGGTCAGAACTATCAAATATTACAAAGTCTGTTCCAAAGCCTAATCTATCAATAAATTTTCTTAAAATTTTTACACATATAGAGTGGAAAGTTCCCATCCAAAGGTCGCTTGCTGCCTCGCCTATAAGGTTTTCAATTCTTTCTTTCATTTCATTTGCAGCTTTATTAGTAAATGTTATTGCTAGAATGTTCCATGGTTTAATGCCATTTGCTATATAATATGCTATTTTATGTGTTAAAACTTTAGTTTTGCCACTCCCTGCTCCAGCTATTACTAAACATGGGCCTTCTGTTTGAAGTACTGCCTCTTTTTGCTTATTATTTAGACCTTCTATTAATTCCTCTTTATTCATTTTTTGTCCTTTCGATTTTTTATTCCTTGCAAATTATATAAAAAATGTTCTCAAAAGTCAACATTTCAAGAACATTTGTTTTAATTATTTTGTAATTTTTTCTATTATTTTTTCTAGAGCCTCATATATTTCTTTTGCACACTCCTTGTACACCTCTTCTGGGTATCCCCATGGATCTTTTATGTCTTTATTTTCTACTTCGTCACCATATGCAAATTCTTTTATTGTGTACATTTTAGGTTTTAGCTCTGGATACATGTAGTCCAAAGTTGTAAGCTGTGCATGTGTTGCACATAGTATCAAATCCATTTCTTTAATAGGACTGTTTTTTACGTTTACAGACTGATGGTTCAAAATATTTACATCATACTGAGCATTCATTACTTTTATGGCACTTGTTGTTGAGTACTCTCCTGTTGAGGCATGTAACCCAGCAGAATATACCTCAATGTCATTTATGTTTCTATCTTCTAACATCTTTTTTAAAAGGCCCTCTGCCATTACACTTCTACAAGTATTACCTGTACAAATAAACATTATTTTTTTAGTTTCGTCCATATGCTTTTCCTCTCAATTAAATATTTTTTCACTCTTATTATAAATATATAAAATTAGTTTTGTCAACTTTTGTTTTTATATACTTATAGCTATTAGCCCTAAAATAAATCCTAATATTGTTCCAAATGTTCCAAGTTTTCCTTTGTACATTTTGTTAGACTCTGGAACTAATTCACATGACACAATATAAAGCATTGCACCTGCTGCAAATGCTAAGCATATGGCAATTACATCTTCAGATATTCCACCAATTATTTTTCCGATAAATGCACCTACTCCTGTTGTTACTCCTGAAAGCACTACGTAAAATAGCACTTTTTTTGCACTCATACCTCCTGTTTTCATCGGGACGGCCATTGATATTCCTTCTGGTATATCGTGTATGCAAATTGCAACCGCAAGAGAATATCCCAAAGTTATTGAAGCGCCAAAGCCTGAGCCTATTGCTAAGCCTTCTGGTAAATTATGAATTGCCAATCCTATACTTGTTATTATTCCAGCTTTTAATAAATCTTTTTTGCTAGCATCACTTACATTTCTAAAAGACTCTTCCGAATTTTCAAATTTCTTATCTACAATGTAATTACATATAAACATGCTTACAATTCCAAATAAAATTCCTATTACAACATTTAATATTGTTGAAATATTTAGCGCTTCTGGAATTAAGTCAAGACTTAATATTGCAGTCATAAGTCCTGCTGCAAATGACAGTATAAAGCTTAAAAATTTGCTAGATGGCTTTTTAAAAATTACGCCTATTATGCCACCTAGCGTCGTTCCAAACGTTCCAAAAAACAATCCTATAAGTGTTACTTTAAACAAATTATACATAATATCTTATCTCCACCTTTTTTATATTATTTATATTTGTTTTTACCTATTTTTATTCTTTTAAAAAACATTGCAAATTACTTGCGGTTAGGTTATACATATTTTATATGTATTATTAAGTAATTTTTTATAAAATACTAATGTTGACTCATATTTTTTGCTTTCTAATTTTGTTATTTGGGACTCTACTGCTAACAATTCATTTATTTGCTAATAATCGAACTGGTCTATTTTTATTTACTTATTATTCGTCAGACCCTTTTAATTTTTCTGCTCTATCTGCTGCAATTAAATTGTCTATCATTTCATCAAGGTTTCCATTTAAAAAGTCTTCCATTTGATAAATACTAAATCCAATTCTATGATCTGTTATTCTTCCTTGTGGATAGTTGTAAGTTCTTATTTTTTCGCTTCTATCGCCACTTCCAACTTGGCTTCTACGTTCATTTGCAAGCTCTGAATCTCTTTTTTGTTTTTCCATTTCGTAAAGTCTTGATTTTAAAAGTTTCATTGCATATTCTCTATTTTGTGTTTGAGAACGTTCTGTTTGGCATTCTGCAATAATTCCAGTAGGAACGTGTATAAGTCTTACTGCAGATGAAGTTTTATTTACATGCTGTCCTCCCGCTCCTGAAGCTCTGAAAACTTCTAGTTTTATATCAGATGGATTTATATCTATTTGAACATCTTCTACTACTGGAAGGACTGCAACTGTTGCAGTTGAAGTATGTATTCTTCCACTTGCTTCAGTTTCTGGGACCCTTTGAACTCTATGAACTCCACTTTCAAATTTTAGTCTGCTATATGCACCTTTTCCTGTAACCATGAAAGAAACTTCCTTGTATCCTCCAAGTCCTGTTTCGTTTTCGTTTAATACTTCTATTTTCCAGTGCTTGCGTTCTGCATACATAGAATACATTCTAAATAATGTACCTGCAAATAATGCTGCTTCTTCGCCTCCTGCTCCACCTCTTATTTCACAAATGATGTTTTTGTCATCATCTGGGTCTTTAGGAATTAATAATATTTTTAATTCTTCTTCAAGTTGTGGAATTTTTTCTTTATTTTTGTATATTTCCTCTTCTGCAAGTTCCTTCATCTCTGGATCGTTTATCATTTCTTCAGCTTCTTCTAGAGCTTGTTTTGCTTGCTTATATTCTTTATACTTAAGAACTACTTCTTCTATTTCTGCATGTTCTTTCATATAAACTGTCCATTCTGAAGGTTTTGCAATTATTTCAGGATCAGCTATCTTTTTATTTAATTCTTCATATCTTTTTTCTACTGCCTCTAATTTTTGAAACATAAAATTCTCCTCTTTTTATAATTTAGCCATTTAATTATATAATAATTTGTTAAATATTTCAAGGGTTATAGGCTTTGTTGCTTATAATTCTACAATATTATATTCAAGATTTAAATTATCTAAAATATTTTTTTCTCTATTTGAGCAAGTAAATATTATTGCTTGGTGATTATTTAAATTTTCATATAGATATTTTAATGTTTGTTTTAGTCTTTGTTCATCAAAATATGCAAACGTTTCGTCTAGCATTATTGGCATTTTTTCTTCTGATAAGTCTTCTATCATAGATAGTCTTAGTCCTAAATATAGTTGATCTATTGTTCCGCAACTTAATTTGCTAGCTTCTATGTATTCTCCTCTGCTGTCTTCTACAATTATTCCTTTTTCATCATTTACTGTAACCTTAGAGTATTTATTATTTGAAATTATATTTATTGCATTTGATAAATTTTGTGTAAACTTTGGTGTTATATTCTTTTTCATTTCTTCATACGCTTCTTCTAGAATCTTGCCTGCTTTTTTTATTGTTTCGCTTTTGTTTATTAAGTCCTTATATTCATTTTGGCAATTTATTTTCTCTTCTTCTAAAGATACTAGTTTATCTAAATGTGGAATAATTGTATTTTCTTCTAATAATAGTGCATTTTGCTTAATTTTTGTGTTGTTTATTTGTTTTTCTAATTCGTTTAGACTTTGATTAATAGTTTCAATATTCATTTCCCTATTTAACAAATTTATTTGGGATAATTTTTCGCTTAAATTGTTTTTTATTTCTTTATTTAAAAGGCTTGTTTCTTCTAATATTTGTTTATTTCTATTTTCTAGTAAATCTATTTTTCCTTCTATTTTTGAAATTTCAAAGTTTTCTTTATTTTTATCGTCATCCAATTTTTGTATGTTTTCTTTTAATAAATTCAATTTCTTTTCCAATTCAAAAATTTGATTATTTTGCATTATTCTATTTTCTTTAGTTTTTTTATTATTTTTATAAATTTTTATTGTTACATATATAGCTAGTATTAAAATTGCGGATACTATAACACTTATTTTAGCAATTTTATTTTTTAATATAAATCCTGCAATTGCAATTAACACTAAAAATATAACACCAAAATCTATTTTGCTCTTTTCTTTAGAATTATTTTCGCCTTTTTTGCTTACATTAATTTTGTCTTCTTCTAATTTTTTTTGATTTTGTTCTAAATCTTTTAACTTGCTATTTATATTATTTAAATTTAATTTGTGTGAGTCGCTATCTGCATATAACGAGCTTAAATTTTTATTGTTTGCTGCCAATTCCGTATTATTTATTTCTATTTTTTGCTTTGTTAAAGACTGTCCATCTACTACTTTTTTTATTTCTTTTGCTTGCTCTTCTTTTTTTTCTAGTTCTGTAATCGTTTCTTCTATTTGCTCTTTTTCTTTCTCTATTTCATATTTTCTATTTTCAAATGGTGTAATTTTTTTAGTTTCTTCATCTATTTGTTTCAATTTATTTAGCACAATATTTAATGGTTTTTGCTTTGTGCTATTTGTTCCTACTTCATCTCTTATTTTTATTTGAAGTCTTTCCTGAGCTTTTTTATAAGAAACATTATCCTCTCCCGTCCCTGCAATATTTGCAATTTTTTGGATTAAAGCATTTTGCTCTCTTTCTTCAAGTCTAACTTCTTGTTGCATTGAAACTACAGTAGATAGATACATTTGCTTGCTTATTCCTGTTTGTTCTACAAAAAACTGGTTTCCGTCTTTTTTGTCTATAACAAAATTCTGTGATATATCTTCTAAATTTTCGTTGTAGATTTTAGGGTTCTTTTTATCAAAATCACGAAAAACTTCGAACCTTTTTCCGTCATCTAACGAATATGAAATTTTTCCTGAAAATTCACTTCCATTCCAAGGCTTATATTTTTCATAGTCTGATACTTCTCTGCCATCTTTTGTTTTGCTTATTCCATAAAACGAGTTTGTAATGTAATTAAGTAATGTGGACTTTCCGCTTTCGTTAATTCCTTGTATAATATTTATACCTTTTTTTAATTTTATATTTTTATTTTTTAATTTACCATATTCATTTATTTTTATTTCTTCAATATTCAATTTTTCACCTTCTTTATTTTAAAACTTCTAATCCAATTTCAAATGCATGAATTAATTCCTCTTTTTCTTCTTCTGAAGTTGCAACCTCTAATTTGTGCAAAATATTATTTGCAAAAATTCCTTTTAAATTGCTCTGTTTTGCAATTTCCTCTATATTGTAATTTGTGCTACTTTCATCCTTTATTTTTAGTATGTTTTGAGGGTGCAAAAGTTCTTGTACTTGAGAAATATTAACTTCAAAATTGTGCTTTCCAATTAAGATTAATTTGTAAAATTTATTTTCATCTAAATTTAAATTATTTATAGTTTCTATTAAATTTTCCATTGAATTTATTGATGTTATATTCAAAAATTTTTCTTCAAACGTTTTTGCAGAAGTTTTTATAAATTTTAATGATAATTTTTTTGTTTCTTCATTTATTTCACCTTCGATGAAGCCTCTTTCACCAAGCTCGTCAAACCCTAAAGAAATTGGAGAACCTGGATACACTATTTTTTGGCCAGGGTAATCATTGTAACTTTTTTTATGGATATGTCCAAGAGCAATGTAATCAAATTTGCTTTCTTTTAAAATTTTGCTATTTAATTGATTATATGGCTTATCTGAATTTTCGCCTGTGTCTAAATTTCCATGAGTTATAAAAATGTTTATTTTATCCACATTTTGTACCTCTATATGTGGATAACTATTTTCCATATAAAAATCATTAAATCCGTATCCATATATATCGACATTTCCATTTTGAACAATTTCTAATTTATTTGAAAAAATATGTACATTACTGTTCCAATTAAAAGTTTTATAAAAAGAATTATTGATGTATGGATCATGATTTCCTGGTGTGATAAAAATTTTAGTATTTGGAATTTTCATAAATAAATTATTTAAATATTCGATACTTGATTTTCTGATGTATTCTTGTTCGTATAAATCACCACTAATAAAAAAATAAGGAATATTATTTTGCTTAATATAATTAATAATTTCCCTTATAACTTCTCTTTGTTCCAATCTTCGTGCATTTGCTCCATTAGGTATTTTTGCAAGTGTTGCAACAGGACTATCTAAATGGATGTCCGCCATATGTATAAATTTCATAATATCACTTCTCTTTCAAAATTCTTTATTTTTTATAACATAGTTTCATTTTAAAGTCAATAGTTTTAAGAACATTTGTTTTATTTTGTATCAAAAAAATAATCTAAAAGATTTTAACTTCTAGATTATTTGTATATTATTTATTTTCATCATCCACAGGTCCAAATAGTTCATCAAATTTTGCTTCTAATTCTTTTTCTAAGTCCATAGAAAACATTTCGTCTTCCTTGCTATTTGGTTCCATTGGCAATGTTGGAACTTCCTCTTGATCTTCTACTTTTTCTGGTTTATTTGGTACGTCTTCAAATAAATCATCTAGTGCTTCTATTTGGGGCTCTTCTTTTTTGCTGTCTTTTGACTTTACATATGGATTTGCAGGATCAAATTTTCTCCATTCACCACGCACTCCTGCATCAAAATTATTGTGACTTAAGCAAAATGCCGAAAGTTCTCTTGCCATAGGC
>CAKPOC010000021.1 GCA_934169535.1 uncultured Clostridia bacterium | reverse complement strand
AAAATGGTAAAAGTTTTGACTTTTGCCATTTTTTGTGGTATAATAGAAACGTAGTTTGAAGAATTATATAATATGAAAGGAGAAAACAACATGTTTAATATTGGCGACAAAATCGTTTACCCAATGCACGGTGCAGGAACAATAGATGCAATAGAACAAAAGGATATCTTAGGAGAAAAGCAGGATTATTATATAATCAAAATGCCAGGAGAAGTAAAGGTTATGGTTCCAACTTCTAAAGCACAAGAAATAGGAGTTAGAAGCGTTATAAATAAAGAAGAGGCAGGAAAAGTATTACAAGTACTTTCAGCAGATGAGACTCAAATGCCTCAAAACTGGAACAAAAGATATAAAGAAAACATGGAAAAAATGAAAAGTGGAAATGTTTATGAAGTAGCAGATGTAGTAAGAAATTTAAGCTATAAGCAAAAGGAAAAAGGACTTTCTACAGGTGAAAAGAAAATGTTAAATAATGCTAAACAAATTTTAATAAGTGAGCTTGTTTTAGCAGAACATGCAAGTGAAGATGAAGTAGAAAATTTAATAGAAAATAAAATAACACTTTCTTTTGAGGAACACAAAATTGCAAACCATATGGCAACACCTTCAGCAAATATAGTAAGCAAATTTATTCCATTTAATAATTCAACAGATGAAGAATAGCTAAATATAAAAGCTAACTTGATTTTAGTAAAAATATAACTAAATTAAAGTTAGTTTTTTTGTATGAAAAAAATAGTTTACATATTATGCCACATAAAGAAGGAAAACTTTGATTTGTGTCGAATATAATATTTAGAGGATGAATAATGGTAAGATATAGTGATGAATTATTAGACGAAATAAGAAGTAAAAATGACATAATAGACATTGTTTCGCAATATGTCGTATTAAAAAGGTCTGGTAGAAACTATATGGGATTATGTCCTTTTCATAAGGAAAAATCCGGATCATTTTGTGTATCACCAGACAAGCAAATATTTCACTGCTTCGGTTGCGGAGTTGGTGGAAATGTTTTTCGTTTTATTCAAAAAATAGAAAATGTAGATTTTAGAGAATCTGTTGAAATACTTGCAAACCGAGCAAACGTAGAAATCCCACTTACAACAGTAAGCGAAGCTGACGAAAAAAGGGAAAAGCTAAGAAGAAGAGTTTTTGAAGTAAATGCAGCTACGGCAGAGTTTTATCATAAAAATTTGTATTTACCAACTGCAAAGCCAGGTCAGGAATACGTAAAAAAAAGAAAACTTGATAATAAAACTTTAAAAACCTTTAAAATAGGTTATTCTGGAAAGTTCAACGAATTATATTTAGAACTAAAAAAACAAGGCTTTACTGATGAGGAAATTTTAGCGACAGGTTTAGTAAATAAAAATAGCGACGGAAAATTTATTGATAGATACAGAAACAGACTCATGTTCCCAATATTTGATAGTAGGGATAGAGTAATAGCCTTCGGAGGAAGAGTTTTAGATGATAGCAAACCTAAGTACATAAATTCTCCAGAGAACATTGTATATAGCAAGGGCAGAAACCTTTTTGCATACAATGTAGCTAAAAAGGACAACCCAAAAACAATATTAATTGTTGAAGGGTATATGGATGCGATTTCACTACATCAAAGAGGAATAAGCAATGTTGTAGCATCGCTGGGAACTGCTTTAACAGAGGCTCAAGGAAGATTGCTACGAAGAAGCTGTGAAAAAGTTATAATAGGCTATGATGCAGACGGTGCAGGACAAGCAGCAATTTTAAGAGGACTAGAAATTTTATATAATTTAGGCTGTGACATAAGAATATTACAAATTCAAGGTGCAAAAGACCCTGATGAATATGTAATAAAATATGGCCCAGAAAAGTTCAAAAAGTGTATGGACGAAGCCATTTCACTTGTTGAATTTAAAGTAAAAATGTTAAAAAATAAATTAGATTTAACTCAGGTAAATGACAAAATAAAATTTTTAAATGAAGTTGCAAAAATACTTGCCAAAGTTGAAAACAACATTGAAAGAGAAGTTTATGTGGATAAAGTATCACTAGAGTATAAAGTGTCAAAAGATGCAATATATGCAGAAATAAATAAAATTTTATATGCAAATAACAAATCTGAACAAAGAATAGAAAAAAATGTGGTTCCTATAAATCATAATGTAACAAAAATTTCTGAAAACAATAACCTAGATGAAAAAACTAAAAGACTAGAAAATCTTATAATATATTTACTAATTAATTATCCAAACAAATCTTTTGAAAAAGTAAAAAGTATACTAGATAATAATTTAATAAAAAGTGAAGTCAATCAAAAAATAATTAATAAATTGTATGAACAAAAGCAAAAAGGAAATAATTCAATAGAAAACATAACAGATTCATTTGAAGATGAAGATACCATTAATTATTTAACTGGGATAATGTCTTCAGACTTTGAAATAACTGATGTAGATAAATGTATAGAAGACGTTTTAGCCTCATATAGAAAAGAATTTTTAATAAATAGGCGAAAAGAAATTATAAGTGAAATTGCAGAAGCGCAAACAAATAATGAACCACAGGACAAAATATTAAAGTTAGAAGAAGAGCTAAATGAAATAATAATAAAACTTGCAAAAATAAAATAATGGTTAAAAACTCCCTAAAATTAGAAAGGAATGTGTTTTGATGAATAAAAAAGAAGAAAAAAATGTAGAAAGCAAAATTCAAAATTCAGAAGAAGTAAAAAATGATGAAGCACAAGTAAAGGAAATAATAAAAAAGGTAAAAGAAAAAGGTAAAAAAATTACTTATGCAGAACTTGCAAATGAGCTAGGAAATGCAAACACAGAGCAAATAGATAAAGTTTTTGATGCTTTTGAAAATCTAGGAGTAGATGTATTAAAAGACGATGATGCAGATTTAGATGAGCCAAACATCGAAGAATTAGAGGCAATGGATGAGATAAAAGTTGAAGACTTAGACATGAATAACATGGAAGGAATTAGCATAGACGATCCTGTTAGAATGTATTTAAGAGAAATTGGAAGAATTCCACTTTTAACTTATGATGAAGAATTAGAACTTGCCAAAAAAGTGTTAGCTGGTGATGAAGAAGCAAAGCAAAAACTTGCAGAATCAAATTTAAGATTGGTTGTTAGTATTGCAAAAAAATATGTTGGAAGAGGAATGCTATTTTTAGATTTAATTCAAGAAGGAAATATGGGATTAATCAAAGCTGTAGAGAAATTTGATTACACTAAGGGATATAAATTTAGTACTTATGCAACATGGTGGATAAGACAAGCAATAACAAGAGCTATTGCAGATCAAGCAAGAACAATCAGAATTCCTGTTCATATGGTTGAAACTATAAACAAATTAATTCGTACATCAAGACATTTATTACAACAATTAGGAAGAGAGCCAACCCCAGAGGAAATTGCTAAAGAGATGGAAATAAGTGTTGAAAAAGTAACTGAAATACAAAAAATTGCACAAGATCCAGTATCTTTAGAGACTCCAATAGGTGAAGAAGAGGATAGCCACTTAGGCGATTTTATTCAAGATGATGATAGTCCTGCACCACAGGATGCAGCAGCGTATACTTTGCTTAGAGAACAATTAGAAGATGTTATGAAAACTCTTACTCCAAGGGAAGCAAAGGTTTTAAAACTAAGATTTGGATTGGAAGATGGAAAATCAAGAACACTTGAAGAAGTAGGCAAAGAATTTAAAGTAACAAGAGAAAGAATTAGACAAATAGAAGCAAAGGCATTAAGAAAATTACGTCATCCAAGCAGAAGCAAAAAGTTAAAAGATTATATGAGCTAATAAGTAAAATTCTCTTTAGAACTAAAGAGAATTTTATTAGTTAAAAACTATTGAAAAAAATAATATAAATGTTATAATAATATGTGCTTTAGCATATTTTTAATATGTAGCATAAAATTTTTAGAAAAGGAATGATTATATTTATGAATATTTGTGTATATGGAGCTGCAAGCAGCTTAATTGATTCTTGCTACACAGAAGCAGGAAAAGAACTAGGAAGAAGAATGGCTCAAAGAGGCCATGGATTAGTATTTGGTGGAGGATCTCATGGAATGATGGGAGCTTTAGCAGAGGGCGTATCTGAGAAATCAGGCTATATTTTAGGAATAATTCCTGAATTCTTTAAAGAGGCAGAAGCTGAAGTTTCATTCAATTCTTGTACAGATTATATTTATACAGATACAATGAGAGAACGTAAACGTTTATTAGAAGAAAAATCAGATGCTTTCATAGTTTCACCAGGTGGAATTGGAACATTAGATGAATTTTTTGAGATTCTTACATTAAAACAATTAGGAAGACATAACAAAGCTATTGTTTTATACAATGTAAATGGATTCTTTGACGAACTTGAAGATATGATGACAAAATCAATTGAACAAAAGTTCATAACAGATGATTGTAAAGAACTATACAAAGTTTTTTCAGATATAGACGAAATTTTAGACTACATTGAAGGATATGATCCAGAAGATGTAGACCTAAGTAAAGTAAAAATTAGATAAAAAACATCCTGCAACATTAAAAGTTGCAGGATTAATTTTGCGATAAAAAAATAAGCTTCGAAAGAAGCTTAAAATATATGGTAGCGAAGAATGGACTTGAACCATCGACCTGCCGGGTATGAACCGGATGCTCTAGCCAACTGAGCTACTTCGCCATTTGTTAAAGACAAATAATATTATAAACGGAAAAATAACTTTTGTCAAGGTTATTTTCAATTTTATTGCAAAAGTTATTCTTTCTCGCGTTCATCAGTTTTGTCTGGGAATTTTTCGCCTTTTAAGATGCTAGAGAAATTATCTAAATTTTTGTAAACCTTCTTGTCATTTTTGGTTTTTTCCTTAGAAATAGAGGGTTTACCCTTTACGTTTTGCTTTTCTGCAACAACAGGTTCATCAAATGAAATTCCATTTTTTTGACCAGGTTTGTAATGAGAAACAATTTTATCTATTAAAGCTAAAGAATTTCTCAAAAATACAGGCAAATTACTAACAGGAACTTCTTCTATATTATCAGGTTTAAAAAATTTTGCAAGTGAATTTTTAATTTGTGCAAAAAATTCACGAATTTTCAATAAAAAACTTTGTTTAATGTTTGCTTCTTTAGATGTTGCCATAAATATAATACCTCTCTAAAATTTATTACATTTAATAGTTTAACATAAAGAAATACAAAAATCAATAAGTCTTCTATAAGTTTATACTAAAAATTGGCAAGAAATTTAATAAAATGTAAGTATAAAAAGTCGCAAGGCAAGCTTGAAGAATTTTACCCCAAAGATATTTTTTTATTTTAATATCAGATTTTGAGCAAACGCTAACAACTTGAATAAGAACAGAAAACCCACCAAAGCTAAGTAAAAAAGCACAACATAAAATATTTATCCAAATATTTTTACAGGGAATGTTGCAAATAAGTAAAATTCCATTTGTAAGTTCAAACAATCCAGAGATTATGCCTTCTGCAAATTGAGTGGGAATGTGCAAAATTTGTAATATTGGTGAAATTAATACCGATAAAACCGAAAGCACATGAGATTGTTTTAATATTGCTAAAATTATTGAAAAGAGAATAACAAATCCACCAATTAAAATTATAGTTTTGCTTGCATCTAAAATGGATTCAGATAAAACTTCACCTAAATTAGAAAATGAAGCAATTTTTTTGTTACTTGATAAATTACTTTTTAAACTGGGTTTGCTATAGTCCTTTTTTAATCTTGATAATAATCCTAAAATAATTCCTACTGAAATGGAAGCTAAAATGTGTGTAAATAAAAGCAAGAAGCCAATTGCAGAGTTTGAAAATAAACTTATTCCAACAGTACCAATTATAAATAGAGGACCAGAATTATTGGTAAAACAAAGCATTCGTTCTGCTTCATCTTTAGTGCATAAATTAGCATTTTTTAAAGACGACACAATCTTTGCACCAACAGGGTAGCCAGAAATTAAGCCTAAAATAAAAGCATAAGAAGCTTCGCCAGGAACATTAAATAATGGCCTCATTATTTTATTAAAAAATTTGCTAAAATAATTTACTAACTTTGTATGATTAAGTAAGTTTGTTGCAATGAAAAAGGGAAATAAACTAGGGACAACGCTTAGTGCCCATAGCTTTAAACCCGATTTTGCGGCAATTAAATTACTGCTAGAGAATATAACTAAAAGTATTGCAAACAGCAAAAAAAATAATGAAATTAAGTTTCTTTTTAAAGATAATATATAAAATTTGAAATTTCTTTTCATAGGAAGACCTCTAAATATGTTTTTTTATAATATATTTAAAAAAATTTGAAATATGAATTTACATAAAAAGATTGCTAAATTAGTAAAAGTATGTTATTATAATAAAAGTAAAAAAATAGGAGAATGTAATAATGATAGAAGTAATAGAGGAAACACTTGTAGATAGCCTTAAACTAATACCATTTTTATTTTTGGCATATTTGCTAATGGAATATTTGGAGCATAAAACAAGTGGAAAAATAAAAAAAGTTGTAGAAAAATCAGGGAAATTAGGGCCTTTTTTTGGTGCGCTTTTAGGAATAATTCCACAATGTGGATTTAGTGCAACAGCAGCTAACTTATATAGTGGTCGAATTATATCAATGGGAACATTAATTGCAGTGTTTTTATCAACATCAGATGAAATGCTTCCAATACTAATTTCGGAATCTGCCCCTATAACATTAATAATAAAAATATTAGCAATAAAACTAGCGATTGGAGCAATAGCTGGCTTTATAGCAGATGGAATAATAAGCACTATAAATAGAAAAAAGCAAAGCAAAAAAGAAACAACCGAAGAGGCGGTAGGGCATATTTGTGACCATGACCACTGCGATTGTGAACATGGAATTGTAAAATCTGCAATAAAACATACAATTAATATTTTTATATTTATACTTATAATAAGCTTTGTTATAAATGTAGCAGTTCACTATATTGGTGACGAAAAAATTATGGAAGTTGCAAAAAAAGTACCAGCATTGGGAATTTTTATATGCGCATTAATAGGAATAATTCCAAACTGTGCAAGTTCGGTAATTTTAACACAACTGTATTTACAAAATATAATTTCAATAGGTGCGATGATTGCAGGCTTGCTAATAGGATCAGGAGTTGGAATATTAATTTTATTTAAAACCAATAAACATATTAAAGAAAACTGCACAATTCTTGCAATATTATATGGAATATCAGTTATTGCAGGATTTATAATTGATTTAATAATGTAAAATATAAATAAACTATATATTATAAGGGAAGAATGCTTATTTTTCCTTGCCTATGATGATTTTTTTAGTTTCCTCTCAAGTTTTCGAGATAAACTAAAAAACCGGCAGATAAAAATAAGTATTCTTCCCTTTATTATAATAATTTAACAATAAATGCTTATTTTTCCTTGCCTATGATGATTTTTTTAGTTTCCTCTCAAGTTTTCGAGATAAACTAAAAAACCGGCAGATAAAAATAAGTATTCTTCCCTTTATTATAATAATTTAACAATAAATGCTTATTTTTCCTTGCCTATGATAATTTTTTTAGTTTCCTCTCAATTCTTCGAGATAAACTAAAAAACCGGCAGACAAAAATAAGCAATTACCTTTTTATATAACTTTATACATTTATACTTTCAACATACTTCTAGCCCTCTCCACATCTTCTAAAGTTGCAGTTCGTATACCTTCTAAAGGATATGTAAATCCGAGGTCTATCCATTTGTGTTTTCCCATATCATGGTATGGAAGAATTTCTACTTTTTCAACTGAATTTAGCGAATCAATAAACTTTTTTAAATCTAGTAAATCATTTTGGTTGTCAGTATATCCAGGAACTAAAACTTGTCTAATCCACATTGGCTTGTTAATTGAACTCAAATATTTAGCAAATTCTAATTCTTTTTGATTAGAAACAGAAGTCAAGTTTTTGCAAACTTCGTCATTTATTGACTTAATATCTAATAAAAATAAATCTGTTAAATCAATTAACTCCTTCATTCCGGGTGTTAAGTAAAACATACCAGAAGTGTCTATTGCAGTGTGAATGTTATGTTGTTTTAGTTTTTTAAATAATTCAATTAAAAATTGGAAGTGGATAAGTGGCTCACCGCCACTTATTGTAACTCCACCGCCAGAAGCAATAAAGTAATTTTTGTATCGTAAAATTTTTTGTAATAATTCACCTGTAGAAAATAGATTTTTACTTGAAAATTCCCAAGTATCTCTATTTTGGCAATATTTGCATTTTAAATTACAACCTTGTGTAAATATTACAAACCTTATTCCGGGACCATCAACTGCGCCCATAGACTCAAAAGAGTGAATAGGGCATTTTAAATTTTTCATTAAAATAAACTCCTTTTATATTCTTTCGTGTATTGTTCTGTTTATAACGTCTAGTTGCTGTTCTCTTGTTAATTTTACAAAATTAACAGCATAACCTGAAACTCTTATAGTAAGCTGAGGGTATTTTTCAGGGTGATCCATTGCGTCTTGAAGTAAACTTCTATCAAAAACGTTTACATTAATATGGTGACCTGTTTGCATGAAATATCCGTCAAGCATACCAACTAAATTGTTAATTCTTGTGTCTAATTCATGGCCAAGTGTTCCTGGAGTTATAGAAAATGTAAATGAAATTCCATCTTCTGAATATTCATAAGGAAGTTTGGCAATAGTGTTCATAACGGCAATTGCGCCTTGTGAATCTCTTCCGTGAAGAGGGTTTGCACCAGGTCCAAATGGAGCTCCTGCACGTCTTCCATCAGGAGTATTTCCTGTTGCTTTTCCATATACAACATTTGATGTTATTGTTAATATTGAAAGGGTAGGAGTAGAGCCACGATATGAATAGTGCCCATCAAGTTTTTTCATAAAGCTTTTTATTAAATCGACGGCAATACTGTCTACTCTGTCATCATCATTTCCGTATTTAGGAAAGTCACCTTCAACAACATAGTCTTTGGCAAGTCCTGTTTCATCACGAATAACTTTTACTTTTGCATATTTTATTGCAGATAAAGAATCTGCTACAACAGAAAGACCAGCAATTCCGCAAGCCATAGTTCTGTAAATATTTTTATCATGAAGAGCCATTTCTAAAGCTTCGTAAGAATATTTATCGTGCATGTAATGAATTGCGTTAAGTGCTTTCATGTAAATTTTTGCAACATAATCAAGCATTTGGTCGAATTTTTGTATTACTTCATCATAATTTAGATATTCTGATGTGATTGGTGCAAAAATAGGTGTTACTTGTTTTCCTGTATTTTCATCGCGGCCACCATTTATTGCATATAAAAGAGCTTTTGCAAGGTTGGCACGTGCTCCAAAAAATTGCATTTGTTTTCCTATTTTCATAGCAGATACGCAGCACGCAATTCCGTAATCATCTCCTAAAGTGATTCTCATAAGGTCATCATTTTCGTATTGAATAGAAGAGGTATTAATAGAAATTTTTGCACAATAATCTTTAAATCCTTTAGGTAAGTTTGTTGACCAAAGAACTGTTAAATTTGGTTCAGGAGCTGAACCTAAAGTTTCTAAAGTATGAAGAATTCTAAAAGAATTTTTAGTAACTAAAGTTCTTCCATCTATTCCCATACCACCAATACTTTCAGTAACCCAAACAGGATCGCCAGAGAAAAGCTCGTTATATTCAGGAGTTCTTAAAAATCTAACCATTCTAAGTTTCATAACAAAATGGTCCATAAGCTCTTGAAGTTCTTGCTCTGTAATGTATCCAGCTTTTAAATCTCTTTCAAAGTATATATCTAAAAATGTTGAAATTCTTCCGATAGACATTGCTGCACCGTTTTGGTCTTTAATAGCACCAAGGTATGCAAAATATAACCATTGAACAGCTTCTTTTGAATTTGAAGCTGGAACTGAAATATCAAAACCATATTTTGCAGCCATTTTTTTCAAATCTTCTAATGCTCGTATTTGTTCACAAATTTCTTCACGATCACGTACGACATTTTCGGTAAATTCATCGACGTTAAGAATTGAAAGCTCGTCCTTTTTTTCATCAATTAAAACATCCACACCATAAAGTGGAACTCTTCTGTAGTCACCAATTATACGGCCACGACCATATCCATCAGGAAGTCCTGTGATTAAATGATGAGTACGAGCAGCCCTAATGTCTGGCGAGTAGGCGTCAAAAACACCATCATTATGAGTTTTTCTCAAGTTGTGATAAATATATTCTATTTCATCATCTACTTTGTAACCGTATGCTTCGCATGATTTTTCTACAATTCTAATACCACCATTAGGCATTATTGCTCTTTTTAAAGGAGCATCTGTTTGAAGTCCAACGATATCTTCTAAGTCCTTATCAATATAGCCAGCTTCATATCTGTTTACTCCTGAAGGTGTTTTTGTGTCAATATCTAAAACACCATTTGTTCTTTCCTTTTCATATAAGGCAAGAACTTTATTCCAAAGTTTTGTTGTTCTTTCGGTTATAGGGGCAAGGAAACTTTCGTCACCTGTATATGGTGTATAATTTTTTTGAATAAAATTTCTTACATCTATTTCCTTTGTCCATTCGCCTTTTTCAAAATTTCCCCATTGTTTAAAATCCATAAATTCCCTCCTTAGTTTTGTAATTTATATTACTAATTAATATTAGCATAATGACCAATTATTATCAATGAAAATTTTAGAAAAAATAAAAAACAATAATAAAAGAATTATTATTGTTTTCTAGGCACTAAATATTAGATTCTGAAATTTCTTTTGCAATTTTATAAATTAATTTTTGCTTTTCTGGGGAACATTTTTTTAATACAGTATTAAATTCCTCAAACAGATAATCATAAGATGAGTCTGAAACTCCATTTAAAATAGACCCTTCAGAAACATTTAAGACTCTACAAAAGTCGCTTAATCTTTTTAAATTTATATGGGAAGTTCCACGTTCAATTCTGCTAATGAATGGAACAGAAAGTCCAATTTCTTCAGCAAGATCTTGTTGTGTAAGACCTACTTTATTTCTTGCATTTTTTATTCTTTTACCAATTACACTATAATCTAAAGCCATAATATCACCTCAATAAATTTTAATATCTAATATTATAGCACTTATTAATAAATATTTACAGTAATTTATTAGTAAAATGCAACTGTACAAGTAAAAGGAACGGAAAAAATTGACATAATCAAACAAAAATGGTAAAATAAAGGTGTATGGAGGTAATTTTTATGGGAGAAAAGAATAGAATTTTTGCAATTTCGGGAATGCCAGCCAGTGGGAAAAGTACAACTATAAAAAATATGATAAAAGAATTAGAAGAAAGTGGAGTTAAAAGCGAGAATATCCATAAATTTTCTACTGGAAGTGAATTTAGAAAATACATTGAAGCAATATCTGAATTAGCAGAACTTAACACAGATGAAATTTCTGAAGAAGGTAAAGAATATTTAAAAAAGTTATATACTTTGTCAGGAATGGGAAGAGATGAGTTAATAAAAATAATTGCTAATATAAAAAAGAATAATAATAAATTTAATATTGCAGCAGCAAACAAAGAACCAGAATTTGCAAAAGTAAGAGAAGCAATTGATACAATAATTGATAGAAGTGTAGTAGACCTTGGGAAAGAGATAAATTCCGGTAAAACTTCTGATGAAATATGGATATTTGATTCGAGACTTGCTTTTTCAAACATTCCTTCTAGTTTTTCTGTAAGAACTACTATAAGAGATGATATTGCTGGAAAAAGAGCATATAATGATTCTACAAGAGGAGAAGAAGATAAATATGACAACATAGATGAGGCAATAGAAGCGACGAAAAAAAGAAAAGAAGGAGAAAGAAGCAGATACTTAGAAAGATATGGAGTAGATTTAGAAGACGAAAGAAATTATAATCTTATAATAGATACTTCTTTTGCAAAAAGTGAAGAGGTTGCAAAAACAATATTAAAATGCGAAGAGTTAGAAAGACAAGGAAAGCCATATGACAATTTATGGGCAAGCCCAAAGCAAATGTTGCCATTACAAACAGAAAGGTTAACTCTTGGAATGGGTAGCGAAGAAACAATAGATTCGATTGTTCAAAAAATAAAGCAAGAAGGTTACAGGCCCAATGAAGGCATTGATGTTGTTGAAGTTGATGGAGAAAAATATATTATAGAAGGCCATCACAGAAATTTTGGAAACGCACTTGCTGGAAATACTTTAATACCATATCATGTTTTAAATAAGGAAGGCATAATGAGCGATGAAGAAGCAAGAAGAAGAAGTGAATGTTGCAATACAATATACTTAGCAAGTCATGCTTGGATGCTAGATAGTGATGGAAAGTTCTTTAATTATGAAGAAACTTATCCAAAAATATGGAAAAAATTTAATGAAAGAGAAAAAAAGACAAAAGAGGAAAAAGAGAGATAGACAAAGGTTGATGCTAAAAAATTTAATGTAGTTTTAAAATAGGGGTACACTTAAAAAAGTGTATCCCTATTATTTGGATTATAAAAACCTCGGAAGCTTTGAAACTTCTGAGGTTGAATTGTTTTTCTATCTCTTTGAGAATTGTGGGGCCTTTCTTGCTTTCTTAAGACCATATTTCTTTCTTTCTTTTTTACGAGAATCTCTTGTTAAGAATCCGTTAGCTTTTAATGTTGGTCTGTATTCTAAGTTAGCAGCATTTAAAGCTCTTGCTATACCATGACGAATAGCTCCTGCTTGGCCTGAGAAACCGCCACCTTTAACGTTAACAACAACGTCAAATTTATCTAATGTGTTAGTAGCTGTTAATGGTTGTCTAACTATAACTTTTAAAGTTTCTTCTCCAAAGTATTCATCTAAAGATACTCCGTTAACAGTGATGTTACCTTTACCATCCATTATTCTAACTCTAGCTACTGAACTTTTTCTTCTTCCTGTGCCATTGAAAACAACTTGTTCCTTTTTTGCTCTAGCCATTTTATATATATCCTCCTACTATTAAAAATTCCAAATTTCTGGTTTTTGAGCTGCATTTACATGTTCTGCACCTGCATAAACTCTTAATTTTTTAGCCATTTGTCTTCCTAAACTATTGTGAGGAAGCATACCTGTTACAGCTAAAGTCATCATTTTTTTTGGTTTGTTTGCAAGCATATCCTTTGCTTGAATTTCTTTCATTCCACCAGTATAAGCTGAGTGGTGTCTGTATATTTTTTGTGTTAATTTGTGTCCTGTTAAAACTACTTTATCACAGTTTAGTATTATAACGAAATCTCCGCAATCTTCATTAGGAGTGTAAGTAGGTTTATGTTTTCCTCTTAATAATTTTGCAGCTTCTGCAGCAACTCTACCTAATGGTTTATTTTCGGCATCAATTATATACCATTTTCTTTCTATTTCACTTTTTTTAATACTATATGTTGTATTATTCATGGTAAAAAATACCCTCCATTTCAAATTTGTTAATTTATATGTAATCACATTTTATGCACAACCGGGGAGAAGTCATAAAATATGCCATATTCACAATGCTATATTATTTTAATATAAATTTCAAAAAAAGTCAAGCAAATTTTGAAAAAATGCTTGACTTTGTAAAAAATATATAGTATACTACCAATAGTTTAAGAAGCAATCCACTGCTCACCTTAGCTAATTAAGGCAAAAGGTTTAATTTTATTTACAATATAAATTGTGTATAATTAGGTGGGTTGACTTTGTAAAAAGCCAATCTTTTTTTGTGGCTTTAAAATTTATATTATGGAGGTGTTTTAACTATAAAACAAGAATTACTAATAAATGAAAAAATTAGAGCTAGGGAAGTTCAATTAATAGGGGAAAAAGGCGAAAAAATGGGAGTTATGCCTATAGATGAAGCTTTGGGAAAAGCCCTTGATGCAAAACTTGATTTAGTTTTAGTTTCACCAGGAACAAAACCACCAGTTTGCAAATTAATGAACTATGGAAAATATAAATTTGAACAAGCAAAAAGAGAAAAGGAAGCTAGAAAAAACCAAAAAACTTTAGAGTTAAAAGAAATTAGGGTAACACCTAACATCGAAAAACACGATTTTGAATTCAAAGCAAAAAATGCTAGAAAATTTATTGAAGATGGCAATAAAGTAAAAATTACGGTAAGGTTTAGAGGAAGAGAAATGAACTATACAAAAATGGGAGAACAAACTCTAAATAACTTTATTGAAAATTTATCAGATATAGCAAATGTGGAAAAGAAACCTTTATTAGAAGGAAAAAATATGTTTATAATATTAGCTAAAAAATAAAAGCTATAATATATATGGCCAAGTGCCAAATTAATTAAGGAGGAAATAATAATGCCAAAACTAAAAACAAACAAAGCTGCAAAGAAAAGATATTCATATACAGCAACAGGAAAAGTAAAAAGAACTAAAGCAAATAGAAGACATCTTCTTGCTAATAAAACTTCAAGAGCTAAAGCAAGAGGAAGCGTATTAGATGCTTATGCAGATAAAACATGTGAAGGAGCAATTAAAAAATTGTTACCTTATGGAACAAAATAGTAGAAAGTTAAGGAAGGTGAATGAAAAATGGCAAGAGTTAAAACAGCAATAATTACTCGTAAAAAACATAAAAAAATATTAAAAAGAGCAAAAGGATATTATGGAGCAAAGCATTACAGATTTAGAATGGCTAAACAAGCTGTTATGAAATCTGGTAACTACGCATATGTTGGAAGAAAAGACAAAAAGTCTAACTTCAGAAAACTATGGATAGCAAGAATAAATGCTGCTGCAAGAATGAATGGAATGACATACAGTGAATTAATCAATGGATTAAAGAAAGCAAATGTTGTTATAAACAGAAAAATGCTTGCAGAAATGGCAGTAAATGATATGAACGCTTTTGCAAAAGTTGTAGAAGTTGCTAAAAAAGCAAAATAATTTAAAATGTACATATTTTTAAGAACTCAAAATGAACTATATTTAAAATGTAGTTTATTTTGAGTTCTTTTTACGTATAAAATTGTATAATTTTTCACAAATTGTAAAAGATATATTTAAAAGGAGTGAAAGTATGGTAGAAAAACATTTAATGATAACAGGCTCTTCTAATGTTTCTTGGAAAGATGCAATTGTAAAAACAATAGATGAAGCCTCAAAAAGTTTAGATTATTTATCAGGAGTTGAAATTTTAAAGCAAAAAGCAAAAATAAGTGGCAACAAAATTACTGAATATTATGTTGATTTGGATTTAAGCTTTATGATAGATAGCAATAGAAAATAAAGGAGGAAGTGACAGTGGAAAAAATTAATACACCAAAAGAATATAACGAATATGTAAATCAAAAATCGCCGAATTCACCAATACTAAAAAATTGTTTTAACGCATTTTGGGTAGGAGGGCTGATTTGCTCAATAGGTCAAATTATTTATGACTATTGTATTTTTAGAGGAATGGAGCAAACTTTAGCGTCAACTACGGTTTCTATTTTATTAATTGCGATTTCGGCAATATTAACAAGTCTTAACGTATTTAATAGAATAGGAAAATTTGCAGGAGCTGGATCTCTTGTACCAATTACAGGTTTTGCAAATTCTATCGTAGCGCCTGCAATTGAGTATAAGTCTGAAGGATATATAATGGGCGTGGGTGGTAAAATGTTTACTGTAGCGGGGCCAGTACTTGTTTTTGGGATTTCTGCGTCAGTAATAATTGGAATCATAGCGACGCTTTTTTGATATTAAATAATTATAGGCAACGGAGCTTATTAATTTTTAAATCAAAAGCTCGATTTTTAGGCTAAAGTGCCATAAAAATCCTCGCCATGATTGTAAAAATATAAAGGCGCCCCGTTGCCAAATAAAGGCTTATTAATTTTTAATCAAAAATTCGATTTTAAGAAAGGATTTTTATATGTATAAAATAGGAAAACAAACGATTTGTATGGAACATATGCCAACGATTGTTGAAGCAGCTTCAATAGTAGGACCTAAAGAATCTAATGGCCCAATGGCTAAATATTTTGATAAATGTTTAGATGATGAATTTTGGGGCGAAAAGTCTTGGGAAAAAGCTGAAAGTAAAATAATAAAAGAAACTGTAAATTTGGCAATTGCAAAGTCTAAAATTCCAGCACAAGATATAGATTTTTGCTTTGCGGGAGATTTGCTAAATCAATGTATTTCATCTGATTTTGGATTAAGGGATAGCAACATTCCGTACTTTGGAATATTTGGAGCTTGCTCAACATTTGCAGAAAGTCTCTGCTTAGGATCTGTTTTTGTAGAAGGAGGTGCTGCTCAAAATGTTCTTTGTGCAACTTCAAGCCATTTTTGTAGCGCTGAAAAACAATTTAGATTTCCATTAGAACTTGGAAATCAAAGGACTCCTACATCACAGTGGACAGTAACAGGTTCAGGGGCAGTGGTGCTATCAAAAAACGGAAATGGACCATATATAACACATATTACGCCAGGCAAAATTGTTGATATGGGAATAAAGGACGCAAATAATATGGGAGCTGCTATGGCTCCTGCAGCACTTGATACGTTAATTACTCATTTTAATGATACAGGAAGAAAGCCAAGTTATTATGACGCAATAATTACAGGCGATTTGGGACACATTGGAAGTGACATTTTAAAGGATATGGCAAAGTCAAAAGGTTTTAATATAAATCATAATTACAATGATTGCGGAGTACTTATGTTTGATAAAGACAAACAAGATACTCATGCAGGTGGAAGCGGATGCGCTTGTATTGGAACAATTTTTTCAGGGTACTTTTTCAAACTGTTAAGGGAGAAAAAAATAAAAAATATTTTAATAGTTGCAACAGGAGCTCTTATGAACTCAACGAGTAGCCAACAAGGGGAAACAATTCCAGGAATTGCGCATGCAGTTGCAATCGAAAATTTAAATTAAAAGGAAAGGAATAAAAATATGGATTTTATACAAAGTATAGACTGGATGCAATTAATAAGATGCTTTGTAGTGGGAGGAATAATTTGTATTATAGGACAAATTCTTATTGACAAAACGAAGCTTACACCTGCAAGAATATTAGTAACATTTGTAACAGTTGGTGCTGTACTAGGTGGACTTGGAATATACAAATATTTAATAGATTTTGCAGGCTGTGGAGCAACAGTTCCGCTAACGGGTTTTGGAGCGAACCTTGCCAAAGGAGCCCTTGATGCAGTTAAAGAAAACGGACTCTTAGGAGCGTTTATAGGAGGAGTTAAAGCGTCTAGTGGAGGAATTGCTGCAGCGATATTCTTTGGTTATATAGCTTCACTAATTGCAAAACCTAAAATAAAAAAGCAATAATTTAAATAGGAGTTTTTATAGCTCCTATATTTTTTGTAGAAGATACATTAACAGTATTACTTTATGAAAATAAAGTAATGTTAAAAAATTATTGAATCAATATTGACTTTTAACGTCAGTGGATATAAAATTGATTCAGAAATTTTGAAATAGATGTTAAAGTAATACATATTTTACATAAAATTTGGAAAATCTAATATAAAAATATAAACGAACGAAAGGAAAGAAAAAATGAACAACAGAGGAAATTTTTTGAAATGTAAAAACATAGAAAATAAGGGTATTACACTAGTTGCGCTTGTAGTAACAATCGTGGTTTTAC
>CAKPOC010000020.1 GCA_934169535.1 uncultured Clostridia bacterium | reverse complement strand
ATAAAATTAATGTTCCAAGTTGTGAACCATCTGAATAAATAGAAGTTATTTCAATAGAGAAAACTTTATTTATTTTCTTCGCAGTGTATTCAAAAGAAACTGTATTTGTTGATTTTTTTGTTTTTTGAATTGCTTTTTCAAGTACAGAATAACTTAGATTTTGGGATTTCGAAAAAGTTTTTAAGGTTATTCCACGTAATGCTTCACTATTTATTTTAAATGTTGACAAAAAAGTATTATTAAAATCTGTAATAACTTCATCATCATTTAAAACTAAGTAACCATCAGACATTCTATCAACAACTCTTTGTAAGGCAATTGGCGTTGCATTAAGAAAATTGAATTTAAATATAGCCAAAAAGCAAAATAAAATTGTTAATGTAAATGATATAGGTGTGAAGTATATGTTAATTGGAATTATTTGCAATGTACCTAAAATGTTAATAATAAGTGGAAATGAAATTCCTAAAATTATTAATAATGATTGCTTAGAAAATAATCCCATATTTTTAATTGAAAATTTTAATAACAAAAATATTCCAATGAAAAATAATACATATGTGTATAGATCATGTAAAATTAAAAATGGTCCATATTTTACATCATTTAAATTTAATGAGTAAAGTTTATAAAATGAATGATGGAAGCTATTAGTCCATAGCATAATTAGTGATATACAAGGAATTATTAGCAAAAGCAAATATTTATACGAAAATTTAATTTTGCTATTTGCAAAAATTATTCCAGTAAATAAGAAACTGATAGGCAAAAAACAAATGCCAATATATGCAACATAATCAAAATATATAGGGGAGATAGCTAACTTTTCAGAATATATATTCTGAAAAGTTAAAGATAAGTCCCAAATTAGCATAAATAATAAATTAAATTTAAAAGCTAAAGCTAATTGATTTTTCTTAACGTTTTTTGATATGAATATCATTAAAAATATTATAATAAAATCCGATAGCAATAATAATAAAGTTGTTGAGTTCATGTAAGAATCTCCTTTTTAAATATTTTTTATTAAATTAATAATGTAATTTTTAGTTATATTTGGCCAATCAAATCCTATTTCATCAAGAAATTCTTGAGAAAGTTTATTGGTAATTTTTATTTGAGAATTATACACTAATTTATTATTTTTATCAAGGTCGTTTATTATAAATGACGAACCAGAAATGTCATTTTTATTGCGTAAATTAGAAGAAATTAGTGCTGTAAAATATTCATCATTTACAAATTTTAAATCATAATCAGTCAAAAATTCTACAACTTTGTCCATATATAAATGTTTTGAATTATATAAATGCAAAACATTCACATTAGGGTTTGTAAATTCCAAACTTTTGCAAACTGCCGAAGCTAAGTAATCTACAGGTGTAAACTCTATATAAGTATCACGTAGATATTCTGGAATACATTTTAATTTTAAGAAAAATTGTATTCTATTTGCAAATGCGTTTTCTGTATCATTAATTTGGAATTTTCCGTCTGAAAATCTACTTGTTATATTTCCAACTCTTAAAATTAAAGCATCTAAATTATTGCTAGCAGTATTTTCTAAAATTAGTTTTTCAGCTTCAAATTTTGTCCTTACATAAACATTATCTAAAGGTTGACCAATATATAAATTATTTTCTGCAAAATATATGTCTTTTTCAAATGTGTGATTTTGTATTCCTAAGTCAAAAAGAGAATTTCCTGAAACACTAATAGTTGATATTTGCACTAGCTTTTTATTATATTTTAGACAAAATTGAATTAAAGCATATACGATGTCAACATTTGTTTTCTTAAAGCTTTCGTAAGAACCAAAATGTTTTACTAAAGCTGCACTATTTATAATATGCGAAACTTTTTGCGAAAGCATTTTCTCAGAATCTTCGGTTATTCCAAGACCTGATTTTGTAATATTAGCTTTAATTACAAAAAATCTTGTGTTTAATAAAGAATCGTATTTTTTGCCAAAGTAATAATGAAGCTTATTTAATAATTTTTGCTCGACAGTGGTGCTAGGGTCAGTTCTTAATAAGCAATATATATTTGAATTTGTAGTATCTAATAAATTTGCAAGAATGTGAATTCCTAAAAATCCTGTTGCACCAGTTAACAATATTCCATCTAATGAATTATTTTCTGTTTTTTTCATGTTTTCAGTATTATTTAAAGCAAGAGTATTGTTTATTTTTGAATAATCATAATCTTCTACAGAAGCTTGAGAAATTTGATTAGATAAATTATCAATTCTTTCTGCTAATTTTTCAATTGTGTTGTATGTAAAAATATCTGAATAAGATATTTTAATATTTTTGTTTAATAATTCTATTTGTAATTTTAAAGCTAAAATAGAATCTCCACCAATTTCAAAGAAATTATCATCAATGCTGATAGGTGATATGCCTAAAAGTTTTTCTATGATTTCAGAAACAATCTCTTGAGTAGGAGTTTTTGGTAAAATTACATTATGACTATTTTCTTGTGATGAAAAATCAGGTAATGCTCTTCTATCTATTTTTCCGTTAGGAGTATATGGCATTTTTTCAATTTGTAATAAGAAGTTTGGAACCATATAATTTGGTAAAAAGCTATTCAAATAATTTCTTAAAGTAGAAATTGATATTCTTTGACTTGATACAAAATATCCGCATAAAATTTGTCTATCTAAGGAGTCAGTTTTTACACAAACTACTGCTTTTTCGATATTTGGAAATTTTAAAAGTTTATTTTCGATTTCTCCAAGTTCAATTCTTAAACCTCTTATTTTTACTTGAAAGTCAGCTCTGCCTAAGCAAACAACTTCACCAGATGGGGTCCATTTAGCAATATCACCAGTATTGTAAATAATAGAATTTTTATCAAATGGATTTGTAATAAATCTTTCATTTGTTAAATCTTCTCTATTTAAATATCCAGAAGAAACTCCCAAGCCACCAATGAACAATGTACCTGCAACATTTGTAGAAACTGGATTTAAGTTGTTATCTAAAATATAAAATAAAGTATTTCCAATTGGTTTTCCTATTGTGATGTCTTTTGAATTAGTTAAATCTTTTACAGAAGACCATACTGTGGTTTCAGTAGGACCATACATATTAAATATTTGTGAATTTGTTAATTTCCTTAAATTCTCTAAAAGCTTTTTAGGAAAAGCTTCGCCACCAAGCATTATTGTTTTTAATTTTTGTATATAAGTAAAAGAATCATCTGTCAATAGTAAAGACATTCTAGATGGTGTTGTTTGAAGCATCGTAACATTATTTTCCATACAAATTTTGTTAAGAAGTTTAGGAAGATTTTGTTCTTCTTCATCTGCTAATACTATAGTTAAGCCTTTTTGCAAAGGTAACAACGATTCTAAAACAAAAATATCAAAGCAAAATGTAGTTACCGAAACTATAGCACCCTCAAAGTTAATTTTTGAGCTTACGGCAGCTATAAAATTGTTAACGTTTTTATGTGTAATTAATACTCCTTTTGGCTTTCCTGAAGATCCAGAAGTATAAATTAAATAAGCATAATTAGTAGATTTATTTATAACTTGTAAATTTTCAGTAGAGAAATTCTTGTATATAGTACTATCTTTTAAATCAACACAAATAGCAGTTGCGTCAATTCCCTCAAGTAAAGGTTTTAAATGATTTTTAGTTAAAATTACTTTAACAGAACTATCATTTAAAATGTAAGTGATTCTATCTCTTGGGTATGTTGGGTCAATAGGCAAATATGCAGCTCCTGCTTTTAAAACTCCTAACATGCAAATAATCATTTCTAAAGATCTGTCGATTAAAATACCAACAACTGAGTTTGGCTTAACTCCAATGGACCTTAGATATGCAGCTATTTGGTTAGATTTTTTATTTAATTCTTCGTAAGTAATACGAGAATTTTTAAAAATAATAGCAGTTTTTTCAGGCTCTTTCTTTACTTGCTCCTCAATTAATTGAGAAATAGTTTTTTCTTCATCAAATGTTAATTTTGTATTATTGTAATCATATAAAATTGTATTTTTTTCCTTCTCAGATAATATGCTAATATCCTTAATAGCAACATTTTGTGTTAATTTATTTAAAATATTAATGTAATGGTTAAATAAATTATTAATAGTTTCTTTTTTAAATAAATCTGTGCGGTATTCTATGTTTACAAGTCTTGTGTCTGCTTCTATTTCAAATGATAAATTAAATTTTGCAATTTTAGTATTAGCTTTTATAATTTCTGCAGTACTGTTATTTAACATAAATTTGCTATTGTGAGCATTTTGATAAGCAAACATTACATCAAATAATTTATCATAAGAAGTGTTAGAAGAAGCATTCAATTTTTTTAGTAACAAGTTGTATGGATAATTTTGGTTCTTTAAATCATTAATAACTTGTTCTTTTATACTATTTAAGAACGTTTTAAAATTATCATTTTTATTAATTTGAGCTCTTATTACAATATTGTTAACAAACATACCTATTATATTTTTTAATTGTATATTATCTCTTCCGGAAACTGGGGTTCCAACTGTAATATCTTCTTGACTAGTGTATTTATATAAAAGGATAAGAAAAGCAGCTAAGAAGAATGTATACGGAGAAACACCTAAAGCTTTAGCGGTATTTAAATATTTTTCAAAAGCCTCTTCTGGAATGTCCTTTGTAAAAACTTCTCCAGTGTATGAAACAGCTAACGATGGTGAAAAGTCATAAGGTAAGTTTAAAGAATTTATTTCTGTATTTTTAAATTTATCAAGCCAGTAAGTTTCTTCACTTTTTATGTCAGGGCTATTTAATAATTTTTGCTCCCACACAGAAAAATCTTTATACTCAATTTCTAAATCAGTAGTCATATCATCAGAATATAATTTGCAAAAATCATTTACAAGAATTTCAAGAGATATTCCATCCATTATTATGTGGTGAGAGTCTAAAAGTATCAATGTTTTTCCGTTATCCAAATAGTGAAGTTCTACTCTTAATAAAGGTGCTTTTTGTAAGTCAAAAGGCTTAGGAAAATTATCTATTAAGCTATTAATTTCTTTTGCAGAATTTTTAAAACTTTCAATGTGAAATTCTGAAAAGTCATTAATTTTTTGTTTTACTTCATTTCCTTCAATGAAAAATGAAGTTCTAAAGCTACTTTGTTTTTTAATAATCTCATTAAATACTTTTTCAACTTTTTTGCTGTCCAAAATAGTATTAATTAAGATTGCCCCTGGAGTATTATAAACAATGTTATTATCACCTATAATTTTGCAAGCATAGTAAATTCTTTCTTGTGCTGAAGATAAAGGGAAAATGTTTCCAGAATTTATTTTTGTAATTTTTACTGAATCTTCTGCAGACAAACTTGCAATATAGTCAGATAAATCAAGCAATGTGCCCTTTTCTAAGATATCTTTTACAGAAACTTGAACATGCAATTTTTCGCTAATTGTTTCAGCAATATTAATTGCAGTTAGAGAATCTCCACCTAATTCTAAGAAAGAATCAGACATACTTATATTTGTAACATGAAGAATCTTTTCATATAATGATAATAAAAATTCGTCTGTTTTATTTCTTGGTTTTAACATTTTGATTCCAGTTTGTGCTTTTGTTGGTAAAGGTAAAGCTTTAATATCTAGTTTTCCATTTATATTTATAGGAACCTTATCAATTTCTATAAAATATTGAGGAACCATGTATGCAGGCAAGTGCTTGTTAAGTAAAATTCTTAAAGCAGAAATATTTAAAGGCCCATTTTTTATGTAATAAGCACATAAAAGCTCTCTGCCAAATTCATCTATCTTTTTAGCGACTATACAAGTATCAATGTTTGAATATTTTAATATTTTTTCTTCTATTTCACCAAGCTCAACTCTAAATCCTCTAATTTTTACTTGAGTGTCAATTCTTCCCATGTACTCTAAGTGTCCATCTTTATGGAGAATTGCTGTGTCTCCAGAGCGATAAATAAGCTTACTACTATATTCTGGAATGTGAATAAGTTTAGTTTTATTTAAATCTTCTCTATTTAAGTACCCTTTAAATACGCCCTCTCCAATTACGCACATTTCACCCATAGTTCCAAAAGGAAGAAGCTTTAAATTTTTATCTACAACAATAACATGAAGTGTAGGTATAGGAACACCTATATTAGATGAAGATGAATTTAAATCATTTTCAGATAATTCCTTAAATGTTACGTGGACGGTAGTTTCGGTTATTCCGTACATATTAATAAGTTTTGTTTTTGGATATTTTTCGTGCCATCCTTTTATTAAACTAGGTTTTAATGCTTCACCACCAAAAATTATATATCTTACTGATAAATCTTTTTCTTCTTTTGCAATTTCGACAGCTAGTAATTTATAAAAATATGTTGGTGTTTGGTTTAAAACAGTTACATGTTCTTTTTGCATAACATCCAAAAATAATGTAGGATCTTGAGCTACTTCATCTGAAATTAAAACTAATTTTCCTCCGAAAAGCAATGCTCCATACATTTCCCAAACAGAAAAATCAAAGGCAACTGAGTGGAACATAACCCATGAATCAGTTTCATTAAAATCAAATAAAAATTTATCGTTTTTAAATAATCTTACAACATTTCTGTGGCAAAGCATTGCACCTTTTGGTTTTCCAGTAGAACCAGAAGTATAAATTATATAAATTAAATCTTCTGGAGATATTTTTAAATTTAAATTTGAACTGTCATAATCATAAATTTTTGTGTTATTTAGACTAATATCTATTTCAGGCAATTCAAAATTCATAGAAGATAGAGAATCTTTTGTACCGAGTAAAACTTTTGCGCTACTATCAATAAGCATAAAGTTAGCTCTGTCTTCTGGGTATTGCATATTAATTGGTAAGTAGCAACATCCAGCTTTTATAATTGCTAAAATTCCAATTATCATTTCAAAACTTTTATCTAACCTTAATCCTATTACAGTTTTTGGTTCTATTCCTTGAGAAATTAGATGCCTTGCTAGCTTGTTCGCTTTTTTATTTAATTCATCGTAAGTTAAAGTTTTTCCTTCAAAACTTAGGGCTATATTGTTTGGAGTTTTTTCTACTTGTTCTTCAAATAAGTCAACAATTGTTTTCTCCTTAGGAAAATTAACATTAGAGTTATCAAAAACGTGTAGCATTAAATTCTTCTCTTCAGGAGTTACAATCTCTATGTCGGAACAAGAAATATCGGCATTTTTAAGAACTTGGAGAATCATATTAATGATACGATTATTTAAATCGGTAACATCTTCGCAAGAATATTTATCTGTTAAAAAATCATAATCTATGAATAAATTTCCAGTGTCATTTATATCGTAAAGATGGATATTAAAGTCGTTAGCACAACAATTATTAAAAACCCAATCGGTCTCGTAATTTCCTAAAGTACTATCAAAAGCCTTTGTAATTTGGTATGAAATAATAATGTTGTATAAATTAGGAACATTACTATGTTTTGAACGGATATCCTCTAAAATAGAATTATAAGAATATTTTTGATGCCTTAAAATGCTTAGCATTTGTGTGCTAGTATTTGTTACAAGGTCTTTAAAAGAAAGATTACTTATATTACTAAATCTAACTGGGGCAGTATTAATAAACATACCGATCATGTGCTTTTCTTTAAAATTTGAACGATTTAATATAGGTGTGCCTATAACAAAATCTTGAGTGTTTGCAACTCTTCCAAGGTAAATAGAAAAAATACTCATAAAAAAGTTAAAAACAGAAACATGATAAGTTTTGCAAAAACTATTGATTTGCGAAAGTAAAGTACTATTTACTTCGAAGCGCAATCTGCTAGCCTCGTTGGAAATAGATTTTAAACTATTTTCAGAACAAGGAATTGTAGCTTGTTCTGGAATAGTTTCAAATACTTTATTCCAATAAGACTTATCATCTTCAAATTTTTTACTATTTTTATAAGTATTTTCAGCATTAATATATTCTAAGTAAGAATAGGTGTCTGGAAGAAACTCTTTATTATTTAGTAAAGAGTTGTAGTTTTTTAATATTTCTTGAATTACAAGGCCAAGAGCCCAAGAGTCTGCAATTATGTGGTTTACAGTTAAAATAATGCACGCAAATTGGCCTTTGCATACTGCAATTTTAAACTTGAATAAAGGAGCATTTAATATACTAAAATGATATTTGGCTTCTTCCTTTTTTATAGAGTCAAGTTGATTTTTGTCATCAATATAAATTAAATCAATATCAAACGGAGTATATTGGGAAATATACTGTTTAACATTAGAATTTTCTAAAGTGATGCGGGTTCTAAAACCATCATTTTGCATTACAACATTGTTAATTGCCTTTTTTAAAAGGCTTTCATTAATATTACCATATAATGTGCCTGAAACGCAGATGTTATTTACGGTTGTGCCATTAAAAAATTGTTCAGTCAACCATATAGACTTTTGTGGGTTTGTTAAATCATATAATTTTTCATTTTTCATACTCAAAACTGCCATATACTAAAAGTATAGCCTTTCTACATTTTATTTAGAGTTTTAATTTCTTCATATCTTTTTATCTTTTGAGTAGTTGTTTTTATTAGAGGAATATCTGTTAAAGTAAATTCTCTAATGTATTTATAAACAGGTAACTGTTTGTTAATTTGCTTTATTTCTTGATCTATTTTTTGATAAACTTCGTCTTTAGTTAAATTTTGTTGGTTAGCAATATCAGTAGAATATACAATTTTTGCTAAAATTTTATCATTTTTTTCGTATATCATACTTTCAGAAACTATATCAATTTTATTAATAAGATTTTCTAGTTCTTCTGGATAAACATTTTTTCCGTTTGATAAAACAATTAAATGTTTTTTACGACCAGTTATAAATAAACTGCCATCTTTGTCAAGATATCCTAAGTCGCCAGTGCAAAACCATCCATCTTTAAATACTTCGTTTGTGGCTGATTCGTTGTTGTAGTATCCAAGCATAACGTTTGGCCCTTTTACTAAAATCTCACCAATTTTTTCGTTATTTGGAGAATCAATTTTTACTTGCTCGTTGTACAAAGGAAAGCCAGAAGAGCCAGTTTCCTTGTGATATTTATCGCTTTCGCACGATATAACTGGTGCTGTTTCGGTAAGCCCATAACCTTGAAGCATATCAATACCAATAGTATTGAAAAAATGTATTACTTTAGAATCAGTTGAGGCAGAACCATAAATAATTGTTCTCATATTTGGACTTATATTATTTAGTATCTCTTTAAAAAATTTACGTCTTAAGTCAATATGGAAGAAACGTAAAAAATTAGAAACTGCACATAATATTTTAAAAGCTGTGTATTTACCAGAAGCTTGTATACCTTTAATAACTTTTTTATAAATAAGTTCTAAAACTGCCGGAACACAAACAAAACCACTGATATTGTATTCTTTTAAGTTTTTTGCGATATCCTTTAAGCTGTCTGCAAAACAAAGCCTAAAACCAATGTAATAGCAAAATAAAAAACTTGCCGTGCATGCTAGGGTATGATGTAATGGCAAAAATATTAAAATGCTGTCATTAGGTTCTTTTTTTATTAAAGTTGTCATAGCAGATATGTTTGAACATATATTTTTTTGAGAAAGCATTACTGCTTTTGGCTTACTGGTTGTGCCAGAAGTATATATAAGAACTGACAATTGGTTGTTATCAATTGTTACTTTTTTATATTTTGAATTGTTAGATTCAAGCAATTGAGAGCCCTCAGACAAAACTTGATTGTAAGATAAAATTTGCGCAGTATTTTTTTCTAAGTCCATACAAATGAATTTGGTTACAGTGCTTTCGGTAGAACCAAGTATTTCGGTAATTAGTGGTTGAAACTTTTTAGAAAAAATAATAGCGTCAACTTTACTTTCAAATATTAATCGAATAAGCTCCTTTTTGGGTAGCATTGCATCTAAAGGAACAATAATATTACCAGATGTAGCAATTGCAAGATAACTTGTGCACCATTCATATCTGTCAGGAGAGAGGATGGCGATTTTTTTATGTTCAAGGCCTAAATTTAAAAGGCCTTCGCCTAAACTTTCAACTGTGTGTTTAAATTCAATAAAAGATATATTTTTAATAATTCCATTTTGTTTTATCGAAAATGCAGTTTCATTTTGAAATTGATTTGTTGTAATGTTAATAAGTTCTTTAAAATTATTACAAGTTTTTTCTTCATAAATTTTGTTTTTTTGCATAATAATCTCCTATGGAGTCATTGTATCATTACAAATTACTATTTGCAATAGTTTTCAACGAAATATGGAGAGAAAAAAGCGAGCTAAAATAACAAAATTCGACATATCAAAATAATAAAGTATAAATTTTCCATTTGAGGAAATAATTCTAAAAGAGGGAGGCTTTTATGGGAAAAAACAAAAAAGGTGGAAAATTTATAAAAAGTTTAGAAACTATAGCAATTGTAATTTTAATTATTTCGTTTTTGGTGCTTGTTTATTGTGTTTACATATCAGTGAATATGGAAAAAAATAGTGTACCAAATAATAATTATCAAGCAAAAAGAACAGGGGAAGAAATTATAAAGACAAATAATGATGAAATAAATATTGAAGATATTACAAAATCTGTAGTTGGAATTTCAAAAATCAAAAATACTGGAGAAACTATATTTTTAAATAGTGGAAGCTCTGAATTAGGGCTTGGAACCGGATTTATTGTATCTGAAAATGGATATATTCTAACAAATGAGCATGTTTCTGGAGAAAAAAATTCTATATGCTATGTAACTTTGGAAGACGGAAGAAGGTTTGACGCTAAAGTTGTATGGTCAGATAAAGATATTGATTTAAGTATAATTAAGGTCAACGCAAAAGAATTGGGGGCGGTAGAACTTGGCAATTCGGATAGTGTAAAACTAGCACAAAAAGTGTATGCCATTGGAAATCCAATAGGGTTCGAGTTTCAAAGGACTGTAACTTGTGGAATTATAAGTGGGACTAATAGAACTATAAAAATTGAAGAAGAAAAAAAGACAAGTTACATGGAAGACTTAATTCAAACAGATGCTACAATAAACCCAGGAAATAGCGGAGGACCATTAATTAATGAGAAAGGGCAGGTAATAGGAATAAATTCAGTAAAAATAACGTCAGCAGAAGGAATTGGTTTTGCGGTTCCGATAAATATAATAAAACCAATAATAGAAAAATTTATAAGTGAGGGAGAGTATACACAGCCAACGCTAGGGATATTTGCGTATGACAAAAATATAGTGCCATATATAAATAAGGAGCTTGGAACTAAAAAAAGTTTGGATAGTGGAATTTATGTAACTTATGTAAATGCAAATTCACCAGCAGAAAAAGCAGGTATAAAGGAAGGAGATATAATCCTTAGTGTAGATGGGCAAATAATTGAGCAAATGAGTGACTTAAGGGAACTAATTTATTCTAAAAAAGTGGGGGATATAGTAAAGATTAAATATTCAAGGAATAATAGAGAACTTGAAGTAGAGATACAGTTGACGAAAAAAAGTTGAAAAAAATTCATAAAACCATTGAAATATTTAAAAAAGTGTGGTATATTAGATAAGTACTTAATTTAAAGGTACTTAATCGAGGTGTAGCGCAGTTGGTAGCGCGCGTGGTTTGGGACCATGAGGTCGCAGGTTCGATCCCTGTCACCTCGACCATATTTAGCCCTTTTTCAAGGGAATTTAAGAGAATTTATAAAAATTCAAAAGTTATGAATTATGCTATTTTTCAATAAAAATTGGAAATAGCATAATTTTTTTGCGTTTTGAAAAGTTCTAAAAAATATGTTTATTTTCATCAACAAAAAATTTCAACAAATATTTTTCAAGTTCAAAAAAACTTTCAACAACTTTCAACAAAAAGATTTTTAGCTAAATATCAATATTTTTAAAGTTCTTCAAAAACAAAAAAGAAAGGAGAACTTATCAAATGGAATTTATACCCTATAAAGCTAATGAAATTTTAGATGATATATATTATCAAGTTCCGATAGAATTGTTTATAAATCCATTATATAAAAGTTTAAGCTCTGCTAGTATATTATTATATGCCTTTTTAAGATATAGACATTAGTTATCTACTATGAATAACTGGATTGATGAAGAGGGCAATATATACCTAATATTTCCAAGAAAGGAATTACAAGATAAACTTAATTTATCAGATAAAACAGTTACAAAAGGATTTAAACAATTAGCAGATGTAAAACTAATATATGAAAAAAGGCAAGGAAAAAATAAACCAAATTTAATATATGTTGGAAGAATCAATCATATATCACAAGATAAGATAATGAATCGTAAAAATTCCGACTCCAGAATCGTAAATTCTACGACTCAGGATACGGAAAATTTACGACCAAATTATAAATATATAAATAATAATAAAAGAAATAATATGCAAAATTCCAAAAACAGTTATTGCAACTACGAACAAAGAAAATATGATAATTTAGATTTTTTATATGCAAATAAATTTTAAAATTTTGAAAAGGAGAATTAAAACTATGGAAGATAAAGAATTAAAAGAAAGATTTATAGATGAAAAAACTGGTATTGAATATATAAGAAAAAGCGATTATTACTATCCTAATCTAGTTGATACAGCTAGTGTAAATCCTAATGAACTTGGTAAATATGGAAAGTAAAATTGTAGAAATTTCTAAAAAAATTACACCACTTGCTGAAGAAATAAGACATTGTGATAGTATTTTTAAAAGATTGGAAAAAATTAAGGAATTTGAGCTTCATCAGAAGTTGGAAGAAGAAAGAAAACAATTTGTAAAAGAACAGAAGAGAGAAAAGTATAACTAGATAGATTAAGAAAAGTCCTGAATTAAATTAGGACTTTTCTTTATAGAAATATGCTTTTTCTCATACAAAATTAAATACTTGATTCTGCATTTATTATTGATATTCTCTTAAACTCTTTTAGTACATATATTAGAAAATAAATACATAATATATCTCCTATTAAAGTCACTATTATTGATTTAATAGTCAATTCATTTGTTATGTTTTTCGCATTTCTAATTATAAAATCATAATTATAATCTGACAAGAATGCCTTTTCTACTTTTTTAGTTGTATCTTGATAAAATATATTTACATTATAATCATCTGGAAACCCCTGTGTAATTTCAATTTTATATATGTATTTATTTCCTGTTATTTCTTCTTTCAAAAACTCTTTAATTTCAAGATTCGATACTTCATTTACTTTTGCATTTACATTTACCTTATATTTTGTAGTCAATGGCATCAATGATACACCTTTTATTACAAAACAAATTGTTAATATACATAATATAATTATCTTTATCATTTGTTTTTTCTTTTCACCATTATATTTAACATATTTCCTTATAAAAAACACAGAAATAATAAGAAATACAATGAAATATGGTATAGCAATAAGAAACATAATTAATAAAATAGGAATTGCTATTTGAGACACGAAATTTAGAATAGTATAAAATGTTTTATATATATTCATATCTATTAATATTTTTGAATATTCTGTTGTATTCATTAAATGCATTATAGAAAATATTATAAAATATGATATTAACACTATTGCTATTATTCCAATTATTTTTATAATAGAATACATAACTTTGTCAGATTTTTTCAACTTTTACACCTCTTTCCATATTTCTTCTATAAATTGCCAAGTATGTCCATTGTCTTTAGAAATGTACTTAGCTCTTGTCTTTCCTTGATTATATCCACCTTCATAGCCTCCAGAAACTAATACTATTAATGTTCCATCTTCTTCTTTCGTTGGTAAGTAAAAATAATCATAGCAGTTTTCCCATTTTTCTCCGATTTGAATCTGATAATGTAAAAACGCCATCTGGAAATGTTATGCTTTCAAAAGTTTTCCCAGAATCGTGTGTTATTAGTAATTCTGATTTTCCACAATATATACTCGTTGGTTTTTCTATAAAGCCTAATCCATTTTCAAAGAATTTTATTTTGCTAGGAGTTGTTACTTCTATTGTGTTCATTATGTTATATTTTTTTCCATTATCGGTCAGTTTTCCTATTTTCCATATTGCTGTTCCCATAACTGCATCTACCTGTTCTACAAAATATGTTTCGTCTTTGTTTACAGTCTCATTGTATATATAACTTTCGGGTTCTTTTAATATAATTTCGTTGACTTTTTCCTCTTCTTTTATTTCTTCTCTTGTTTTTTCTATTTCTATATTTAATTCTTGTATATCAATATTTCTTTTTTTCATTTTATATTTTGAAATATTAAATTCCTGCCAACTCAAATCTTTTTTATTATTTGCCATTTCTAACAAAATATTTAAAATGTCTAATTTTCCTTTTTTGGTTATATCTTCTTTTTGTAATTTCTCTTCTAAAACGTTGTAGCTATCTTCACTAATAATACTAAATATATATTCATAATCTATTGGATGTGTATTATTTCTGTTAATATTTTTGCTTACAATAATACTTTCTATATTCATATAATTTGCTATGCAATAAGTAGAAATTCCTACTATAAAACACCATTTCATAAAATCAAACTTTTCATTAAAAATATATACTATTACTGGAATAAATGCTATTATTTCTGCAATTAATATTATATAAACAAAAGTCCTTAAATATGTTAATCCATATTCCATTTCATACATATACATTCTATACATCGATGATATGGCTATTATAATGGTAAATAAAACAAGCAATAAGTTTAATATTTTTATGATATTTTCTCTTTTTTCATTGTAGCTATTAGATACTAATATAACTCCAAAGTTTATAAATGAAACAAACATAAGTTGAAAGAAACCAGTTCTTGCATAATTTGCATAATCAAATGATGCGCTCATATTTATTTTAGCAAATAAAGATTGTACTTGGATAAAACAAAATACTAAATATACTATATTTAATGCTATTAAAAGCAATTTTATTGTAAAAGTATATTTTCCTTTACTATCTTTTAGTTCTTTCTCTTCTTTTTTATATTCTTTTTGAAGTTTTAAAATTAAACTTAAAAACAATAAATATGTGATAACTATAATTACCACTCTTATTATAAAGCTAAAGGTAGTTCCTATATTTACATTTTGTAATAACCTTCCTATACCAGAAAATAAGTTTGCAAATATCATATCTGCTGATGCTAACAACACTAAAACTACTCCTACAACAACGGTTACTACTAATACTGATGTTGCAATTTTTTTAATATTATCTTTGTTGATATTTCTACTTTTGGTTATATGTTCTATTGTTTTTTCTTTGCTTAAATCAATTCCCTCTTTATAGCCTGAAATTGTTTCTGTTACTAATTGAAATGTACGATATAAATAATTTGTTAAGTAGTCTTTTTTATTTGTTAAAGTTACATACATAATCAAGTTAAGTGCTAATATCACAAAAATATTAGTTATGTAAAATGTTTTATTTGCAAATATAAAGTATGTACTACTTAGTAAAAATATTGGTATAATAAGTAACATTCCAGCTTTATTTTGTACTTTATTTTTCTTATGAAGTATATAATATACAATTCCATTTGATATTATTTCAAATAATATCATTGAAATACCTATTTCTTTACCATAAAATAAAATTGATCCGAGTTATCGATAATATAATACTTCCTATAATTTCCATATCATTATTTCCCCTTTATTTTTCATAATCTAATATATCTCCTGGTTTACAATCTAAAATTTCACAAATCTTTTCTAATGTTGCAAATCTTATTGCTTTTGCTTTATTTGTTTTTAGTATTGAAAGATTAGCAGGAGTTATTCCAACTTTTTCCGCAAGTTCTCCAGAAGACATCTTTCTTTTAGCTAACATTACATCTACATTAACAATAATTGGCATTATTTTTCTTCCTTTCCTATATTGTAAAATCGTTTTCTTCTTTATATTCAATCGCTTTTTTATATATTTCACATAGTATCTTTATTCCTATCCCAGCAACAACAAAAATAACCATTAGTATTATTGAAAAAGCAAATATATAATATATAAATTTTTCCATTACTTTACTCATTATTAAGAATATAAATATTGCTATAATCAAATATAGTGTACTTAGTATAAAGCAACTATTGCTAACTATACTTAATCTTTTAGAATTATCTTCACAGAATAATATATTGCTTTTTAAATTTTTAAATATTTTAATAAATTGATAAATAATAAAAAGTGCTATTATTCCTGTAGTTATAATCATACTAAAAAACATAAGATCAAATATGTTATTTTGTATATTTTCGTTCATAACAATATGACATAATATTTTTATTATTGTACTTAATACCCATATGTCAATAATACCAATTATAGTAAAAAGTATATTAAGTCCTATAATAACCTTTGATGATAAACTTTTTTCTCCTAAGATTTTCATTAACCAATTCCTCCTTCATTTTGCATAAGTATATATCGTCTTTTTTTGTTTGTCAATACTTTTTTATCGTTTATCAATAAAATACACTATAAAATAAAAATACACATTTAATAGGTGCATATGAAATAAGTTAATATTTTTTATTTTATAAAAATTTATGTTGTGAAAATTTTTTATATTTATTGACTTTTTATATATAATTAGAGTATAATAAATATAGAAAGTAAGTAATCACAAAAGCGTGGTTGCCCAAATAAATTGGAAACTACACATTGCTCTGTAATCGTTTTTTAAGCAATGTGTAGTCTTTTTATTTTATCTGTTTATTAACCCATTGTATGTATATGATACATAGCAAGGCTAAATTTATTGTTATTGAAATCATTAAACCTATTACTAGGAATGCAAAAATTTCTAACATAGCCGCACCCCCTAACTCTTGATAAGAAATCAAGGTTGAGGGCAACTACACATCTGCTTAACTTACCTTCTATGCTCATCATTTTGTAACATTTCCTTTGAAATGTCTATAATATTTGCATAATTATTTATTTTTCTCTATCCAATCACAAAACTCTTCTTTAGAAATTTTATTTTCCCTATACAATTTCAATTGTTTTCTTGCATTAGTTTTCCAAACAAGATACTCTTTTTTAATTTGTTCTTTTTGTTTTTTGTCTGCACGATATACTTGCGTTATTCTTCTTTGGTAATCTCTTTTATATGCAAGTTCTGCCTCATCTTCCACTATCTTATTATCATAAGCTTTACGGGAAGCATATGATTTACAAGTTGGACTTCCATCTGTATTAGGTAATTCACAATAAACTTCTTTTCCTGAGTATTGTAAATAATATCTTCCACAATTTTGGCAAACACTGATGCTTCTTTTTGAGTTTTGTATTAAATCATTTAATGCAATATAAGCTAAAGCAAAATGAGATGAACTTTCATATACATAGCCAACAACGTCATCAACTTTTTTATTAGCAATATCATAGGCTAATTTCTCAACTTGTTTAGTAGTCATTTTTGGAGGCATATTTTTAGGTAAACTTTTTACTATACCTAAACGTATTTGTGGAGAAAATTGCCCCATTAAATCAACAACTGTAGAGTATGCCTTAAATTTAGAATATTTATCTACCTCTAATGAGCTTGTATTACCGTGTAAATCAAATACAAAATCAACTGTTTTTCTTATATCATTTTGAAATTTTATATAATCTGTATTTACTAAGTCAAAGGCTTTATTATAATAATCTAAGAATTTCTTTGTTGATACATATCTAGTAGTGTATTCTATTGGATATTTTTCTTTTATTTCATCTATGTAATTAAGTCCTTCAAGTCCGTAATAAACAAAGAAAGTATTATATGCATTCTCTACACTTGAAAAGTCAGCATTTAAAAATGTGAGTATAAAACTTATAAATCTTTAAGTAAATGCAGTCAATATGCAGTCAATTTTATAATTAATTGATTTTCTTCAATTTTGACTGCATATAAAGTTATTTTTTGTAAATGAAGTAGAATATCATG
>CAKPOC010000019.1 GCA_934169535.1 uncultured Clostridia bacterium | reverse complement strand
ATTAGATGATAAATTTCCACAAACTAAAAACATAACAAAGCCGCAAACAGTGTGGAAAATAATGGAGAAAGAAGAGCAAAAACTAATGTTGACAGATTATTTAGAGATTGCTATAATAGAGGTGCCAAAAGCAGTAAAAGCCTATAAGAAAAACTCAAAAAACGAGCTACTACAATGGATGATGTTTTTGGATAATCCAGAGAATAAGGAGGTAACTCAAATAATGCTTGAAAATAAAGATATAAAAGAGGCAAAAGAGGAACTAGAAAGAATAAGTCAGGATGATATATTAAGAAGAAGAGCACTAAGTAGAACATTAGATATAGCAGATAGAATACAGTTTGAGGAAGACGCAAAAAATGCTAAAAAAGCACTTGAAGAAGGATTAAAAAAGGCTAAAGAAGAAGCAAAAAAAGCAGCAAAAGAAGCCGTCAAAGAAGAAAAAAGTAAAATTATTATAGAAATGCGCAAAGTAAACATTTCCATTGAACAAATATCTCAAATTGTAAAATTACCTGAAACAGAAATAAGAAAAATTTTAGGAGTGGACAAAGTTAAATAATTATATGAAAGTATGGAATCAATATATATATAGGTTCCATACTTTTTGTACATTACATTGAAAAAATGAAGGTGAGGTATTGACTACAACAATTAAAAATGGTATATTTATATAGTATAAAGTTATGGCCCTTTGGTCAAGCGGTTAAGACGCAGCCCTCTCAAGGCTGAATCATGGGTTCGATTCCCGTAAGGGTCACCAAAACTAAAATTCTGTAACTGTTTGCGGTTGCAGAATTTTTACATAATATAATATCCAAATAAAAATGGAGGGATTTAATTGAAAAAAATTATTATACTATTACAAGAAAAAATAGAAAAAGCATTTGAGGAATGTGGATATGATAAAAAGTACGGAAAGGTAATAATTTCTAATAGACCTGACTTATGCGAATTTCAATGTGACGGAGCATTAACTGCAGCAAAAGAATATAGAAAAGCACCTTTTATAATAGCAGAAGAAGTTGTAGAAAAATGTCAAAAATGCGAAGAATTTGAAAAAATAGAGATGGTAAAGCCAGGATTCATAAATATAAAAGTTTCAAGAAAATTTTTAGCAGAATATTGCAACCAATTAAAAAATGAAGAAAAATTTGGATGTAAGGAAGAGAAAAAAACAGTAATTATTGATTATGGCGGAGCCAATGTAGCAAAACCACTACATGTAGGACATCTAAGAACAGCGATAATTGGTGAAAGCGTAAAAAGAATTCACAAATTTTTTGGAAATAAAGTAATTGGAGATGTGCATTTAGGCGATTGGGGACTACAAATGGGACTTGTTATGGAAGAACTTGAAGTAAGGCATCCTGATTGGGTTTACTTTGATCCAAATTTTAAAGGCGAATACCCTAAAGAAGCTCTATTTACGGTTTCAGACTTAGAAGAAATTTATCCATGTGCAAGCAAAAAAACAAAAGTTGCAGAAAATGCTAGCAAGGAAGAAATTGAAAAGGCAGAAAAATATAAAGAAAAAGCAAGATTATATACAGCTTATTTACAAGAAGAAAGACCTGGATATTATGATTTGTGGAAGAAAATTGTTGAAGTTTCTGTTGCGGACCTTAAAGAAAATTACAAAAAATTAAATGTTTCTTTTGATCTATGGTTAGGCGAAAGTGATTCACAAAAATATGTGGCATCAATGGTAGATAAAATGAAAAAACTTGGAATTATTTATGAAAGTGATGGAGCAATGGTGGTTGATGTAGATGAACCATTTGATGTAGCAAAAATAAATCCATGTATGGTTTTAAAATCTGGAGGAGTATCATGTTATCAGACCACTGATTTAGCAACAATAATGCAAAGACAACAGGATTTTGATCCAGATGAAATAATTTATGTTGTAGATAAGCGACAAGAATTGCATTTTATTCAAGTATTTAGATGCGCAAAAAAAGCAAAGCTTATAGATGATGATGCAAAACTTGTATTTTTAGGCTTTGGAACCATGAACGGCAAAGATGGAAAGCCATTTAAAACAAGAAGTGGCGGAGTAATGAGGCTTGAGACACTTATTGACGAAACAAGTAACAAAGTTTACCAAAAAATAGAAGAAACAAAGCAAATGGAAGAACAAGAAAAAGAAGATACTTCGAAAATTGTAGGACTTGCTGCATTAAAATATGCTGATTTATCAAACCAAATTAGTAAAGATTATGTTTTTGATACAGATAAATTTACATCTTTTGATGGAAAAACAGGACCATATATTTTGTATACATTAGTAAGAATAAAATCAATCTTAAACAAATTTTTTGAAGAAAACCATTTAGAGAATGAAGAAATTTTGGTGCCAACAGAAGAAATAGAGAAAAAAATAATGATAGAAATTTCAAGATTTAACAGTGTATTAGATGAAAGTTATAACGAAAATTCGCCTTCAAAAATTTGTACATATCTATATGAGCTTGCAAATGTCTTTAATAGCTATTATCAAAAAGTTAAGATATTGCAAGGCGATGAAAAAACATTAAATTCAAAAATAACAATGCTAAAGTTACTAAAAAGAATTTTTGAAACAGGGATTGATTTGCTAGGCTTTGAAGCTCCAGACAGAATGTAGAATAATAAAAAACAGATTGTAAAAAAATCTGTTTTTTTGTCGGCGAAAAACAAACAAAAATTCGCAAAAAACATTGACAAATAAAAAACAAAATAGTAGAATACACTTACGAACAAAAATTTGCAGGAGGCTTATATGATAAACACATTACATATTAAAAATATTGGTATAATTGAAGATTTAACAATTGATTTTGGTAAAGGCCTAAATGTATTAACTGGTGAAACTGGAGCTGGTAAAACTTTAATCGTAGATTCTTTAAAAATTATTGCAGGTGGAAGATTTTCCAAAGAAATGATTAGAAAAGGTGAAAAAACTTCATTTGTTGAAGCATGCATTTTTATGCCTACAAGTGAATTTTCAATAGATGGGACAATAATCGTATCAAGAGAAATAAACACAAGTGGAAAAAACTTATGCAAAATTAATGGGCGAATGATAACTGTAAATGAACTTAAAAAAATAATGAAAAATATAATAGATATACATGGCCAGTTTGATAATCAAACTTTGTTGGATGAGGATTTTCATACAAAGTATTTGGATAAATTCATAGGAAAAAGCATAGCAGAATATAATACTGAATATTTAAAATTATATGAAAAATATAAAATTCTCAATAAAAAATTGCAGGAAAATTATGGAGATGATAAAGAAAGAGAGAGAAGACTTGACTTATTACAATATCAATTTAACGAAATAGAAATGGCAAATTTAAGCTCTAAGGAAGAAATTGTGCTTGAAGAAAAAAGAAAAATTATGGTGAATTCACAAAAAGTTTCAGATTCACTAAAACAAGTAAGTTCTGGACTAAGTAACACTGCAATAGAGGTAATAAATACATCAATAAAAGCACTAGAAAAAATCGAAAATATAGACAAAAAATATGCAGATAAGTTAGTTGAATTAAAAAATGTATATTATGAAGTACAGGAGCTTTCTCGAGATATAGAGGAGATGAATGATGAGGTTTATTTCGATGATAGCCAAATAGATGAAGTGGAAGAAAGATTAGAAACAATAAAAAATTTAAAAAGAAAATACGGAAATACTATAGAGGAAATCCTAGAATATAAAAAGCAAATGGAAAAGGAAATATATGCAATAAATAATGTGGAAGAAGAAAATCAAAAAATAAAGCAGCAAATAGATGAAGTAGAGAAACAAATGTTAGTATTATGCTCAAAAATTGAAGAAAAAAGAAAAAAATATTCACTAATTTTAAACGAAAAAATAAATAATGAACTTGCAGATTTAGAAATGAAAAATGCAAAATTTTATGCGAATGTTGTAGAAGATAAAGAATTTTCTAAAAACGGAAATTGCCATGTGGAATTTTTAATAAGCACTAATATAGGAGATGAGGCACATAAATTAAACCAAACAGCTTCAGGAGGTGAAATGTCAAGAATTATGCTTGCAATAAAAAATGTTCTGTCAGATGTGGATGAAGTTCCAATACTTATATTTGATGAAATCGATACTGGAATAAGCGGAAAAGCAGCAAATTCAGTGGCAATAAAACTTGAAAAAATTTCACAAAAACATCAAGTGATTATAATCACTCATTTAGCGGTAATTGCAGCAAAAGGAGATAGCAATTATTATATTTATAAAAATGTAATTGATAATAAAACATATACAAATGTAAAACTATTAAATGAAAATGAAATTTTACAAGAAATTGCAAGAATTGCGTCTGGCAAAATTACAAAAACCACACTATTACATGCACAAGAGTTAAGAGGTGAAAAAATAGCATAATTTTTATGTTTACAGATTTTTAAAACTGTTATATAATAGTGCTATTAAAATTAAGAAAGGAGTAAACCAATTACACAGTTGGTTACAAAAAATATATGTTTAGAGATAAAAGAACAATGTATGTGATTTTAATAGTACTTGCAATATATACAGTTGCAATGTATTTAAATAGCCCTATGGAACTTTTAGGCTTATTATTAACTCTTCCAGGAGTAATAATTGCAATAACGTTTCACGAATTTGCACATGCCTTTGTTGCGTATAAATTAGGAGATGATACACCACAAATACAGGGGAGAGTTACTTTAAATCCGCTTGCACACATAGATCCAATTGGATTTTTCCTTTTGATTGTTGCACATTTTGGGTGGGGAAAACCAGTTGAAATAAACCCACGAAATTTTAATAGAAAAATGTCAATGTCTGCACAAGAAGCACTAGTTGCTTTAGCAGGACCTGTAATGAATATACTCATAGCATTTGTATTAACAATAGTATTATTTTGCATTGGCACATTTGCTAGTGGTTTTGCTCTAACAACAGCAGGATATTTTATAATGCTATCACTTCAAATGGCGATAAGTGTTAATATTGGTTTAGGGGTATTTAATTTAATACCAGTACCACCACTAGATGGATCAAAAATTCTTATGCACTTTTTACCATATAATGCAAGAAACTGGTTTGTTGAACATCAAAATATATTTTATGTAATATTTTTAGCACTTTGGATTACAAATTTAGTAAGTTACATAATTGCACCAGTAATAAATATGGTATCAGCAGGAATTTTCGGACTAGTGTCAGGAATATTTAAATTATTCATATAGAGAAAGAGGAAATAAATGGACAAATTAATAATGCGGGATAGAATCAAGTTGTGATGAAACATCTGTAGCAATAGTAAAAAATGGTAGAGAAGTTTTATCAAATGTAATAGATACACAAATAAGCATACATGAAAAATTTGGAGGAGTAGTTCCAGAAATTGCATCAAGAAATCATGTTGAGGCAATTTCTTGTGTAACTAAAAAAGCATTAGAAGAAGCAAATGTCAGTTTCGATCAAATAGACGCTATAGCATGCACATATGGTCCAGGATTAGTTGGAGCATTATTAGTAGGAGTTTCTTATGCAAAAGGATTAAGCTATGCAATAAACAAACCTTTGGTAGGAGTAAATCATTTAAAGGGACATATTGCAGCAAATTATATAACATATTCAGAACTAGAGCCACCCTTTTTATGTATGATGATGTCAGGGGGAAATACCCAAATTGTATATGTAAAAAGTTATACTGAATTTGAAGTACTAGGAAAAACACGAGATGATGCAATAGGAGAAGCATTTGATAAAGTGGCAAGAGTAATAGGATTAGGATATCCAGGAGGACCTAAGGTAGATAAACTAGCCCAAGCAGGTGAAGCAAATATAAAACTTCCACATACTCACATAGAAGGACTAGACTTTAGCTTTAGTGGAATAAAAACTGCAGTAATTAATTTACATCATAAGGAACCTAACATAAATAAAGCAAATTTAGCTAAAAGCTTTGAAAAAACAGTATCAGAAATGCTAATTCAAAATGTAAAAAAAGCAATAGAAATAACAAATGTAAATAAAGTGGTTCTTGCAGGAGGCGTTTCTGCAAATTCATATATAAGAAATAGTTTTGATGATTTAGCGAAAAAAGAAAAAATTAATATATATTATCCAGAATTAAAATTATGTACTGATAATGCTGCAATGATTGCTTCAGCAGGCTTTTACGAATTCATGAATGGAAAAAGAGACGGATTAGACTTAAATGCAGTTCCAAACTTAAAAATTTAAATGGAGGTGAGGGAAAAATAAATGGCAATATATGCAATAGCAGATTTACATTTATCGTTCAATACAAACAAGCCAATGAATGTATTTGGATGGATTGACTACGAAGAAAAAATAAAAAATGACTGGTTAAAAAAGGTAAACAATAATGATATTGTAATGTTACCAGGAGACTTTTCATGGGAAATAAAATTGCAAAATACATATAAAGATTTTTCCTTTATAAATGAACTACCAGGAACTAAAATTTTGTTAAAAGGCAATCATGATTTATGGTGGACTACATTAAAAAGCATGAGAGAATTTTTAAAACAAAATGAATTTAGTAACATTGATTTTTTATACAATAATAGTTATGAATATGACGGAAAAATTTTAGCAGGAACAAGAGGCTGGGATATTAAAGCAGATACAGATCAAGATAAAAAAATCATCATAAGAGAAGTAAGAAGACTTGAAAATTCTATATTAAATGGAATAAAAAAATACGGCGAGAATAAAGAAATAATAGCGTTTATGCACTATCCACCAATTGAACGCGGAAATACAAATAATGAATTTACAAAAGTCTTGCAAAAATATAATGTAAAAACCTGTATTTATGGCCATTTGCATGGCGAAGCTCATAAATATGCAATAGAGGGAAATATTGATGGTATAAATTATAAATTAGTAAGCTGTGATTATACAAATTTTAAACTTATAAAAATATCTTAAAAACTATGTAAAAATCAAAAAAATACTTGCAATATGCGGAATTTATGATATAATAAGTTAGCAATTTATAAAGATAGAAAGGACAATGCAAAATGAGCATGAAAGTAGAAAAAACAGAAAACAAAAATGAGATAAAATTAGAATTTACAATTGAAGCAGAAAAATTTGATGAAGCTATAAAAAAAGTATATGCAAAAAGTGCAAAATACTTTAATGTACCAGGATTTAGAAAGGGTAAAGCACCATTTAACATCGTGGAAAGAATGTATGGCGATGAAATATTTTATGAGGATGCTTTTAATGAAGTAGTTCCACCAATTTATGAAAAAGAGATAGAAGAAAATAAATTAGAAGTAGTAAGCAAACCTGATATACATATCGTAAATATGAAAAAAGGTGAGGATTTAGTTTTTACAGCAATAGTTCAAACAAAACCAGAAGTTAAACTTGGAAAATATAAAGGGGTAGAAATTAAAAAAATAGAATATCCTGTATCTGAAGAAGATATAAACAAAGAAATCGAACATATGCAAAATCAAAATGCTAGAACATTAACTGTTGAAGATAGACCTGTACAAGATAAAGACATAGCAGTTATAGACTTTGAAGGATTTGTTGATGGAAAAGCTTTTGAAGGCGGAAAAGCAGAAAAACACGAACTAGAAATAGGAAGCAAAACTTTTATACCAGGATTTGAAGACCAAGTTATTGGAATGAAAATCAATGAAGAAAAAAATATAAATGTTAAATTCCCAGAAGAATATTTTTCAAAAGAATTAGCAGGAAAAGATGCAACATTCAAAGTTAAATTACATGAAATAAAAGAAAAAAAATTACCAGAATTAGATGATGAATTTGCTAAGGATGTTTCAGAATTTGATACATTAGAAGCTTTAAGAAATAGCATTAAAGAAAAGAAAACAGCTGAAAATGAGCACAGAGCAAAACACGAAACAGAAGATGCCGCAATAGAAGCTGTTTGCAATGATACAAAAATAGATATACCTTCAGGAATGATAGATACAGAAGTAGATGCTATGATAAGAGACATGGAACAACAATTATCATATCAAGGACTTAACCTAGAGCAATATTTACATTTTATGAACAAAACAAGAAAAGACATTGAAGAAAGCTACAAAGAGCAAGCTGAAAAAAATGTAAAAACTAGATTAGTACTAGAAGAAATAATTAAATCAGAAAAAATAGAAGCTGATGAGAAAGCCGTAGAAGAAAGAATTAAAGAAATGGCTAAAAATTATGGAAGAAAAGAAGAAGAACTAAATAAAAATGAAGCGTTAAAAGAATATATAGTAAACACATTAAAAACAGAAAAAGCAATTAATTTAGTTGTAGAAAATGCAAAAATAAAGAAATAAATGGAATAGTTAGAGGGGGGATTATATAATAATATATTATTAAAACTCAATCTAACTATTTTAATTTTAATAAATTAGGAGGAATTTTATTATGTTAGAAAAAAATAGCTTAGTACCTTATGTAGTTGAGCAATCTGCTAGAGGAGAAAGATCATATGATATATTTTCTAGATTATTAAAAGATAGAATTATATTTTTAGGAGAGGAAGTAAATGCCACATCTGCAGGACTTGTAATTGCACAATTATTATTTTTAGAGGCAGAAGACCCAGATAAAGAGATAAACTTATATATAAACACTCCAGGAGGATCAATAACAGATGGAATGGCAATAGTAGACACAATGAATTACATAAAATGCCCAGTGTCTACTATATGTGTAGGAATGGCTGCAAGCATGGGATCAGTACTTCTTGCTTCAGGAGAAAAAGGAAAAAGATATGCAACACCAAATTCTGAAATATTAATACATCAACCATTAATTGGAGGTGGAGGACTTTCAGGACAAACAACAGAAATAAAAATACATGCAGATCATATGATAAAAACTAGAGAAAAGTTAAATAAGATTTTAAGCGATAGAACTGGTCAACCAATTGATGTAATTAACCAAGACACAGAAAGAGATCATTATATGACAGCCCAAGAAGCATTAGAATATGGACTAATAGACGAAATAATGGAAAAAAGAAACTAAAATAATAAATTAATTTATTTAGGAGAATATTATGCCAAAGAATGATAAAGAAAAAACTATAAGATGTTCTTTCTGCGGGAAAAAACAAGAAGAAGTAGAAAGAATTATAGCAGGCCCAGGAGTATACATTTGTGATGAGTGCATAAAGGTTTGCACAAGCATTATAGAAAATGACTTATATGAAGATAGTCAGCTTACTTATGAGGATGAAGAAGAGTATGATTTACCGAAACCAATAGAAATAAAAAAAATACTTGATGAATATGTAATTGGACAAGATGAAGCAAAAAAATCCCTAGCAGTTGCAGTGTATAATCATTATAAAAGGATAAATGATAATGTTAAGAATAAAAATAACAAAGATGATGTAGAAATACAAAAAAGCAACATTTTATTGCTAGGACCTACTGGTTGTGGAAAAACATTACTTGCACAAACATTAGCTAGAATTTTAAAAGTGCCATTTGCAATTGCAGATGCCACAACACTTACAGAAGCAGGCTATGTTGGAGAAGATGTAGAAAATATTTTATTAAAGCTAATTCAAGCAGCAGACTATAATGTAGAAAAAGCTGAAAGAGGAATTATTTATATAGATGAAATAGATAAAATATCTAGAAAATCTGAAAATCCATCAATAACCAGAGATGTAAGTGGTGAAGGAGTTCAACAAGCATTATTAAAAATTGTAGAAGGAACAATAGCATCAGTTCCACCACAGGGAGGAAGAAAACATCCACATCAAGAATTTATACAAATAAATACACAAAACATATTATTTATATGTGGAGGAGCTTTTGAAGGTTTAGAAAAAATAATAAAGGACAGAGTTGAAAAGAAGACAATTGGATTTGGAGCAACAATTACAAGTAATAAGGACATAAGCAGATATGAAGTATTTTCTTCTTTATTACCAGAGGACTTATTAAAATTTGGACTAATTCCTGAATTCGTAGGAAGACTTCCAATAGTTACAACATTAAAAGAACTAGATAAAGAAGCGCTTATAAAAATAATTACAGAACCTAAGAACTCAATAGTTAAACAATATAAAAAATTATTTAAATATGATAATGTTGACTTAGAATTTGAACAAGATGCACTAGAAGCAATTGTAGACCAAGCAATAGAAAGAAAAACAGGAGCTAGAGGTTTAAGAGCAATAATGGAAGAAAGAATGAAGGACATTATGTTTGAATTACCTTCAAATTCAAAAGTTGAAAAATGTATCATAACTAAGGAAACAATAACAAAAGGAGAAGCTCCAAAAATTATTATAAATAATGCAAGAGAAGAAAAGAAAAAAACTAAAGCAAAAAGAGAAATAACGCAAAAAGAAAAGAAAATAGGAACAGCTTAATATATTAATAGGAGTAGTAAAATGGAATTATCTGAATTTTTTTATGATTTACCCAAAGAATTAATTGCACAAACACCAATAGAAAAAAGAGACGAATCTAGGTTAATGGTACTAGATAGCAAAACAGGAAAAATTGAACATAAAATATTTAAGGACATACTTGAATATTTAGAACCAGGAGATTGTCTAGTTAGAAATAATACAAAGGTAATTCCTGCTAGATTATATGGTAAAAAAGAAACAGGAGCAAACGTAGAATTTGTACTATTAAAAAATATCGAAGGCGATATATGGGAAGCTATGGTAAGACCAGGTAACAAACTTCATATAGGTACAAAAGTCATATTTGGAGATGGACTTCTTACTGCCGAAATATTAGATACTATGGAAGATGGAACAAGGAAAGTTAAGTTCTCATATGAGGGAATCTTTAATGAAATATTAGATAAAATAGGATTAATGCCATTACCTCCATACATTCACGAGAGTCTAAAACAAAACGATAGATATCAAACGGTGTATGCAAAATATGAAGGCTCAGCAGCAGCACCAACTGCAGGATTGCATTTTACTGAAGAACTTTTAAAGAAAATAGAAGAAAAAGGTGTAAGTATTAGCAATGTTACACTTCATGTAGGAATAGGAACATTTAGACCTGTAAAGGAAAAAAATATAGAAGAACATCATATGCACACAGAACATTATTATATAAAAGAAGAAGATGCAGAAAAGATAAACAAAGCTAAAAGAGAAGGACATAGAGTAATTGCGATAGGAACTACATCATGTAGAACAATAGAAACAATCTCTGATGAAAAAGGATATGTAAAGGCTTGTGAAGGTGATACTTCAATATTTATATATCCGGGCTACAAATTTAAATGCCTAGATGGATTAATTACTAATTTTCACTTACCAGAGTCAACTTTATTAATGCTTGTTTCAGCATTAGCAGGAAAAGAAAATATAATGAAAGCATACAATGAAGCGGTAAAGCAAAAATACAGATTTTTTAGCTTTGGAGATGCAATGTTTATAAAATAAGAAATGAGGGAAGTAATGGAAAAAGCAGCAATAACTTATGAATTGTTACATCAAGACAAACAAACAGGTGCAAGAAGAGGAATAGTGCACACTCCACACGGAGATATTCAAACACCAGTATTTATGCCAGTAGGAACACAAGCAACAGTAAAATCAATGACACCGGAAGAGCTTAAAGATTTAGGAGCACAAATAATACTTTCAAATACATATCACTTATACTTAAGACCAGGAGAAGACTTAGTAAAAGAGGCAGGAGGACTTCATAAATTTATGAATTGGGATAGGCCAATTTTAACAGATTGTGGAGGATTTCAAGTATTTAGTTTAAGTGATTTACGAACAATTTCTGAAGATGGAGTAGAGTTTAAATCTCACTTAGATGGAAGTAAACATTTCTTTTCACCAGAAAAAGTAATGCAAATAGAAGAAGATTTAGGTGCGGATATTATAATGTCTTTTGATGAATGTTGCCCATACCCATCAACATATGAATATACTAAAAATTCAATGGAGAGAACTACAAGATGGGCAGTAAGATGCAAAAATGCACATAAAAGAGAGGACCAAGGATTATTTGGAATTATCCAAGGTGGATTCTATAAAGACTTAAGAAAACAAAGTGCAGAAGATTTAATAAAACTAGATTTTCCAGGTTATGCTTTAGGGGGAATAAGTGTTGGAGAGCCCAAAGAAGAGTTTTTAGATATATTAAGATATACTACCCCTCTAATGCCAGAAAATAAACCAAGATATTTAATGGGAGTTGGAACTCCAGATTATTTAATAGAAGCTGCAATTGCTGGAATTGATATGTGTGATTGTGTTTTACCTACAAGAATTGCAAGAAATGGAACAGCAATGACATGGAATGGCAAAGTAGTTGTAAGAAATGGAGCATATGCACGTGATTTTTCACCGTTAGACAGTGAGTGTGATTGTTATGCTTGCAGAAACTATACAAGAGCATATATCAGACATTTAATTAATACAAATGAAATCCTAGGAACAAGACTATTATCAATACATAATTTATATTTCCTAACAAAACTTATGGAAAGAGTTAGAAAGGAAATTGAAAATGATAATTTATTAAATTTTAAAAATGAATTTTATAAGAAATATGGCTATACTAAATAATAGGAGAAATTAAAATGAATTTTGAAAATCAAAGGGATAAAGAAATAAACAAAAGCAAAAAGATAATAATTGGAATAATAGTTTTACTTTGTATTTTAATGGTTGCAACTGTTGGAATTATTTTAGCAATAGAAAATATTAATAAATCAAAATTTAAAGTATACTTAAATAATGCTAAATTAAAAAAAATAAATGACGTATTTGTAGTAGATGAAAACAAAACAGTGTATGTTTCTATACAAGATTTTGCAGCACTAGTAGGATATACATTTAACAATGGCGAATATAAACATCAATATTCTGAGGATACAACGAAGTGCTTTGTTACTAATAACTCAGAGGTAGCTTCATATACTTTAGGCTCAGACACAGTATACAAAACTTTAATTAGCAATAGCAAAAATTCATCTGATGAAACAACAAATTATGAGTACTTTAGCATTGATGAACCGGTAAAGAAAATAAACAATAAGTTATATACAACTTTAAATGGAATAAGCAAAGGTTGCAACATAGCAATTAGCTATGATACAAAACAAAATACTGTTACGATGTTTGATATAGCATATCTGGTAAAATATTATTATCCTAAAGTTACAAATGCAGATGCAAATGAAAAAAATCCCAATTACTCAAATCAAAAAGCAATACTATATGATTTAGTAATTTCGAAAGATCCAACAACTGCAAAATATGGAGTAAGAAATACTAAAGGCGAGGTAGTAATTGGCGAAAAATATAAAAGCATTTCATTTTTGGAGAGTGCTTCAGAGTTTGTAGTAACTACTGATTCTGATAAAGTTGGATTAATATCTACAGAAGGAAAAACTCAAATAGAACCACAGTATAACAGTATAAAACAAATATCTATGAACAAACAAGCAAATAGCCAAGATAAATCAACAGACTTATATTTGATAGAAAGCGATAAAAAGTTTGGAATAGTAAATGGAGATGGCAAAATTGTAGTTCACATTGAATATGACAAAATAGGAATTGAAAATGCAAATTCATTTATAGATGATGATATAGAAAACCAATACTTATTATATGGAGAATGTATACCAGTAAAAAGAAATTCTAAGTGGGGACTTCTTGGAAAAAACGGAAATGTAATATTACCAATTGAATATGATGGATTAGGATGTATAATGAGTAATTCTGGAGGCAGCAGCTTATTGCTAGTTCCCGAATACAAAGCTATAGTAGTAAGAAAAGACAAGCTATATGGACTATACAATTCCTCTGGAGATGAATTGATTCCAGCAAGAGTAAGAAACATGTATTCAATAACAACTTCTGGAAAAAAGGAATACTACTTAACATATGACGAGCGTTATGAAGGCGAAATTTTAAACATAATAGACTATTTAACAAACAATGTTGGAATAAAGCCTATAGAAAATACAAATCAAGAAATAGAAATTAACTATTAAGCGAAAGGGAGATATGATGGAATATATTCAACTTATAGCAACAACGATTATTATACTTTTAATTTTTGCATTTTCTGACTTTTTAAAGAGAAAACAAGAAAAAGCGATAAAGCAAATGCAAAATGAGATAAAACAAGGAGATAAAATAGTAACATACACAGGCCTTTCGGGAATAGTTACAGAAGTACTGGAAGACAGAGTAATCTTGCAAACGAATCCTGCGGATGTAAAGCTATCAATAGAAAAATGGGCAATAGCAGGCAAAGACGATAGAAATATAGAAAAATAAAAATCATAAAAGAACCATTAGATAATATAATTTTAGTGAATATATTAAGAAAGGAAAGTGGTTCTTTATGAAAGAAAAAAACAAAGGTAATGTTTTTTATATAACAATAGGGGTTGTTACCTCAATTCTATTAACAATTATTATGCTATTAATACTTTCAATAGTATTATCTAAAACAAATCTAACGGAAAAAATAGTAATGCCGGCAATAATTGCTATAACTGCAATTTCAATTCTAGTCGGAGGAATAATATCAGGCAGAAAAATTATGTCAAAAGGACTTATAAATGGTGGTGTAGTTGGACTTACATATATATTAGCACTTTATATGTTATCAAGTTTTGCTAATGGCAATTTTTCGTTAAATTTAAATAGTGTAATAGTGCTTATAACTTCAATACTTGCAGGAGTTGTTGGAGGAATAATAGGAGTAAATTTTCAAAAATAGGTGGAAAACTTATTAATATATAATCAATTTTATGGAGGAAAAAAAGGTGAAAGAAAAAGCAAAATCAGGAGAAAAAATATCTATACTACTACTTGGAAAAATTCTTGCTGTGGTATTAATAGTATTATTATGTGGAATATCTTTTGGAGGACTATATGTAGTAAATCAAAATACAACCAAAAATCTTATTCCAGATTACAAATTAGGAATGGATTTATATGGTTCTAGAAACATAGTAATAAAAGTATCTGACGAAAGCAAAAACACAGAAAATCAAAATTCTGAAAATACAGAAGATACAGATAGCAATGAAGAAACAAAAACAGAAAATGCAGAAGCGGAAAATGCAGAAACAGAAAATGAAAATAATGCTAATAACAATGAAGAAGAGAAAAATAGCATAGAAATAAACAGTTTAGAGAATTATTTAAAAACAAAAAAGATAGTAGAAAAAAGATTAGATTATATGAAGGTTAGTGATTATACAATCAGCCTAAATGAAGAAAATGGAACTATAAGCTTAGAAATTCCAGAAGATTCAAATGCAGACTATATAGCTCAATATTGTATAACACCAGGAAAATTTGCGATATTAGATAATAGCACAAGTGAAGAATTATTAAATAATTCAAATGTAAAAGAAGCAAAAGTTGGATATTATAGAGAAACATCTGGGACAACTGTATATTTAACAATTCAATTTAACAAAGAAGGAACAGAAAAATTAAGCCAAATTTCTAAAGAATATGTAAAATCTCAAGATGAAAAAGGAAACGATACATCTAAAAAAGTTGACATGAAGTTAGATGATCAGACTATTTTATCATCATATTTTGATGAAGAAATTACAAATGGAATGATACAAATTTCTTTAGGAACAGCAACTGATTCAGAAACATTACAAACATATTTACAACAAGCTTCTAATATAGCAACATTTTTAAATACAGAATCTATGCCAGTAAAATACGAAATGGAAATAAACAGATTTGTATTTGCAAATACAAATTTAGACATAAACATAGTAATGCTTATAGTATGTGCAGTAGTTGCTGTTATATATGCAATAGTTATGATTGTTAAGTACAAAAAATCAGCAATATTATCAGTAATATCTTTATTAGGATTTATGGCAGCTCTATTACTTGCAATAAGACTAGGAAATGTAGAACTTGCACTTTCTGGAATTTGTGCAGTAGCAATAATGTCAATAATAGAAGCTATAATAATTGCGAAAATGCAAAAAGAATATAATAACAATGATAAAGACACATTAAGCAAAAAAATGATAGAATTGCTAAAGAAAACAATAACTGTATTGCTACCAATAGTTGTAATTTCAATAATATTTGCATTCTCAACATATACAATGCTTTCAAGTGTTGGAATGGTTATGTTCTGGGCAGAAATTATAATGGCTATATATAACATATTAGTTTTACAAATATTAATTTTTAAGAAAAATAAATAATATGAAATGCAGAGCATACTAAACACAGAATATAAGGAAGGAACGAGAAGAAAAATGAAAAAAATAGTAAAAATATTACTAATTTCTATAATAGCAGTAGGAATAATATGTATGGCAATATTTAAATTTAATATTGGCTTAGAATATGGTAAAAATGTTCAACTAGGAATAAATATAGGAACAGAGTTCAGTTTAGAAGATGTAAAGTCTATAGCAAAAGAAGTATTTGGAACAAATAATATATCTGTAAAATATATAGAATTATATAAAGACATGGTAAAGATAACAGTTGCAGATGCAACAGATGAGCAAATTGAAACATTAAATAATAAAATAAATGAAAAATACCAAATTCAAAATGAAGTATCAAGTATTGAAGTTACAAGAAATGAAAAAGTAGATTTGAAAAGTGTAATAAAACCACTAATAATTCCAGTAGTGGCAACTGCAATTATTACAATAATATATTCAATGATTGTATTCAAAAAATTAGGAACATTTAAAGTTTTGTACAAAGTTGCACTAGCATTAGTAGGAAGCCAAATGTTACTTATGAGCATATACGCAATAACAAGGTTACCTATAAACAATATTACTCCAGTAATATCAATAGTAGTGTATGTAGTAACAACTGTAGTAACAATGACTTTATTGGAAAAAGAAGAAGAACCATTAAAAGAACAAAAATAGATTTAACAAAAAAAGTTGAAAATAATAATATATATTATCATCAACTTTTTTATTTTTTTTTAACATGAAATTATGTTATTATTGGCATCTAAAATATTAACAATTGTAAAATTATTATTAACATTTAATTAAATTTCAATATTTTAAAATGAACTATATTATTAAATTTTATGTTCTATTCTTGCTTTCATATTACATATATTTATAATTTTAAATATATAAAATAAAGAAGAAAGGAACATATGGTATATTTGATAAAAAATATCATATAGAAAGACTTATGAAATTTAGAAAATTTTATGAAAAAATACTAAACAGAGCAATAAGAACAGACCTATCATATAAAGAAGCATTAGAAGTAATAAATACACAAAAAACAATAATAATAGATGTAAGGGACCCAGAAGAATACAATAACAACCATTTTAAGAACTCTATAAATATTCCATTATATGAAGTTGATAACATAGAATTAATAATAAAGGACAAAGATGAAGTAATCTTAATATATTGCAAAATGGGGCAAAGAAGTGAAATGGCTAAAAAAATCTTGCTAAGAAAAGGTTACAGAAATGTATATACTTTTGATGCAAAAGTATAAAAAATATGTAAAACATAAAACACATTTTTTGTTTAAAGCAAAAGCTTACATTTACTTAAAACCTTAAGTGTGTAAGCTTTTGGATTTTGCAAGAGAATAATCATATAAAATTATAGCACGTTTATCAAAAATTGATTTTAAAGTGTTTATAAAGTCATCAACACTATCTTTTTCAGTGTGAATAATTAATTTCTTTGGTAGCAAATTAAGTAATGAATTTAAAGTGTAATCATTTTCAGAAAAAGATATATCAGACAAATAAGGAATATCTAAATTGTTTTTACATGAAGAAATTATCTTTTGATTACTATCAAGTAGGGTTGAAGAATTTCTTGAATATAATAAATGAATAACTTCTACACAAGGAGGTTCAGAGCTTATATATAACTTAATTAATTCAATAAACTCTGAATACTCTCTATTAATAACATATTGACTAACCGCAGAATCAATTGAAGAATTAATTTGAGCAATATAATCAAATATTCTAAATGTTAAAAATCCTTTTAAAACCATACTTTTATAATTTTCTAAATAATCAAATATATTTTTAAATAACTTTTTTTGTCTATCTTCAGGCAAAGATTTACTACAAATTTTTTCGATTTCGTCAGTCTCGCTACTATCAAAATAAAAAAAGTTATAAGAAATTATTTTATTTATAATCTGCTGTTCATAATTGTCTAAAATATAATTACATAGAACATTAGCAA
>CAKPOC010000018.1 GCA_934169535.1 uncultured Clostridia bacterium | reverse complement strand
GGTGTAACAGTTTTAACTACTGTACAAACTCCTCTTTTTTGTGGAGATCTTTTATCAGTTTGCTTTTTCTTCATAGAGTTATATCCATGTTGAAGAGCTGGTGATGTAGATTTTGTTGTAGTTGACTTTCTTCCTTTTCTTACTAATTGATTAATTGTTGGCACTTAAATTTCACCTCCTGTTTTATAAATTCTAATTTATAGCTCAAAATAATAAGAGCTATTTTATTAGCCCTTATATTCTATCACGTATATTGCCTAAAGTCAACGGATTTTGCAACATTTTATAAGCAATTTTAAAAATCTGGGACATACTCTTCTTCATGTTTACCTAAGTCTTGCATATATCCATTTTCAATATTAAGCAAATACATATAATTTTCTATTTCTTTATACTCTTTAGCACTCAATTTTCTGTTTAGATATTTATCTTCTTTAGCCTTATATGTAGGAAAATATTGCGCCATTACACTAACATAGGCTTTCCCTGCAACATTTTCTTTTAGCCATTTTAATATGTTTTTACTATTTTGCAAATGTCCTGGTAACACCAAATGCCTTATTAGCACTCCTTTTTTCATTAGTCCATTTTCGTCAAATTCTGGCACGCCTACCTGATTTATCATTTCTAGTATTGCTTTTGACGCAGTTTCAAAGTAGCAAGGCGCTTTTGAATATTTTAATGCAAGGTCATCATTAAAATACTTTAAATCCGGTAAATAAATGTCAACATAGCCTTTTAGTGCTTTTATAGTTTCTACATTTTCATAACCATTTGTATTATAAACAATTGGTATTTTTAGTTCTTTTTTCTTTGCAACTTTTATTGCCTCTATAATTTGAAAAGCATACATTGTTGGAGTTACCAGATTTATATTATTTGCCCCATTTTCTTGCTGTTTTATAAAAATATCTGCAAGTTCATTAATTGTTATATACTTTCCTTTTCCTTCTTGACTTATTTTGTAATTTTGGCAAAACATGCAATTTAAATTGCAGTTTGAAAAGAATACTGTTCCCGAACCTTCTTTTCCACTTATACAGGGTTCTTCATAGTAATGGAGAGAATACATTGCAAGCTTTATTTTATCATTGCAGCCACATCTTCCAACTTTTCCTTCTAGTCTGTTTGCCCTGCACTTAAAAGGGCAAACTTCACAACTTTTTAATTCTTCTAACATTTTATTTCCTCTTATATTATTTTTTCTAGGAATCATCTCATATATACAAATTATACCTTATTTTTTACTTTTATCAATAGTTTTTCACGTTTTTGCTGCCTCTTCAAGATAAAATTTTCACATTATTGATATTTTGTGTTAAAGTTTGCTCATTATATAACATAAAATTTTTAATTAAATCCAAGAAATAATCATTCCACTGTTTTCTTTCTACCTGTTCTGCTGTGAATATTTCCAAGCTTTCTATTAGTTTTTCATTAATATACACATTAAGAGTTCCCATTCTTAAATTTGGGCTGACCGGTGCTTCAAATGTTGTAATACAGTTTATTTCTATTTTTATTTTATCTATATCGTCTCTTTTTACAGCCATTTTAGTAATTTGAGGTTCTCCAAGCCTTATATTAACATTTTCTTTTTTGCCTTTTATTACTTGTATTCTTTTTAAATTTATATTTTTCCATTTTTCAAATTCTTCTAAAATTTTGGAATTTAAATCTACCAAATCGTAATTTGAATATGTATATTCAATTAAATTTACACTGTCTTTTGTTCTATATTTTTTCGTGTCAGCACCTAAAACTACAGCTATTATGTCCATATCCCCTCTTTTTGTTTCAGTAACCAAGCATCTTCCTGCATTATTTGTAAATCCTGTTTTAATTCCAATTACTCCATTTAAATTACCTAAAAGCTCATTTGTGTTAGAAATTACTTTTTCAGAATTGTTTATTTTTATTGTGGTCATTTTTGTTCCTACAATTTTAGCAAACGTTTCATTTTGCATTGCATAATCTGCGATTTTTGCAAGTTCTACCGCCGTAGTATAGTGTTCACTATTATCTAGCCCATGTGGGGTTACAAAATGGGTCGAATTTAAATTTAGCTCTTTTGCTTTTTCGTTCATAAGCTCTGAAAAGTTTTCCACGCTTCCTGAAACATCCTCTGCCAACGCAATTGCTGCGTCGTTTCCCGATTTTAGCATAAGTCCATAAAGTAAATCTTTAACCGTAATTTTGTCATTCTTTTTTAAACCTAGTCTTGAGCCACCGGTTCCTGCTGCCTTTGCACTTACAGTCACTTCCTTATCAAGATTTTCGTTTTCAAGAACCACAATACACGTCATAATTTTTGTTGTAGAAGCCATAGCTCCTTTCACATTTTCATTTTTACCATATAGTACTTGTTTTGAAACTCTGTCAAAAACCACAAATCTTCTTGAATTAATTGTCGGAAAATCACTTAAATTATTTGAAGCTTCTGTTATTTGTTCTTCAATTTCGCCTTGGTTAAATTCTTCATAATCCACAATGTCCGCACTTACTGTGGATAAATCAATTGATATAAAAATTAATAGTATAAATATTATTTTCACTGCTTTTTTCATGGCATATCTCCTCAAAAAATATCTATACTATTTATACTATCTTATTTTTTAATTATTCATTTTATAAACTTATTGACATTGTAAAATCTGTTTTATCCCCTAGTGCTACTATAATTTGGCTAGTAGCAGAATTAGCAGATAATCTTGCATCTTGTTTTGTAGTTAGTTTTACAATATAATAACTTCCTTGCATTGTTATATTATCTATTGAATAGAAATTTGTTGTATAAAAGTGTGTAGTTATATATTGTTTATAGCTATCTACTGTTTTAAAATTATTATTTTTGTATGTGGCATCAAGCAAATTATAAGCTCCATCATAGTCATAATTGCTTATCATCTTTAAAAATTTTTCTACATTAGTTTTTACTTTAGTTTCATCTGACGCATTATTGTATTTTTGAATAAAGCTATCTGTTTCTAAAGTGTAGTCATCTAACTGAATTTCAAAATCCATTGCACCATTTATTTTTATTACATAGTTCTTTTGATTAAAATTTTGCACAGTGTATGAGCTTCCATCAGCCGTTGGAGTATATGATATTGTGTCAAAATTTTGAAAATCATTTTGAGCATTTTGGATATATTCTTCAAATTTTTGTACTGTTCCAAATCTTTTTTTAGCATATTCTTTATTTAGCATATCATATGCTTTCTGTGGTTCAATGCAGGCGTAATCATAAAAGTAATTAAAATATCTGTTTATTTGTTCTGCCTTTGTAGTCATTACTGTTGCAAACGAATTATTATTATTTTTTGCAATTGTTGTAGCTTGTTTTGTTGAAAACTCTTTAATCTCATTTTCATATTGCGACTTTGAAATATTCTCTAGCATATATGTATATCCATTTTGAACATCTATTACAGCCTTCATATATATTTTGTACTCATTATTATTTGTTAAAATAACGCCTTGTGTATAATATATATTATTACTTTGAACCGTTGCAGTATATACTTCTGCCGTATAATAATTAAATTTCGTAGAATTTTTAGCAATTTGTCTGCATTGATCAATTACACTTTTTTCTTGTTCAAAATTGCATATATCTTTTAAAAATGTATCATCATTAATATTTTTAAAATACAATTTTTCTACTCTATCTATTGTTAGCAAATCATCTTCAATATTACTTTTTTGCAAACTATCACTATAATATTTTTCATTATTTGTACTCATATCTATTTGCGTGTTTGTAGCATTAGGTCCCACATTATTACTTTTGTTATTTATCAAAATTAATGTACAACACACCATAATAATTAAGATTATTATTACAAAAATACTTATAAAAAGTTTTTTATCTTTATTCATATTAAACTTCCTTTTTTATTATTTTGGAACTGCAAATTCTACAGGTCCCCAACTTGCACACATTTCTTCCAATGTCCATGTAATCCTTCTCCAGTCTGATTGTGCATCTGCAAAAGTGTTATTTCTTCCATCTAAGTTACCACTATCTACTATTAATTTATCTCCGTCAATTCCAACAACTATAGCTACGTGGTTTCTTCCGCTTCCTATTGTTGAAATTATAGCTCCTGCTGCTGGTGTACTTGATAATTCAAACTTGTCGCCATGCGCTGCAACTAATTGCTTTGCACACTCATAACCATTTCCTCTAAATCCTGGATCATATCCATATATTTCGTAGAATCTTCCCCATGCAAACCATGTACATTGTCCTATCCAGTTTGGTGCATATGGGTTTTTCTGTGTCCAAGCATCTAAATTTGACCAGTTCGGTCCATCTAAAGCTCCCTCTATAGAGGTTCCTCCACTTGAAAAAATTGAAACATCTACTCCTACTGCTTTATATAATTGTACCATTATTTTTATTATTGTATTTGCCTCTGTATCTGCACCGCCTGGGTTGTAGCTTTTCATTATACTTCTTACTGTATAATTTCCACCTGCAAAGTATGGTGAACCATTTGCAATTAAATCTCCAAAGTCATCAACAGCAACTGCAAAGCTTGGATATACTCTCCAAGTATAACCATTTGATGATTTCTGTGTTTGTCCTTTATATGACCCTGTTATACTCATCCAGTTATGTGTAGATGGGTCTATTGCTCCCCAGTTTGTTCCACCGCTTGACTCTGCAATTGTCATTGCAACGGCAAAAATAGCATTTACTTTATACTTGCTCTGCATTTTATAAAACGCATCCACATTGTCTGTTAAATTTTTTTGTATGTCCCCAGAATATACCTCTGTTACAGCCGTCCTTATTTTTTCTTTTGATAATACGAGTTTTGAATCAGACTTTCTAATGTCTACCATTATATCTGATGAAGAATGAACTTTTAAATCATTATTTTCATATATACTTGTGTCTAGCTCTGCTTTTCCATATTTTCCATTTGTATATAAGTAAATTAAATATTGAAATATTTCACTTTGTTTTTGAGTGCTCTCGTCTTTGTCTAGTAAAAATATGAACATCTCTGCATTTTCTTTTATCATTGTTCCTGGGCTTCTTTTTTTATCGTTTCCTGGATTATTTGGTATAGTAAATTTTTCGTTCCATTGTGCTATTATGTTCTTTGCCTTTTCTTCTATTTGTACATCATCAACTTCGTTGCTTGTTCTTTCCCACGAATTATGGTTTACACTTTCGTTTTCTACAGAATAAGCTTCTTTTACTGTATATTTTGTTTCAACTTTTGTTTTATCATCTTTAATTTCTATTGTGTTATTAGGAATTGCGTCTGGCATGGTTTCTTTTAAGTCAATCTCTGTTTTAGTTCCATTCTCCCCAAGAGGATAATTTACATCATCTTGTTTATTTTCATAAGCTATATTAACTTTTGTCATCCAAGTATCTACATCTGTTACTTGAGCAGTTCCCTCTATTTTAGTTGTAACTCTCTTTTTATAGTTTTCCTTATCCTTTTTTATTTGTGTAACTGTTGGCTCTTCTTTTGATTCTTTCCACTCTCCATAAACTTTTTGAGTAGTTTCAGTATTTTGGCCATTAATTGTTTTTTCTTCTCGTGTGTATTTTTTTGTTTCTCCCTCTATTGTATATTCATACCAGGTTTCGTATGTGTCTACATATTTTGAATCAAGTATTGTTATATCAATATGTCCTCCACGCACAAATTTTTCTATAAATTCGTACACATATTGTGGATTTTGCGTTATTTCGCATAAGCTTAGTGTTGCAGCTATTGGCATTGCATATTTTTCTACTGTGTCTTTGTAATTTACAGATTGTGTTGTTACTGTATATTCAGAACCTGTTTCAGCTCCCGAATTTGTTATTGTTGTATCATTTGCAAAATATAAATTTCCAACATTGTCTATTGTAAATACATTTCTAATATCATTTTTTACTTGATTTTGGCTTTCATATCCTTCTACTGATTTATTTGCGCCATTTGCTACTTCCACCATTGCATCAAATATATCTTTTCTTACATATTTCATGCTTGTTGCATTTTCTACTTGACTATCAGAATTTGCCCTTTTTACTTTTATAATTCCATTATAGTGAGTGTCATCTTCTTGTATACCAAAGTCTGGATATTGTGAACAAACCTCTGCAAGTAAAAATTCTTTTAAATATTTATTAACTTCTTTTTTGTATTCTTCAGAATTTTCATCAAGTCCCAAAACATTTCCGCTTAAATATAAATCATCTAAAGAAAATCCCAAACTGTTTATTTGCTCTTTTATTGAATTTGCAGTTTCATCTGTAATATTTATTCCGTCGCTTAAATCTTGAGCTTCCTCTGCGTTTATAGGAGTTACTATCGCATTTATTACATCTCCTACAATCTTTTTAATCGAGCTTATTACTCCATCTATAATAGCTAGCGCAGATGCCGCTAATAAAATAACTATGCACGCCGAAATTAAAACTTTTTTTATTAGTTTCTTTATTGCTTTTTGAGTGGGAGATTTTTTATTTTTTTTGTTTTCTTCGTCCATTGTTTTCCCCCTTTATAGTTCTATTTCTAGTGTAGATATGTCTGTATAATTTTGACTATTTTTGTCGAATTCTTGCTTATTATTTATAATGTCTTTAAAAATTAATTTTTTTGCCTTGTAATTTCCATTGTACATTTTATTAATTTTTATACTTATGTATTTTGTTTGATTTTTTTCTAATTCTAAATTTCCTGAATATGTATTACTAATTAAAGCAGAACAATTAAGGTCATTATTATATGATACGTAAATTCCGCCATTGTCAGCATGTCTATTAATCATTATGGTATTTTTACTTAAATTTTGCACTTTTAAATTGTATAGTTCATATTCATCATAAATTTTTCTATCTATAACTTGTACATTTATTACGTCACTAGATGACTGTTTGTTTTCCTGTACATTTCCTATGTATCTGTAAATATTTAATTTTCCTTTATTTACTGTTATATAATCTTCAATATTGCTTTCTACCTTACCTGTTGAAATTAAACTACCATTTAGATATGTAATTTTATATGTTACACCCAATTCAGATTTGTACCAATTTTGTAAATTGTAATCTTTTTTACTTGTAAAAACAACATCTATATATTTTGATTTAAAATCACTTACTGTATTTAGTACATTTTGTTTACATTCATCACTTATTAGATTATATGCTTCTTCTACTTTTCCATTATTACAATATTCTACAAAACTCTTTATTATCGCTTGATTTTCGTCAGCTTCATTTTCAGTGATTTTTGTACCACTTACAATACTGTCTGTTTGAGCTGTATTTGCCGATTTTTCTATTATTGTAGAGTCTTCTTTTGCATAACTATTTTGGTTTTCATTTGACTTTTTTAAATCATTTTTTGCCATTTGGTTTAAAACTTGTATTAAAATTATTATTGCTACTATTATTGCTATAACAAATGCAAATGTTTTTCTATTTTGGTTCCATAATGATATTAATTTGTACATAAAATACTCCCTTTCTATCATATCCTACTTTATATAATATCATATTTTGGCATTATATTCTACTATTTTAGCATAAAAAAATCTTTAACTACTTCAGAAAATAGTTAAAGATTTAATTTTATTTCATTTTTTCTACGCCATGAAGTCTTGCTATATCTTTAAAGTGTGAATCTACAGCTTTTCTTGCTTGTTCATCTGTCATATTCTTTTGTGATTTTACTCTTTCTATCATAGAATTTTTAGCCTCTTTAAGTTTTTTATCACTTGTAAATGTATCTCTTCCATAATATTTAGTAGCATTTAATATCGCTGTTGCCTTTTTGTTTGCATGTTGCTCATCTAAGCCATTTTTCATGTAGTAATCTTTTAAGTCTATTGCTTTATCTGCTAAATCTACATCCTTAGTTTTAGAATTATACATCATTTCGTACTCTTGTTTAGCATAGTCTTTTGCGGCTTTTCTATCAAAGTCTTCATGATCTGCCATAATTCTTTGAATGTTAGCACTATCATTTGCATAAGCACTTTGCTCTTGCATTTTTTGACTTGCTTCATATCCATATTTCATTTCATTTGCAAAGTTCTTTACTTTAGACCTTCCTTGAGCTGCATTACTTACAGCATCTCCTGCACGTTTTCCTAGATTTCCACCTAAATATGCTCCAACGCTTGTTCCGGCTGCTAGTCCTTTCCATGTATCGCTCATGTCACCACCAACAATACCTGCTCCAAGGCCAATTGCTCCAAGGCCAATTGCTCCTGCTGCTGTTCCATACGCTTTAAGTGCTTTTTTAGCAATTCCGCTAGTTCCGCCTGCGGCTGTCCATTTTCTTCCAGCCCATTTTCCCAAGTTTGTGCCTGCAATTTTTCTCTTAGTTTCATTAAATGTATTTTTAGCTCTACCAAATGCACTAGCTTGATTATTGTTTTCTTGTGCATTTCCTTGACCGTTTTGTTCTCCAAAATTGCCTGTTGCTAAATCTTTTGTTTGAGTTTCTCCATTTCGTCCTGTATATTCAGCATCTATAGCATTGTCATAGTCAATATTATTTTGATCTTTATCAGTTTTTCCATTATTATCTTCAGCACCAGGTTTGTTTTGAGGTCCTGCACCCGCATTTAATCCTGGAGTAGGAGCTTTCTTTGCGTCTGGTACATCAAACGCATCCATTTCCTTGATAGCATCTGGGTTAGATCGAATCTTAGGTTTTTTATCTGCTCCGCCTTCTCCTGGCGCACCTTTTGCGCCTTTTGGTGGTTTGTGCATAAATCTTTCAAACGCATGTGCCGCAACTGAAGCTCCAACAAATCCGCCAATTCCGCCTTCTGTCTGACTCTTAATTCCAAACATTGATTTAACAATCTTTTCAGCAGGCACTATAAATGCCATAGCTACAACTGAATATATCATATTCTTTGAAGCAAGCTGAATTGCTGATTGTACAAGAACTAAGTAAAGCAATAAATGTAGTGGTTGTAACAATGAGTAGAACGTGTATTCTTTAAACCAGAAATTGAAGGCTTGAGCCTTTCCATCTCTCACTTTATCTAATGGGTATGTTAGTGCAACTACTGGCGCTATCATTGTAAAGAATGCTAGATATAAAATTCTTTTTATATATATAACCGCAAAATATGCTGTATATAATACAAAAGCTGTATATAAAACTAAATATCCAAGTCCTGTCATTACATCATCATACTGTACCCTCATTCTTGCAACTCCTGCAAATGTTGTGTACATATATTTGCCATTATATTTGTTTCCTTCACCAAAGCCTACAAGTACTTCTCCTGCCGCGTTTCCAGAGCTTGCACTTCCTAGCATATCTGTAATGGCATCAGTTAAAGTCATCATAAATGACATTATATAGTGCATAAAGAATATTAAACATAGTGCAATTACCCAGTCCATAAAAAATTGTTTGTATTTTGCTTTATCACTTGTACTTGAAGAAATTACAATTCTTATTCCTATGTAAACAAGTACTGATAAAAGCCCCACTATTGCAATATTTCTAAGAACAATATACCAGCCACCTATTGTTTCTCTTAGTGCTACTGCTGTTGATCTTTCTTCTCCTCCATATTGGTTTTCTACATCACTTACATTAAAAAAGTTTCCATTTAATGCTGCAATTTTTCCTTCAAATATTGCAGATGGGGTTACAACCATTGTTGGTATTTCGTTAATTTGATCATACTGAATATGAACTGCACTATCTTCATTTGGAAGATCACCATTTTTTACAACAAAATAAGTGTCATCGTCTCCATCAGTCGCTGCCGTATTTTTTGACACATATATATGGTCATTCCCCCATAACAAATCAGTTGCTTTAGTTCCTATTAATGTTGTTTGTATTACTTTATATATTCCATCCATTAAAGTTGTAAGTAAACCTTTTATTGGATTTAAAAGTAGTCCTCCTATATCAAAACCCTCGTCTTTTGCTTCTGGATCATAAAGGGCATTTTCGTCACTACTGCTACTACTACTGCTGCTACTACTTTTATTATTAAGTTTAAGTGTGTCATTTACAAGTTCTTCGCTTAAAACCCCCTTTTGTTCTTCAGTAAGATTAAATTTTATTAGTGTAATATCTCCGTTTTCATCCTTATTTGCAACAACAGCTGGGTTGTTATTTACTCCTGGTGTTTTTTGGTCATACCAATATTTTAATATTGGTATATCACTTTCTTTATAGCCTAATTTACGTAGTCTATATTCAAATTGTTGGTCTTCAGTAAGGTTATTATAGTCTTCTGTGCTGATTTCGGAATTTCCTCCTCCAACATCATCAGTTGCAGAAACACGCACTGCATTTACTGGTGCCACGCCTATAAAGTTGAATAATATTAAAACTGTTGCTAATATTATTGTCATCTTCTGTGCTAGATTTATTTTTTTCATATTATCCTCCTTTATTTATCTGTCATTTTGAGTTTTCTCTAGCATTTTGTTTAAATTTGTTTCAACAAACTCAAATTCTTTTGTTGTAGGAGTTATTTGCAAAATTGCTGTGTCTGGACCAACTTTTAGTAATCCTTCTCCTCTGCTACATGTTACTAAGAAGTTTGCTTCTCCTTCGCTTAATTTGAATACTTCTTTTAAGTATTCAATTTCAGATTTATCTTGTGCTAAAAGTAGTTTTGTATCAGAAGATGTTAAAACTGCTTGTACTTCTGGTTTTTCATAGAAATCCTGGAATCTTTGAGAAATTATTGCTAATGATACATTTCTTTTTCTGGCACGTCTTGCCATTGTGTTTAAGAAATCTACTGCCTCTGGGTATGGTAAAAGCATCCATGCCTCATCTACAAGCACCCTCTTTTTAGCAGCTTTTCTTCTATCTTCACTGTTCTTTTTTACGTATTTCTCCCAGATCCAAGAAAGTAAAATTTGTTGTGCAAGTGGTCTTGCAAATCTTTCTTCTAGTTGTGAAATATCTAGATTTATAAATAGTGTTCCATCTAATAAATCAAATGTTGATTGACCATCAAAGTATGCCATTTGTCCATCATATTCCCTGATGTATTGTTTCATAACTTTTAATAAGTAGCTATAATGTGATCTATAATCAGGGTTTGTATTTTCTTGTGCATTTTTTTCTAGTCTTTTATACCAAGACCCTATTGTTGGCATTTTTTTCTTAGCTCGTCCTAGTATTTCGCCACTGTAGTTTTGACCTGCTTCATATAAGCTAGAAGGGTCGCTTGTAATTCCTAGTGCTGCATATTCTTGTGCAACATTTTCTGCAATTATTTGCTTTGTTACTTCGTTTACTTCAGTGCTTCTTGTACTTCCTCTTGCCATTGTTAAAATAGCCTGAGTTACGTCTTCTACTTTGTTCTCTACGTTAAGCACTACTTTGTCTCTTCCTGTTATTTCATCTCTTACAGTTTCTGTTTCTATATCAAAAACATTTATTATTGTTTGAGAATTAGGACTAATTACTACGTTTATTCCACCTAAGCTTTCTGCAACTATGCTATACTCACCTTCGGCATCTAGTGCTAAACTTTGAATTCCCATAAGTACTGCTGACCTTGAAATTAAAGTTTTCATTGTAACAGATTTTCCTGCACCAGACTTAGCAAATATAACCATGTTATAATTTGTAAGTGAGTTGTGGAAATTATCAAATAAAATTGGCACTCCTGTTTGTTTGTTAAATCCTAGTGGTATTCCTGTTGAATGTCCTACTTCTGATGTTGTAAATGGGAATACTGTTGCCATTGATCTACGGTCAAATGTGTGGGTCTTTTTTATTTTGTTATCTAAAAATGGAAGGTTTGACTTAAATGCTTCTTCCTGCATTCCCCACGCACTTTTTATTCCTACTAAAGATTTTCCCATTTCAGATGATAGCATTTTTGTAAATCTATCTAAATCTTCTAGGCTGTAAGCAAATAATGTAGAAATTATAGATGCTTCATATAATTTATTATATCCCGCAGCTATTTGATCTCTTAATTCTTCTGCTTCATATCTTTTTTGGGATAAGCTTGCTTCTCTATTTATGTTTCCTCTGTCTGCTGCTACAATTCTTTCTGTTTCTATTTCATTTATTGTTCTGTTAAGTTCATTTTGTGATCTTGACTCTGCAATTGGTGTAATATAAACTGATGTGTTTATATCTCCGAACATGTACATATCTCTAAATATTTCAGGGAATGTACACATTCTTGGAAGTGCCGATACAAAGAATGACCTTGCATATCTTTTTACACTTGATGCAATCTCCAAGTGATCTATATGGCTTGCATCAATTCCAGATGGGGCAATTAGCTCTTTTATTGTTTTCCTGTGTAAAATTGGAACTTCTTCACTTGATGAATAATCATTACGTGGTACTCCATCAAAATCATTTATCTTGTTTTTTCTTGCCATTCTTTGTTCTCTCCTTTCTAACTTTATCTTTTGCTTTTTCTGCTACTTCGCTTCCAAGCATTCCTTCATTTTCTTCAATAATTAATTGTGCTAAATTATTTATAATGTCTTCTTTTGTTTCTTCTTTGTTGTCATATTCTTTTTGTTTTTCGCTTTGTACTTCCATTACTTTTTGGTTTGCAAGTTTCATTGCGTCTTTTTCAATTTCGTCATCTAGTAATTTCATCTTCTTTTCCATAAAGTCTTGGCCTGTTGTATAAAGCTCATTATAGCCTGCTCTTATTGCTTTATCTACTCCATAAGTTTCTGAGTCTTCTCTGTTATATGCAACATATAGTAAGTCAGCAAGTTCTGTTGATGACATTACTTTTCCAATAACTCCTGAAACTCCAAGAGCTCTTATAACTGCTTGTGCCCTTGTGTATAGCTCTGAAAATGCCATTTCTCTAATTTCTTCTTTTGCTAGATTTTCATTTCCAGCTTCTTCTGAAAAATATGATAAAATTACATAGTACTTTTTGTTTAATATGTTTTTGTTTAAGCTCATTCTTTCTGTATTGTAAATTATGTCTTTTCCATATTCATATAAGTTTTTAGCTCTTGTGTATTCATATAAAGCTTGTTTTAGTTGAGTTTGCGTAGTATTTGGATTTTCCATTGCTTTTTTATATTTATACTGAGCTCTTTGGAATTGTTGTTCTACTTTGTTTACTTCTTCTTTATATGTGTTTATGCTGCCTTCTAAGTTTATTTTTCTTGTTTGTGTGTATATTTGAACTGGGTGGTTTAAGCTGTTTAAAAATTGAACAAATCCTTCTTCTACTGAAACTTTTTCTGCTTGTGACATTAAGTCATAATTTATACCTTGGCATTCTATAACCATGACATATCTGTTTCCGTTTTTTTGGATAATCATGTTATCTTCAATTTTATCAAATTCCATAAAATCAAATACTGAACTTATTGTAAAATTTTTAATTTTAGTTTTTTTAGTATCCTCTTGTTTTTTTATATCTATTTGCTCATCATTGCTTTGCTTTGTTTTCATTTTCATGTTGATATAAACAAACGCTAAAATTATAAGCAAGCAAAACATTATTGCAAGCATTATGTATAAAATTATTGTAAGTGCACCTGTAGCATTATTTGTCATTTGTATTTACCTCTCTTTCCTTATCATCATAGATGTAAATTTTGTTTGCTTTTCTTTTAAACATTATTGCCCTTTTTATTACATCATCTATATTTTCTCCAGCAACAACCTTGCTTGATTTAAATAATCCAATATTAGGTACTTTAAATGTTCCTATTGCAAAACCTATAAATGCAAATAATAACACCATAATAATTCCTAAAATAGTAAGTTTTAATATTGAAAATAGAAAATAGAAAATCAAACCAACTGCAGCTCCTATAACTGAATATAGCAAACTTTTTGGTGTAAATATAAATAAAATTCTTCCTTCACCTTTTACATTTCTAGGTACATTATAAGTTCCCATTTTTGTAGTTATGTATAAATAAAATTTATACATTCTCCCTTCTTACGTTTAATTTATTTTATTCCATTTATAATTATAACATATAATAGCTTAAAATGTAACTAAAAAGCACAAAAAAAGTGCATTTTATGCACTTTTAACTTTTTTGTAATTTTTTTGCAATGTATATGTAATTAACTGTTTAATCCTGTAACTACATTGTATACTACATTTACTATTGTAGCACCAGCAAATACAAGTACTGCACCTACTAAGTAAGGTATCATAGTCTTTTTGTATTCTGCTTTTTCTTCAGCACTACCAATTAAATATTTTATACCAATTACTAATATAACAACAACTGCTATAACAACGCCTACTATTTGGATTATTCCAACTACTTTTTGTCCTAAAGTTGTTATTTCTCCTTCATTTCCATAATCAGGGCTTTGTAATCCACTAATTACAGTATCTGGAGCTGCGTTTACCATTGTAGCCATAAAAGCAACCATCATTACTGCTAGTAATACTATTGATAATATTTTAGCTGTTTTCTTCATATTATTTCTCCTCTCTTTTTTCTTTGTTTTTTATTATATAATTTTTCTTACTTTTATGCAAGATAATAATAATAACTTATTTAAAAATCCTTTGCTATATTTACAACAAGTTTCCAAATTGTTGTTGCACCAAATATAACTATGCACCCAAAAACATATATAATTAATTGTTGTTTTACTTCAGCTTTGTCACCTAGGGCTCCAGTTACAAATTTTATTCCTAAAATAATTCCCCATGTAACTGCAACTATAATACCTATAACCATTAATATATTATATAATAGCTGTGAAGTATTTAGTATATTCTCTTCGCTTATTTTGCCTGCTGTGTTATCACCTAAATTTAAAAAATTGTCTGCATCAGATATTACATCGTCAACAGTTCCAACTGCGTGTACACGAGGTATTGTTACAAAAAGAATTAATATTATTGAAATTATTGTAAATATAATTCGTGTTTTTTTTGTCATAACTCACTCCTTTTACTATTATACCATACATTTTGCGTTTTTTCAACTATTATATTTTAAGGTTTAAGAATTAACCATATTGTAAATTAATGGTACTATAACAGTAGTTGTTGCAAAAATGAATATTACGCCAACTATATATGGAATAAAAGCTTTTTTGTAGTCAGCCCTTTCCTCTACACTTCCCATAATGTATTTAACACCTAATAGCATAATTACTGCAACAGATATTACGGTACCTATTACTTGGATTGTTCCTATTACAATGTTTGCTGTTTTTAGAACTTTATCATTTGCTTCCACATTTGTATATTGTAATACTTTGTCAGGATCTATTATGTCTGCAGCAGCATTTACATATGGAACCATAAAATTTATTATAAGTATGCTTAATAAACTTATGCTAAGCACAAATTTAAGTTTTTTGTTTATTTTTAAATTCACTAAAATCACCTACTTTTCAACACTAATTATAAATAATATCGAAAAATAAGTCAATATTTTTGTGCAAATTTGTGGTTGGTTTACAATAATTTATACATTGCTTTCTCTATAATATTGTGCAATAAGTTTATCTAGCTCAACACTTAGTTTATATGTTACTGAATAATCCTCTCCAGATACTATGCTTTCGTTTAATTTTTTTCTTAATTCACATATTTTTTTATCTAACATATCTTTTCTTATTTGCATTTTTTACAAATAATCCTCCCTTTTTTGTTTTAGCAAGATAACAATATCATATTGTGTATTTTTCGTCAATAATTTTCAAATCAATAAGTTTGTTTTCGTATACCAAAATTTGCTTTTATACTGCTGAAAACTTCAATTTACTATGTTTTCGGTATAAAAGCAAATTTTTTCGACAAAAAATATTGTCTTTATTAAGTTAGTTTAGAATGGGTTTACGACAGAAATCACACTTTTTTCCTCTACAAATAATTTGTCTAAAATCATTTTTGTGTATTCTTCGTCAATCTTTTCAAACTCATTTATATAATCAAAGCTATTAATTCCTTTGACAAAATCTGATGCAAACATTCTTCCAACGCTAGAAACATCATTATATTCTGTAACATAGCTTCCATATATTTTCTTTTTAATTCTTTTGAATGTTTCAGAATCTATTCCATTTTCTTTTAAATTTTGTACTTCGTTCCAAAAATATTCGTTTACCTTTTGTGGATTTTTAGATTGAGCTGAAATTAAAATATGAGCATATTCTTTTGAAAATTCAAATTCACCATAAGGCTCATCTAAAAGCAATCCTTCTTGATAAAGTTTGTTAAACAACTTTGAACTTTTTCCTACTAAAATATTTAATAATATATCTATTGCTAGGTGTTTTTTTACTAGTTCTTTTGCGTTATCATTAGGTACTTTTATTCCTATCATAAATATCGGCTTACTTACATCCATTGATTCTTCTTTTTTCTTGAAATTTATCTCTTCTTGTTCTTCTGGATAAATTCTTTGTATTTCGCCTCTTTTTTGTTTTGGCAAAAGTCTTTTTTCTATTTCTTTTAATAAATTTTCTGGTTCAAAGTCGCCCACTACTACAAGCACCATATTACTTGGATGATAAAAGTTATTGTAACAATCATATAACATTTTAGGGTTTATTGGCGCAATTGATTCTTCTGTTCCTGCTATGTCTATTTTTATAGGATTGTTTTTGTACATGCAATCCATCGTATTTATATAAAGCCTCCAAGATGGATCATCCTCATACATTCGTATTTCTTGGCCTATTATTCCCTTTTCCTTTTCTACGTTTTCGTCTGTATAATATGGATTTTGAACATAGTCCATAAGTTCATCTAGACCCTCATAAAAGTGGTCGCTACACTCAAATAAATATGCCGTATGGTCATTTGTTGTATAAGCATTTGCGTCTATTCCCAAAGCCATAAGTTTATATAAACTATCTACTCCATTTTTTTGTTCAAACATTTTATGTTCTAAAAAATGTGCAATTCCATCTGGTACCGTAATTTTTTTACCAGTTATTTGGTCTATAAAAGTATTATCAATAGATCCAAATTTAGTAGCCCAAATTATATACTTTTTTTGAATATCCTTTTTAGGAATTATCATTACTGTTAGTCCATTTTGTAAAACTTTGGTATAGCATTTTTCATTAATTTTTTTATTTTCTATTTTATTCATTAGCATTTTCCTCCTTTGTTAAAAAGTACACTGTGCTAATTTTTATTTTTTGAGCAACATCTACAATATCCTTTTTAGTAACTTGACTTATTTTTGCTATATATTCATCCACTGAAATTTTTTCGCAGTTTAAAGTTTTTCCAAAATAATATGATATTTCAGAATCTTGTTCATCTTGCATAGATTTGTAACTTGCAATTATTAATTGCGTTGCTTTTTCTATATCGCTGTTGGTAAAGTTTCCGTTTTTCATATCCTCTAGTTGTAAATTTACAATTTTTAAGGTTTTTTCATAGTTTTCAGGCGCTATTCCACATTTTATTATAATGGCGTTTTTATTTTTTATATACATCGCCCCCGCAGAATATGCAAGGCTTGCCTTTTCTCTTACATTTTGGAATAATTTTGAGTTTGCACCTCCACCTAGAACAGCATTATACACAGCTAAAGCTATTTTTTCGTCTTGTGAAATTTCATTTATTTTTAGTCCTATGCTTAAATTTCCCTGTGCTACATTTGTTCTTTCTATAACAGTTTTTTCATCTTCAATTTTGTTTGGTAATTTTACTACATTATACTGTCTTCCGTCTAGATCTTTTACTCTTTCTAAAACAGTTTCTTTTACTTTTTCTTCACAGAAATTTCCTGATACAAATATATCTATTTGAGAGTTTTTGATTAAATTTTTGTACTCTTTATATAAATCTTCATTTGTTATTTTTTCTAAATCTTCTATATATCCATACTTGTAAAGACCATATGGTTCATCTTTGTACATTTCTTCAATACATCTTGTTGTGCTATATACCCTTTTGTTGTCTTTTCTTGCTTCAATTATTTGTTTTAAATTTTCCTTTTCGCTTAAAAAATATTCTTCCTTAAATTGCTCGTTTTCTGTAACAGGATTAAATACTATATCAAATAACATATTAAGGCTTTCGTTTAGTATATCCTCATTATTTAAAGTATAGCTATTGTTAATTGTTTCGATATAAAATTTAGAAATATGATTATCACCATTTTTATCAATTCCACAATCAAATGTTGCACCATATAGTTCCTCAAGTTTTTTATTTATTTTCTCTTGAGTTTTTAAAGTATTATTTCCTCTTTTTAATATTGCTAAAATTAGTGCTTTTTTGGTTATTGTACTTTTTGACAATTCGCTTGTTAAAAATACAGAGATTAAGTTTGTTTTAAATTTGTTTTCGGTGTTTATTAAATTTAAATTTATTCCCTTTTTTAGCTCTATTGTAGTAAGTTTAT
>CAKPOC010000017.1 GCA_934169535.1 uncultured Clostridia bacterium | reverse complement strand
GCCATATATGCCAGGAGATACATTTACAGTAGTAGCAGGAACAACATTAGATAATGGTTTAACAATACAAGATGCAGCAGAAAATGGAAACCAATATGTGTGGGTAGAAGTACCAAAAACAAAGACAGTATATCCAAACGCAGGATTAAATATAACAGAATTTACAACAGATGCATATACAAAAATAGAAAATGATTTGCATACTTATACAGGAACATATAGAAATGGAACAAGTTATTCAGATGTGCATGCAGCTGATAGCAGTGATGGTTGGTTTACATCAGAACAGTATACAGCTCAAAAGCAAAAAATGTTAAAAAGTGTATACCAAAATGGTGGTTTCTGGGTTGCAAAATACGAGGCAGGACTAACAGAAAAAAATAAAAGAACATCTGAAACACCGGCACCAACAATAGCACCACAATCAAAAGCAAATTTAGTACCATACACTTATGTAACAAGAACAGAAGCTAAGAAGCTTGCAGAGAAGGTAACATATACAAAAGGAGAAACAACATATAAAGGAAGTTTAATGTTTGGAGTACAATGGGATTTAGTGTTAAAGTTTATTGAAACAAAAAAATTAGCTACAGATGCAAAAATAGTATCAAAGTTAAATTCAGATAGTAAAGATATAGGAAATTATAATAATAACCAATGGAATATAACAAACACAGCAGCTAAATATTCTACTGATTATGGAAGTACATTTAATACATGTCCATATCAGAAGACTTCAAATGCAGATGTGTTATTAACAACAGGAGCAGATAGCAGTTTTTCACTAATGAATATATATGATATAGCTGGAAATGTCAGGGAGTGGACATTAGAGTATACCTCTAGCAGAGGCACTCCTTGTGCTGGTAGAGGAGGCTATTACTACAATTCAGTCTCTAACGGTCCTGCGTCTTACCGTAGTGACCGCGGTACGGCCGGCAGCCTCAGAGGCATCGGTTTCCGTCTTTCACTTTATTAGGAAAATCTGAACGATTCAGGAAGAAAAACTTGAATCAGAAGAAATAGAAAATTTATAAAATAAATAATAAAAATGGCAATGTAGAAAATAAAATTCTATATTGCTGTTTTTGTATAGAAATAAATGGCAATATTACATTTTAATTACAAAACAAAAAGAATGTTGACAGTGGAGCAAAAGCAATAGTATACTAAGGTCAAGAAAAATTAGTGATAAGGGGAAGAAAAATGGAACTGTTAAAACCAAAAATAGAAGTCGAAGAATACGACGGATTAAAAATCATGAAAAATATTGAAAGAGCTATGAGAACTTGCTACAAAAGTGAAAAAATGACAACAGAGGATAGCTACAAAAGATTACTTGCAATGGCAGTAACTTCAGGACATGAATCTGTTATGGAACATGAAAAAATTTCTGTAAGAATTGGTTGTAGCATAAACTTTTATAAGGACATAACAAGACACAGAACGGGAGTCGCTTTTTCGATAGAAAGTACAAGATGGTGCAATTACAGTAAAGATAGATATAATCAAAGCTTAAAATTTATAGAGCCTGTATATATTACAGATCCAAAGAACTATGAAATTTGGAAAAACACAATGGAATATATAGAAAAAGCATACATGGAAATGGCGGCCAATGGAGGAAAACCAGACGAGTTAAGAACAATTTTGCCACACTCTACTGCAGCAGAAGTTTCTATGACTTGCAATATAAGAGAATGGCGACATATTTTAAAATTAAGAACAAATAATAGAGTGCACCCAGAAATAAGACAAATACTTATACCTTTATTACTAAAATTTAAAAAGGATATGCCAGAGCTATTTGGAGATATTGAGTATGATGAAGAATTCCCCCAAAAGTGGTATGCTGAAATATCAACTATGGAATAATTAAGAATAGAAAATAGTTGGAGGAAAAATTGAAAATAAGGATTGACAACATTAAAATAAAAGAAGATTTAACAGAAGATCAAGTGATAAATAGAGCCTTAGAAAAAACTAAAATTTCTAAGGCTTTTGTGCATGAATGCAAAATCTTAAAAAAGTCAATTGATGCTAGAAACAAAAATGATATTTTTTATAATTATTCAATATTACTAGAGGTAGCAAATAAAACAAAACTCCCTAAAAATACAATAATTGTAAATGAAAATTTAAAAAACGAAAATTTAAAAGAGATGGTTTCAAATATTAATTCTAAAAATAATATACAGCCCATAATAGTAGGAGCAGGGCCTGCTGGACTTTTTTGCGCGCTTACACTTATAGAAAAGGGAGTAAAACCAATAATAATAGAGCAAGGAAAACGTGTAGAAGAAAGGCAGAAAGACGTAGAAGAATTCTTAAAAACAGGAAAGCTAAACACTATGTCAAATGTTCAATTTGGAGAAGGAGGAGCAGGAACTTTTTCAGATGGAAAACTAACAACTAATTTGCATACACCAATATGTAGAACTGTAATAAATGAATTTATTCGCTTTGGTGCACCTAAAAGCATTTACTATACCAATAAGCCACATATAGGTACTGATAATTTAATCAAAATTGTAGCAAACATAAGAAATTACATAATAAAAAATGGAGGGACCTTTTTATTTAATAGTAAAGTTACTGATTTTACTAGTGAAAATAATAAAATAACTTCAATAATTTATGAAGACGAAAACAAACATAAAATAGAAACTGATATTGTGGTCCTTGCAATAGGCCATAGCTCGCGAGATATGTTTGAAACATTATATAAACACGGAGCTGCAATAGAAAGAAAAAATTTTTCAGTAGGAGTAAGGATAGAGCACAGCCAAGAAATGCTAAACGAAGCACAATATGGAAAAAATACAAAATTAAAATTACCTCCAGCAGAATATAAGTTAGCATATCATGGAAAAGACAGATCTTGCTATACTTTTTGCATGTGCCCAGGAGGCGAAGTAATTGCATCTTCTAGTGAAGAAGGAACAATTGTAACGAATGGAATGAGCAAATTTGCAAGAGATGGTAAAAACGCAAATTCTGCAGTTTTGGTAAATGTTACGCCAAACGATTTTGCAGGCACAAATCCACTTGCCGGAATGTACTTCCAAAAGGAACTAGAGGAAAAAGCATTCAAATTAGGTGGCTCAAATTATTTTGCACCAGCTCAAACAGTTAAGGATTTTATAGAAAACAAAAAAACAACTGAGTTTGGAAAAATTAAACCAACATACAAACCAGGAGTAACATTTGCAAATTTAAATGAAATTCTTCCACAGTTTGTATCAGACACTTTAAAAGGAGGAATACAATATTTTGATACAAAGATTAAAGGATTTGCAAGTTGCGATGCGGTTCTTACTGGATTAGAAACAAGAAGCTCTTCACCTGTCACAATAAAAAGAAATGAACAGATGTGTTCAAACATAGATGGAATATATCCTTGTGGCGAAGGCGCAGGTTATGCAGGAGGAATAATGTCAGCAGCTGTTGATGGCATAAAAGTTGCACTTGAAATTTTAGAAAAAAATCAAATTGAATAGAAAATACTTGGAGGAAAAATGAAAATTAAAGAAATGGAACAAGAACAAAAAGAAAGCATTGCAAAAATTTTAATAACAGTAGTATTATTTATTTTAACATATATAATTCCTATGCCAAAGTGGGGGAAAATAGTATTATATATTTTAGCATATGCAGTATCAGGATTTGAAGTAATTAAAGAGGCAGTAGAAGATTTTTTTCATGGAGAAGTATTTGGCGAAAATTTTTTAATGGCTATTGCAACAGTAGGAGCTTTAGCCATTGGAGAATATCCAGAAGCGGTACTTGTAATGCTTTTATATGATATTGGAGAACTTTTTGAAGACATTGCAACTGATAAATCAAGGAAATCAATCTCAGATTTAATGAATATAAGACCTGACATTGCATGTGTAATAAGAGATGGAAAAGAGCAAGAGGTAAAACCAGAAGAAGTAAAAATAGGAGAAATAATACAAATAAGGCCTGGTGACAAAATTCCGCTTGATGGAATTATTTGTGAAGGAAGTTCTATGCTAGATACTTCTGCATTGACAGGCGAAACTCTTCCTAAAAAAGTAAAAGAAGGGGATGAAGCACTAAGCGGATGTATAAACAAAAGTGGAGTAATAAAAATTAAAGTAACAAAACTATTTGGTGAGTCTACTGCAAGCAAAATTTTAGATTTAGTTGAAAATGCAGCAGACAAAAAATCTAAATCAGAAAACTTTATTACTAAATTTGCCAAATATTATACTCCAACAGTAGTTATCTTGGCATTCTTACTTGCAATAGTTCCAATAGTTATAGTAAAAGATGCAAGCATAAAACAATGGATTTATAGAGCGTTATCATTTTTAGTAGTGTCATGTCCTTGTGCACTTGTAATATCAGTTCCACTTAGCTTTTTTGGAGGAATAGGAGGCGCTGCAAAAAAAGGAATTTTAATAAAAGGTAGCAACTATTTAGAAACACTTTCTAAAATAGGAATAATTGCGTTTGACAAAACAGGAACACTTACAAAAGGTGTATTTGAAGTTCAAAAAATAGAAGCAAACGAAATTACAAATGAAGAATTATTAAAAATTGCAGCATATGCAGAGAGTTATTCAAACCATCCAATTGCAAAATCTATAATAAAAGCTTATGGAAAATATATAGACAAAAATTTAGTTACAAATGTAAGCGAAATAGATGGAAAAGGAATTAAATGTGTATTTGAAGGAAGCAACATATTAATTGGAAATGCTACTTTATTAAAAGAAAATAATCTAGAATTTGTTCCATCAAAAGAAGTAGGAACAATAGTGTATGTTTCTAAAAATCAAAAATATTTAGGAAATATAGTAATTGCAGATGAAGTAAAAGAAGACACAAAATTTGCAATAGAAAATTTAAAGAAAAACGGAATCTCAAAAACAGTAATGCTTACTGGTGACAAAGCTGAAATTGCACAAAAAGTTGCAAATCAAATTGGAATAGATGAATATAAAGCAGAGCTATTGCCAGAACAAAAATTAGCAGAACTAGAAATCTTATTAAAAAGTGGTAACAAAGTTGCATTTGCAGGAGATGGAATAAATGATAGTCCAGTTCTTGCAAGAGCAGATATTGGAATAGCTATGGGAGCTTTAGGAGCAGATAGCAGCATAGAAGCAGCAGACGTAGTAATAATGACAGATGAACCATCTAAAATAATAGATAGCATAAAAATTTCTAGAAAAACTATGAAAATAGTAAAAGAAAATATTATATTTGCAATAACAATAAAAATATTAGTTCTAATTTTAAGTGCAGTTGGAATTGCAACAATGTGGGAAGCAGTATTTGCGGACGTAGGAGTAACAATAATTGCAGTATTAAATGCGTTAAGAGCACTAAAAAGCTAAATATTTAAAATAGCAAATTCTTTAAAAAGAATTATTGCTATTTTTTTTTATTTAATGTAGAATATAGAATTAGAAAAATAGAAAGAAAAGTGGAAAGTAAAAATGGGAAAAATTGTACTATTAGATGATTTAACAATAAATAAAATTGCAGCAGGAGAAGTTATTGAAAGACCTGCAAATGTTGTAAAAGAACTTGTAGAAAATTCAATTGATGCAGGAGCTAACAAGGTTTTTGTAGAAATAAAAGATGGTGGAAAAACTTTTATAAAAATTACGGATAATGGAAGCGGAATTAGTTTAGAAGATATTCCGAATGCAATAGAAAGACATGCAACTTCTAAAATTAATAAAATAGAAGATTTAGAAAATACATACACAATGGGATTTAGAGGCGAGGCTTTAGCAAGTATTTCTTCAATTTCTAAGATGACAATGATAACGAAAACAAAAGAGTCTGATTTAGGGGCAAAAATAATTGCCAAAGGAGGAAGAATAATAGATACAGAAGAAACTGTGTCACAGGAAGGAACAACTATAATTGTAGAAGAATTATTTTTTAATACGCCTGTTAGATATAAATTTTTAAAACAAGATGCAACAGAGTTTAGATATATAAAAGAATGGCTACAAAAATGTGCGATAGCAAATCCAAATATATCAATAAAACTTACTAATGATAATAAATTTGTTTTTCAAACTAGTGGAAATGGAAATTTAAAAGACATAATTTATCAATTTTACGGAAAAGAAATTAGTGATAATATAATAAATGTGACTTACGAAAACTCCGGAATAAAAGTAACAGGGGTAATAGGAAACACTAGGATTGCAAAAGATACAAGACATAACCAATTAGTATTTTTAAACAAAAGAAATATTCAAAATGCAATTATAACAAAAAGTGCAGATCAAGCCTTTAAAGGAAGCACTGGAATTGGCAAGTATGGATTTTTTATACTAAATTTAGATATGCCAGCAAATTATTATGATGTAAATGTTCATCCTACAAAATCTGAAGTAAGATTTAAAGATGAAGACGTAATTTATAGAACCGTGTATAGGGCAATAAAAAATGCGGCACTAAGTGAAGAATTTTTAGGAAATAATGAACAATCTCAAAAAAGAGAAGAATATGTTTCTAACGAATATAATTTTTTAACAAATCACTTTGAAAAAGAGCAAAAACCTTCTTTATATGATAGATACATAAAAAATGTTTTTGTAAAAATGAATGAACCTAAAGAAAAAAATGAAGAACCAAAAGAAGAAGTAATACAAAGGGAAGAAAAAAGAAAAATTAACTATAAATATTTAGGAATATTGCTTCAAACATATATAATTATTGAAATTGATGATCAAATTTATTTAATAGATCAACATGCTGCACATGAAAGAATTTTATATGAAAAAATAAAAGAGAATTATAAAAACAATATGTCGGCTAATTCTCAAATCTTATTGTTTGCAGAAATTGTAACTTTAACACATAAAGAACTAGAATTTGTAAAAGAAAATATGGATTTAATAAAAAAAATAGGCTATGACATTGAACTATTTGGCGAAAACACAGTAAAAATAAATGGAATTCCAGATATAGAATATAGAGTAAAAACAAATACAAAAGATATGTTTTTAGACATTGTAGACGAAATTATAAATAATTCAAGAACTGCAAGTAAAGATATTGAAGAAAAATTTATTGCAACAGTTGCATGCAAAGCAGCAGTAAAAGCACATATGAACTTAAAACCAGGGGAAGTGGATATGTTAATTCAAGGTTTACTTACTCTTCAAAATCCATATACGTGTCCTCATGGAAGACCAACAACAATAAAATTAAGCAAAGATGATTTACTAAAACAGTTAAGCTAGAAAAGAGGAATCAAAATGAAATATTATGACAACATAGGCAGCTTAAGGCTTTTAAATGTTAGAGTTTATTTAAATGATAATGAAGTCATTTATGAAGGAATGATTGAAGACGCGCCAGATGAAATAAAAAAATATGTATATTCAAAAATAATGATAGATGATGAAGGAATAACAAACTTGTACGTATATACTGAAAAACAATAAAAAATACAAAAAAATATTGATAAATGCGGAAAAATGTAGTAGTATATATAAAAAGTTTTAGCAAATAAGAAAGGAATGAAATGCAATGAGATATATGGATCAGGAGAATAATGCTGATGCAAACCCAGTAAAAATAAAAGTAGTAGGAGTTGGAGGCGCAGGAAATAACGCAGTAAACAGAATGGTTGAAGAAGGAATTAAAAATGTTCAATTTATTTCAATCAACACAGAAGAACAAATACTACAAAGCTCAAAATCAGATATTCAAATGAACATAGGAAAAAACACAACAAAAGGACTAGGAGCCGGAGCAAACCCAATTTTAGGTGAAATGGCAGCAAAGGAAGACGAAGAAAACATAGCCAAAATGCTAGCAGGTGCCGACATGGTTTTTGTAACTGCAGGCATGGGCGGAGGAACAGGAACAGGAGCAGCCCCTGTTGTATGTGAAATTGCTAAAAAAATGGGAATACTTACAGTAGGAATTGTAACAAAACCATTTGCATTTGAAGGAAAAAGAAGAAGAGATAATGCATTAAATGGAGTATCTAGAATGCGTAAAAATGTAGATGCCCTTATAGTAGTAGAAAATAGCAATCTTCTAAAAGCTTTACCAAAAGGAACTACAATGATACAAGCTTTTAGCGAAGCTGACGGAATTTTAAGAAAAGGCGTTCAAGGAATAACAGACTTAATTACAATTCCAGGTTACATAAATATAGATTTTGCAGATGTAAAAACAATAATGAGGGATAGTGGAATTGCACATATGGGAATTGGTGTTGCAGAAGGCGACCAAAGAGCATTAGATGCAGCAATTTCAGCAATGGATAGCCCACTTCTTGAAACTTCTGTAAAAGGAGCAAAAGGTGTAATTGTAAATGTTACAGGAGGAGCAGATTTAGGATTAAGTGAAGTAAGCACAGCTGTAAATTACATAAAAGAATTTTTAGATCAAGACGCAAACATTATATTTGGAACAATTGTTGATGAAAGAATAGAAGATGCAATAATGGTAACAGTTATAGCAACAGGAATAGAAGAAAGTTCAGAACAAAGAGTAATAAAATATAACATATAAAATGAAATAATAAATGCAGAAAAAACGACTTTAAATTTAATAAATAAAAGCCGTTTTTTTATTAATTTATAGCGCCAAAATATTGAAAAATAAAGCTTTATGTAATATAATAAATTAAATTTTTAAAAATGGAAGTAATATGTAATGGCAAATAGATTTTCAAGAACAGAATTATTAATAGGAAAAGACGCAGTAGCAAAACTAAATAAAGCAAAAGTAGCAGTGTTTGGCCTTGGTGGAGTAGGAGGTTTTGTATGTGAGGCTTTAGTACGAGCTGGAATACAAAATTTTGTACTTATAGATAATGATCAAGTAAGCATAAGCAATTTAAATAGACAAATAATTGCGACAACTAAAACGATTGGTAAAAATAAAGTGGACGTAATGAAAGAAAGAATGTTAGAAATAAATCCTGAAGTGCAAGTAACAACATATCAGGAGTTCTTTCTTCCAAAAACTACAACCCCAATAATTACGAAAGACTTAAATTATGTAGCAGACTGTATTGACACAACAACTGCAAAAATTGAAATTGTGACGAGGTGTAATAAATTAAATATTCCGGTTATATCTGCAATGGGAACAGGAAATAAATTAGACCCTTCAAAATTTGAAATAACCGATATTTACAAAACTAGTGTATGCCCACTTGCAAAAGTAATGAGAAAAGAATTAAGAAAAAGAAAAATTGAAAAATTAAAAGTGGTTTATTCCAAGGAAGAACCTATAAAGGTAGAAGAAGGACAAGTTCCAGGAAGCATTTCATTTGTTCCATCTGTTGCAGGACTTATGATTGCAGGCGAAATTATAAAAGATATAATTAAATAACAAAGGAGATAAGCTATGGCTGAAAATAGATTATTAATAATTGATGGAAACAGTATAATGAACAGAGCATTTTATGGAACAATGCACGCAAAAACAATGATGAGTGCAGATGGAGTTTTTACAAATGCACTATATGGATTTTTGGCAATTTTATTTAGAGAGCTTGAGGATTTGCAGCCTCAATATATAGCAGTAGCATTTGACCTAAAAGCACCTACGCATAGACATAAAATGTATGATAAATACAAAGGAACAAGGCATGCAATGCCAGAAGAACTTGCTCAGCAAATGCCAATAATCAAGCAAATTTTAAACGATATGAACATAACAGTTATCGAAAAAGAAGGTTATGAAGCAGACGACATAATTGGAACAATTTCAAAGGAAGCAGAAAAACAAGGACATAAAGTAACAATTCTTTCTGGAGATAGAGATACATTCCAATTAGTAAGTAATAACATAACAGTTAGAATTCCTAGAACTAAAATGGGAAAAACAGAAGTAGACGATTATACACAAATAAAAATAGAAGAAGAATATGGCTTAAAACCAGTAGAATTAATTGAAGTAAAAGGCTTAATGGGAGATACTTCAGATAACATTCCGGGAATTCCAGGAGTTGGCGAAAAAACTGCAATTAAACTTGTAAAAGAATACAAGACTATTGAAAATTTATATAAAGAACTAGAAGAAGGAAGCTCAAACATTAAGGGCTCATTAAAAGAAAAAATAGAAAATAATAAAGATTTAGCTCTGCTTTCAAAAACATTAGGTACTATTTTATTAGATGCAAAGTTAGATGTAAATATAGATGACCTGCAAACAAAACAGTGGAATAAAGATGCTGTTTTGCAACGATTTAAGCAATTAAAATTTAATAGATTTATAGAAAGATTTTCTTTATCAGAAGAAACTAGTAACGAGCCTAAAAAATTAGCAAAACTATATGAAACAGAGGAGATAACAGATTTATCTGAAACAATAAAAGAAATAGAAAACCAAAAAGAATTAATTTATTATTTTTACAAATCTGAAGGAAATGAAAGCATAACAAATGAAAAAATTGTAGGAATAGCAATTTATAATAAAGAAAAAAACAAAGTAATATATACGGAAAATGTTAGTGACATATTAAAATTATTTGAAGATGAAAATATAGAAAAAGTAAGCTATAAAGCAAAGAATGATTATATAATTTTAAAAGAACAAGGGATAGATTACAAAAACTTAAAATTTGATGCAGAAATTGCAGGATACAATCTAAATCCGACAGATAAAAATACAATAGAGGAAATGTGTGAAAAATATTTAAATATTTCGGTAGATGAATATTTAAATATAACTGAAAACGAAAGCAAGCAAATAAACCTATTTGAAATGCAATCTCAAACTTCTAACGAAGATGGTAAAAAACAAAAAGCAATTTTTATTTGCTATGCTGTTGCAAAACTTAAACATATAATGCTGGAAAAATTAAAATCGGAAGATAGTATTTCTCTATTTAACAACATAGAAATGCCATTAGTTTTAGTACTTGCACAAATGCAATACAATGGAATTTACGTAAATGAAAAAACTATTATTAGCTATGGTGAAGAATTAAAAGACATACAAAATAAATTAACATCTGAAATATATGAACTTGCAGGAGAAGAGTTCAACATAAATTCCCATCAACAATTAGGAAAAATCCTTTTTGAAAAATTAGGCCTTCCAGCACCTAAAAAAACAAAAACTGGCTATTCTACAGATGTAGAAGTGCTAGAAAAACTTGTAAACAAGCATGCAATCATAGAAAAAATATTAAGCTATAGAAAAATTGCAAAACTAAATTCAACATATATAGAAGGCTTAATACCATGTATAAATCCTAAAACTCATAAAATACATTCTAAGTTCCACCAAACAATAACTGCAACAGGAAGAATTAGCTCAACAGACCCAAATTTGCAAAACATTCCTACAAGAGAAGAAATAGGAAAGCAAATAAGAAAAGCTTTCTTGCCTGAAGAAGGAAATATCTATATAGATGCCGATTATTCACAAATAGAATTAAGAGTGCTTGCACATATTTCTAAAGATGAAAACATGCTTTATGCATTTAACCATGGCGAAGATATTCATAGGCAGGCAGCATCTAAAGTATTTGGAATACCAATAGAAGAAGTTACAAAGGAACAAAGAAGCTCAGCAAAAGCAGTAAATTTTGGTATAGTATATGGCATAAGTGATTATGGACTTGCAAATCAACTAAATGTTCCAAATAAAGTTGCAAAAAAATATATAGAAGATTACCTAGAAAAATACAGCGGTATAAAAACTTTTATGGAGGGGATTATAGAAGAAGCAAAGCAAAAGGGCTATGTAGAAACACTATTTGGAAGAAGAAGATATATTCCAGAGCTTAAATCGGCAAATTATATGGTACGAAAATTTGGAGATAGAATAGCAATGAACACTCCAATACAGGGAACTGCTGCAGATATAATGAAAATAGCAATGATAAATGTAAATAAGGAATTGAAAGAAAAGCAAATTAATGGTAAAATAGTATTGCAAATTCATGATGAACTTTTATTAGAAGTTAAAGAAGAGGAAAAGGAAATTGCAAAAGAAATATTAAAAAGAAATATGGAAAATGCAATGAAATTAGACATACCACTTGAAGTGGAATTATCTGAAGGTCATAGCTGGTATGATGTAAAATAACAAAACGAAAGAAAGGGAAAAACTTTTGAGAAAAATTTTTAAAGTTATATTATTTTGTATTACTATAGCAATTATTGTCGCTATAATTTGCAATATATCCAATATAAAATCTGTTATTTTAAAAAACATATACCCTAAAAAATATAATGATACAGTAGAACAGTATGCTATAAAATATAATGTAGATCCACTAATGATATATTCAATAATAAAAGCTGAAAGTAACTTTAAATCAAATGCAAAATCTACGAGTGGGGCTCAGGGATTAATGCAAATAATGGAGGAAACAGCACAGGAACTAGATGAAAATGAAGAGATAATAGATTTATTTGACACACAAAAAAATATTGAATATGGAACTAAGTATTATTCAATTTTATTACAAAAATATAACAACATTGCAGAACTTGCGCTTGCAGCATATAATGCTGGAATGGGCAATGTTGATAATTGGATTGAAAAAGGCATAATAAAATATGATGGTAGCAACATAGAAAATATTCCATATAAAGAAACAAATATGTATGTACGAAAAATTTTGAATAATTATAGAATGTATCAAGAATTATATAAAACGAAAGAAAGGGTAATTTATGAAAACTAAAAAAGTGACGATAAGTGTTTTTCAAATGCTAATATTTTTACTTATTGTGGCAATTATAGCGGTAGCAACAATTCTAATTGCTTTAAACATAAAAAATAATAAGAGTCAAACGCAAATAGCTAACCAAACAGATGAAATAAATAGCGAGCAATCTTCAGGAGAAACAAGCAATTTATTTAAAGGACTTGGCACAAAAGATAATCCATATTTAATTACAAATTCAAATCAGATGGCAAGTTTGGCGAATTCAGTAAATGAAGGAAAAAACTATAGTAATTTGTATTTTAAATTAGAAAATGACGTTAATTTAGATGAAAATTTTACTCCAATTGGTGGAACAACAATAGCTAACAATGTAGTAACAAATTTTGCTGGAACATTTGATGGAAATGACAAAAAAATTAATACAAAAACATATTATTTATTCGGAAATAACAGTGGAACAATAAGTAATATTAATTTAAATATTGATCTTGACGTGCAACAAATAGATGGCGAAGAATTAAAGATTTCAGCGTTATGCTTAGAAAATTCAGGAAATATTGAGAATTGCAAAGTTGAAGGTACAATTATAACAAGTCAAATAGATACTAATGAAAACTCTTTTGTATCAGCTGTTGTAGGGCAAAACTTTGGAAAAATAAATGATACATCAAGTTTAGTAAATATTACATCTAATATGCAAAAAGCAGGAATTTGTATAACGAATAATGGCACACTTGACAATTGCACAAATTCAGGAATTATAAAAGAAGAAACTGCTACAAAAAATTATACATGTGGAATAGTAAATAAAAATGAAGGGACACTTACAAACTGTACAAATTCAGGAGTAATTACAGCATATAAAGCTGTGCGGCCTTGTAGGGAATTCTACTGGAAGTATAATTTCGTGTCAAAATACAGGAGAAATTTCAAATATAGAAGACGAGCAACCAGAAGAAGCAATTTGCGTTGGCCTTGTAGGAAATATGGAACAAAGTTCAACTATTGAAAATAGTAGAAATTCAGGAAAAATAACAGGAATAAGTAAAATTGCAGGAATATGTATTACAAATAATAGCAGAATTGTAAATTGCACAAATGAAGCAGCAATTTACAAAAAAGAAAATATCACATTAACTGATATAAAAATTGCTGGAATTTGTGCAGAAAATAGTGGAGTTATAGAAAATACCAAGAATAATGCAGATATAATTTCAAATAACACAGGAAATCAAACAATAAAAATAGGAACAATATGTTCAAGCAACTACAAAAGTGGTATAATAGAGCAGAGCGAAAACACTGCAAAAATTATTTCAGAAGGAAAAGACATAAATGTAACAAATGAAGAAAATACAAATATTCAAGGATGTACAAATACAGGAACAGGTGAAATTAAAAAAACAGATAAAGGTACAATATTTGTAGGAATAATATGCGGAAAAATGGAGGAAGAATAAAATGGCAATTTTAGTTACAGGTGGAGCTGGATTTATAGGAAGTCACACAGCAGTAGAACTTTTAAATGAGGGAAAGGAAATTGTAATAATAGACAATTTCTCAAATAGTAAACCTAAAGCATTAGAGGCAATAAAGAAGATAACAGGAAAAAATTTTAAATTTTATGAAATAGACTATTTAGATAAAGAGGCATTAGAAAAAGTTTTTGAGGAAAATAAAATTGATGCAGTACTTAACTTTGCTGGATTTAAAGCAGTTGGAGAATCTGTAAAAAAACCATTAGAATATTATAAAAACAATATTTCAGGCTGTATAACTCTTTTAGAAACGATGAAAAAATTCAATGTTAAAAAATTTGTTTTTAGCTCATCTGCAACAGTATATGGTGAGCCAGAAAAAATTCCTATTACAGAAGAGTGCAAAACAGGAGGAACAACAAATCCATATGGAACAACAAAATTATTTATAGAGCAAATTTTGAAGGACTTATATGCGTCTGATAACACATGGGACATTTGCATATTAAGATATTTTAACCCAGTAGGAGCACATGAAAGTGGACTAATTGGAGAGGAACCACGAGGAATTCCTAATAACTTAATGCCATATGTAGTAAGAGTTGCATCTGGTGAACTTAAGCAGTTATCAGTATTTGGCAACGACTATGATACTAAAGATGGAACTGGTGTAAGAGATTATATACATGTTGTTGACCTAGCTAAAGGTCATCTTGCAGCACTAAATAAATTAGATAAAGAAGGAAAAGGACTATTTATATATAATTTAGGAACTGGAACAGGTGTAAGCGTTTTAGACATGGTAAAGTCTTTTGAAAAAATAACAAATCAAAAAATTAATTACAAAATAGCACCTCGTAGACCTGGAGATATAGCCGTATGCTATTCTGACCCAAAAAAAGCAAAAGAGGAACTTGGATGGGAAGCACAAAAAGATATTAAACAAATGTGCAAAGATTCTTGGAATTTTATTCAAAAAAACAAATAAAGAGGTAGCCAAATGATAGTACTAAAAATACTTGTATGCTTAATTTGCGCATTAGGAGTAATTTTTATTTATGATGCACGAACTATTGTTGAAAATTTTTTTAGCTCTAGCGAAATAATTAAAACAATAAAAACGGTAAAAATAATAGGAACAGTAATGTCAGTAGCAGGACTTATTATATTATATATAATAAAATAAAGAAAGGAAACAAAACATGAGTCATAATATAGAAGGCAAATATAATCCAAAAGATTTTGAAGAAGAACTATATGAAAAATGGGAAAAAAGTGGCTATTTTAAGCCAAGTATGGATAAAACAAAAGAGTCATACTGTATTGTTATGCCACCACCAAATGTAACAGGAAAATTACATATGGGTCATGCCTTAGATGCAAGTTTGCAAGACCTACTAATTAGATATAAAAGAATGAAAGGTTATAATACTCTTTGGGTTCCAGGGACAGATCATGCAGCACTTTCGACAGAAGCAAAAATAGTTGAAGCTTTAAAGAAAGAAGGAAAGAAAAAGACAGACTTAACAAGGGAAGAATTTTTGCAAAGAGCTTGGGAGTGGACAAAACTTTATGGTGGAACAATAGTAAACCAACAAAAAAAATTAGGCTCATCTTGCGACTGGTCTAGAAGCAGATTTACTTTAGATGAAGGCCTTACAAAAGCTGTAATGGAAGCATTTAAACGACTTTATAATAAAGGATATATTTATAAAGGAAAAAGAATGATAAATTACTGCACAGGTTGTAAAACTTCAATTTCAGATGCAGAAATTGAATATAAAGAGGAAAAGACACATCTTTGGTACATAAAATATCAAGTAACAGGAACTGATAAATATTTAACAGTAGCAACAACAAGGCCTGAAACAATGCTAGGAGATACTGCTGTTGCCGTAAATCCATCAGATGAACGTTACAAAGATTTAATTGGAAAAACTTGCATTTTGCCAATTATGAACAAGGAAATTCCTATAATTGGAGATAGATTCGTCGAAACAGAATTTGGAACAGGAGCTGTTAAAGTAACACCTGCACATGATATGAATGATTATCAAGCCGGAATAAATAATAACTTACCAATAATAGAAGTATTTGATGAAAATTTAATAATGAATGATTTATGCCCTGAATTTAAAGGCATGAATATATATGATGCAAGAGAAAAAATTGTAGAAAAATTAAAAGAATTAGGAAATCTTGTAAAAATAGAAAATTATACTCATTCTGTTGCAAAATGTGATAGATGCCACACAACAATAGAACCTAGAATTTCGGATCAATGGTTTGTAAAAATGAGTGAACTTGCAAAACCTGCAATAGAAGCTGTGAAAAATGGTGATGTCAAATTTGTACCAGAAAGATATAGTAAAACTTATTTTAATTGGATGGAAAACTTAAAAGATTGGTGTATTTCAAGACAAATTTGGTGGGGACATCAGATTCCAGTCTACTACTGTAAAAAATGTGGAAATATAGAAGTTGACAGTAAAATGCCTGAAAAATGTAGCAAATGCGGAAATACAACATTTGTTCAAGATACAGACACACTAGACACATGGTTTAGTTCAGCTTTATGGCCATTTTCTACATTAGGTTGGCCAGATAAAAATGCAGAAGATTTAAAAACATTTTATCCAACAAATACATTAGTAACCGGTTATGATATAATTCAAAGTTGGGTATCAAGAATGATTTTCTCTGGATTAGAATATATGGGTAAAAAACCTTTTGACAATGTTTTAATTCATGGAATTGTAAGAGATAGCCAAGGTAGAAAAATGTCAAAGAGCTTAGGAAATGGAATAGACCCTATCGAAATAATAGATAAATATGGAACTGACGCATTAAGATTTTCACTAATATTAGGAATTACAGCAGGAAATGACATTAGATATATGCCAGAAAAATTAGAATCAGCTTCAAATTTTGCGAATAAAATTTGGAATGCAGCTAAATTTGTATTAATGAATTTAGAAGAGAATACATTTAATGAGCTAAATGAAAATATAGATGAATTGGATCTTGCATGGGAAGATAGATGGATTTTATCAAAATTAAACACACTAGTAAAAGAAGTTAGCACAAACATTGACAATTTTGATTTTGGAGTATATGCTCAAAAAGTATATGATTTTGCATGGAACGAATTTTGCGATTGGTACATAGAAATTGTAAAACCGCGCCTATATAATAAAGGAGCAAATGCCAAAACTGCACAAATAGTACTAAATAAGGTTCTTTGTGATTTACTAAAATTATTACATCCAATAATGCCATTTATAACAGAAAAAATATATAACGAGCTTTACAATGATGGAAAAAGCATCATAATTTCTAGCTGGCCAGAATACAGCGAAAAATTAAACTTCAAAAAAGAAGAAACCATGATAGAAGAAATAAAAAATATTATCATTCAAATAAGAAATGCAAGAAATAATATGAATATAGCTCCTTCTAAAAAGTCTGATGTAATTTTTGAAACACAAAATGAAGAATATGTAAAACTAATTAATGATTCTAAACAATGGATTCAAAAATTAACTTTTGCAAACAATATAGAAGTACAGACAAAAGCAGAAATTATAGAAAATACAATTACTGCAATAGGCAATGGCATAAAAGCTATAATTCCACTTGGCGAAATTGTAAATATTGAAGAAGAAAAGCGAAAATTACAAACAGAAAAAGAAAAATTAACTTTCGAAGTTCAAAGAGGAGAAAAAATGCTTTCAAACCCAGGGTTTGTAAACAAAGCTCCAAAACAAAAAGTAGAAGAAGAGCAAAAAAAATTAGAACAATATAAATTGAAATTAGAAGAAACAATAAAAAGACTAGAAAACTTATAAAAAATGGGGCTAAAATAATAGCCCCTTTATTAAATTTCACAAAACAGACACAAACATATGTTATATAATATAAGCTTAAATAAAAAAGGAAAGGGAAAAGAAATATGCTAAAATTATTAAAAAACATAGGAAAAAAAGAGTGGATAATAGCATTTATCTGTTTTATTTTAATAGTTGGGCAAGTATGGCTAGAACTAAAAATGCCTGATTATATGTCTAAAATAACAGTATTAGTTCAAACTGAAGGAAGCAGCATGAACGAAATTTTACAAAATGGAGGATACATGCTAGCTTGTGCGCTAGGAAGCTTAATATCTAGCATCATAGTAGGATATTTTGTTTCAAATATATCAGCAACATTTTCAATGAATACTAGAAAAAAGCTATTTAATAAAGTAGAAGATTTATCAATGAATGAAATAAAAAAGTTTTCTACTAGCAGTTTAATTACAAGAACTACAAATGACATAACACAAATACAAATGCTTGTTGCAATGGGACTACAGCTTATAATAAAAGCACCTATTACAGCAGTATGGGCGGTTACTAAAATATTAAATAAAAGTTGGCAATGGAGTGCAGCAACAGCAGTTGCAGTAGTAATACTTTTAGGCGTAATTGCAGCTTTAATGGCAATTGTGTTACCAAGATTTAAAATTGTACAAAAATTAATTGATAAATTAAATGGTGTAACACGTGAAAATCTTACAGGAATAAGAGTTGTAAGAGCATTCAATGCAGAAGATTATCAAGAAGAAAAATTTGAAAAGGTAAACGAAAAACTTACAAATCAACAATTATTTAACCAAAAAGCATTTTCAGTATTATCACCTGTAATGTATCTTGTAATGTACTTTTTAACACTTTCAATTTATTTTATAGGAGCTTATTTAATAAAAGATGCAGGATTGCCAGAAAAAGTAACACTATTTGGAGATATGGTTGTATTTAGCTCATATGCAATGCAAGTAATTATGGCATTTTTGATGCTTGCAATGATTTTTATGATGTTGCCTCGTGCGCAGGTTTCAGCAAGCCGTATAAACGAAGTCTTAGATACACCTTCAACAATAAAGGATGGAAAAATTAAAGATGGCAATACAAGCGAAGTAGGAACAATAGAATTTAAAAATGTATCGTTTAAATATCCAGATGGAGATGAGTATCTTTTAAAAGATATTTCATTTAAGGCAAATAGAGGAGAAACTATTGCATTTATAGGTTCAACAGGAAGTGGAAAATCGAGTTTAGTAAACTTAATTCCAAGGCTTTATGATGCAACTAAAGGAGAAGTTTTAGTAGATGGAATAAATGTAAAAGATTATACACAAGAAACTTTACATAATAAAATCGGATATGTATCACAAAGAACGGTAATGTTTAATGATTCTGTA
>CAKPOC010000016.1 GCA_934169535.1 uncultured Clostridia bacterium | reverse complement strand
ATATATCTGATAAAACGATAAAAGAGGCTATTACAAGCCTCTTATTTTAATACTCCAATTTCTCCATATCAAATAATATTGTTTGCCAGTAATGCTCTTAATGTTGATGGCACAATAGCAGATAATTTAGCAAGTTTATTTGGAGTGTAATTATATTGGTTGGCTTTTGGAGGCTATAATGTCAATGTAGTTAAATAAAAATATGAAATTTATAATTGATTAAGCAGTACGAAAGGATTATAAAAGTTTTTTTGTATTGCTTTTTTTATCAAAAAGTGATGGAAATAAATGGATTATTGATAGATGAGTTAATTGAAGATATTGTTGTTAGTGAAGATGGTAATATAAAAGTAATATTCAAATATGAAGATAAATATTTTGAGGCTCTTGACTTTATAAATAAACAAAAATATGATATAATACTTTCAAGTTAAAAACGAAAAACAAATACTTTTAAGTATTTTTTTAAATGATAGAATAGAAAGAAGTGAAAAAATGGACATGTATCAAAAAAGAAAAATGCGAGCAGAAAAGAAAAAAAATAATGCTGAAGAAAATGATGCAAAGGTGAGCCTAAATTGGTTTCCCCGGACATATGAGCAAAACATTAAAGCAAATAGAAAATGACTTGAAACTAGTAGATATTATCATTGAAATATTAGATGCAAGAATTCCAATGTCTAGCAGAAACCCACAAATTCAGAAGCTAATAAATAATAAAAAAAGAATTATTATATTAAATAAAGAGGACTTGGCAGATAAAAAAGAAACAGATAAATGGCAAGAATTTTTTAGAAAGCAAGGGTATGGAGTAATAATATGCAATGCAAGTACTGGAAATGGAAGCGAAAAAATACGAAACGAAATAAATAAAGTAATGAAAGAAGAATATGAAAAAGCGGCCGAAAAAGGAAGAGTTGGGAAAGTTGTAAGAGCTATGGTTGTGGGAATTCCTAACGTTGGAAAGTCTTCTTTTATTAATAGAGTTTCTAGCAAAAATACTATGAAAGTTGCAAACAAACCAGGAGTTACTGTTCAAAAACAATGGATTAGACTTGCAGACAATATAGAATTATTAGATACGCCAGGAGTTTTGTGGCCAAAATTAGAAAACCAAAAAGTAGCTCTTAATTTATCATATACAGGGACAATAAAAGATAGCGTAATTGAGAAACAGGAAATTGCATATAATCTTACTAAATTTTTTATTAATAATTATAAATCAAATTTAATTAGTAGATATTCATTAAATTCACAAATTGTAGAAAAAATATTAAATAATATTGAATTAGAAGAAAACGAAAAAATAACAGAAATTATGCAATATATTGGAGAAAAGAAAAACTTACTAAAAAAGGGCGGAGAAGTTGATTTTGCAAGAACATCCAAAGTTATTTTAGAAGACTTTAGATGTGCAAATTTAGGAAAAATAACATTGGAAAGAGTAGAAGAATATGAATAATATAATAGAAAGAAAAAAAGACACAGAAGAAGTAAATACAATGTCGCCATTAAACTGGGCATACATAGGAGATAATGTCTTTGAACTTTACATAAGAATGAAACTTATAAATAATACAAGATTAAAACCTCACAATTTACATATAGAAGCGGTAAAACATGTAAAAGCCTCAAGCCAAGCTAGATTATTGAAAGAAATTGAACCAAAACTTACTGAAGAAGAAAAAGAAATAGTAAGAAGAGGAAGAAATGCACAAAATCATCACGTGCCTAAAAACTCTACTGTTGAGGAATACAGCCATGCAACTGCTTTTGAGGCACTAATTGGATATTTATATTTAACAAAACAAGATGATAGACTAAAAGAAATTTTAGAATATTGCTAAAAAAATTAAAATACCTCTTGACATCAAATGTTAAAAATGCTAATATATAGGAGTGCTAAAGATTTTATGCTTTAGCAGGGTATATGCGGATGTGGCGGAACTGGCAGACGCGCTGGTCTTAGGAACCAGTGTCAACGACGTGGAGGTTCGAGTCCTCTCATCCGCACCATAGAAGTAAAAGGGAGGTTTGTAAAAGCCTTCCTTTTTTACAATTATATATAAGGAGAGCAAAATGAAGGAAAAAACTTTTAAAGATTTAGGTTTAGATAATGGAGATGACTTCTTAAACAGCTTAGGAATAACATTAGAGTTAGAAGACTTTGAAAAAGAAACAAAAGAGCAGGAAGAAGCAAAAATAAATGAAATTAAGAAAAATATTTAAGAGGTAATAATGAAAATTAAAGAAGAAATTCCAGTTTCAAAAAATGAAGAATATATAGTAGACATTTTAGATTATGGAGCAGATGGAGAAGGAATTGCAAAAATAAATAATTTTACTATATTCGTAAAAAAAGCATTAAAAGGTGAAAAATGCAAAATTCATATAACTAAAGTTACAAGTGCATACGCATATGCGAATATAATTCAAATATTACAAAAATCGGATAAAAGAGTAGAGCCTGATTGCACATCATATCCTAGATGTGGTGGATGTTCTTTAAGGCATATAAAGTATGAAGAAACACTAGTTATAAAAAGGCAAAAGGTTCAAAACTTAGTAAATAAAATGCTAGAAGAAAAAATTAAAGTAGATGAAACTGTAAAAATGGACAGGCCAAAATATTACAGAAATAAAGCGATTTTTCCAATAAGTGCTAACAAAAAAGCAGGAATATTTGCAGAAAGAAGTCACAATGTAATAGAATTTGACGAATGCAAAATTCAAACAAAACTATCACAAGAGATTGCAAATTTTATATTAGAAAATTGGGAAGATACTATATATGATGAAAAAACAGGAAGAGGCTTACTTCGAAATATAATGGTAAGGGAAGGTTTTTTTACTGGAGAAGTAATGGTTGTACTAATTCAAAATGGAACCAAAACTTATGATGCAAGAAAACTTATAAAAAAATTTTCTAAAATAAAAACAGTTATAATAAATGTAAATACTAAAAATACAAATGTGGTTTTGTCAAATCAAAATATTGTAGTATATGGTGACGGATTTATTTATGATACTTTAGGCGAATATAAATTTAAAATTTCAGTAAATTCATTTTACCAAGTAAATCCTGTACAAACAGAAAAATTATACAAATTAGCAATAGAAAAAGCAAATTTGCAAAGTGATGATATTTTAGCTGATTTATATTGTGGCATAGGAACAATAGGAATTTTTGCTTCTAAATTTGTAAAAAAAGTATATGGAATTGAAATTGTAGAATCTGCAATAAAAGATGCTAACGAGAATGCAAAATTGAACAATATTAAAAATGTAGAATTTATACAAGGTGACACGGAAGAAGCGTTTGATAAATTAATAAAAAACAATAAAAAGCCAACAGTTGTAATAGTAGACCCTCCACGAAAAGGCTTGGACGACAAAACCGTGCAAAACTTATGTGACTTAAAACTAGACAGAGTTGTTTATGTAAGCTGCAATCCTGCAACACTTGCAAGAGATCTTTCAAAACTTGAAAAAGTATATAGTGTAAAAAGCATAACACCTGTAGATAATTTCTGTTATAGCGCACATATAGAATGTGTAGCAACATTAAAAATAAAAAAATAATAATAAACTCCAATTATTAAACTTTTGGTTTAGCAATTGGAGTTTATTTTAAATATTATTTTCAAGTTCTTTAATTTTATCTCTTAATTTAGCAGCTTCTTCAAATTCCATTTTTTCGGCATGTTTTAACATTTCTTCTGTAAGCTTGTTTATAATATCTTCAATAGAAGAATCTTTATCAAGCTCGTATTTTTCTTGAGCTTCTGCAGCAATAGTTGCTTTAATAGTATCCCTAACAGATTTTTGGATAGTTTTAGGAATGATGTTATGCTGGATATTATATTTCATTTGTATGCTTCTACGACGATTAGTTTCTGTAATTGCCTTGTCCATTGAGTCTGTAAGCTCATCGGCATACATTATAACTTTTCCGTTGGTGTTTCTTGCTGCTCTTCCTATTGTTTGTATAAGTGAACGCTCAGAACGAAGGAAACCTTCTTTGTCGGCATCTAAAATTGCAACAAGCGAAACTTCTGGAATATCTAAGCCTTCCCTTAGTAGATTTATGCCAACTAAAACATCAAATTCGCCAAGCCTTAAATTACGTATAATTTCCATACGCTCCAAGGCTTTTATGTCAGAGTGCATGTATTTTACTTTTATGTCCAAGCCAGCAAGGTATGAGGTTAAATCCTCTGCCATTTTTTTTGTTAAAGTAGTTACTAAAATGCGCTCATTTTTTTCTGTGCGAAGTCTAATTTGTTCTATTAAATCATCTATTTGGTTAGTAACAGGCTTTACTTCAATTTCAGGGTCTAAAAGACCTGTTGGACGAATTATTTGTTCAACAACATTATCTTTAGAATGCTCTTTTTCATAGTCGGCAGGTGTTGCGCTTACAAACACTACTTGATTTATTCTTTCTTCAAATTCTTCAAATTTTAAAGGCCTATTATCAAAAGCAGAAGGAAGCCTAAAACCATAGTTTACAAGGGATTCTTTACGTGCTCTATCGCCATTATACATAGCCCTTACTTGGGGAATTGTTGCATGAGATTCATCTATAAGTAGTAAAAAATCTTTTGGAAAATAATCAAATAATGTAAATGGAGGAGAGCCGGGGTCCCTTCCAGAAATGTGCCTTGAATAATTTTCAATTCCCTGGCAGAAGCCTGTTTCTTTCATCATTTCTATATCAAAATTTGTACGTTCTTCAATTCTTTGAGCTTCAATTAGTTTTCCTTGACTTTTAAAATAATTAATTCTTTCTTTCATTTCTGCTTCTATAGAAACTAAAGCTTTTTCCATTTTGTCGGAAGTTGTAACATAGTGTGAATTAGGAAAAATCATTATATGAGATCTTATAGCAACGCTTTTTCCTGTGACAGGATTTATTTCAGTTATTTTTTCTATTTCATCACCCCAAAATTCAACTCTAATTGCACTTTCACCATAGTCAGAAGGATAAATTTCTACGATATCACCTTTTGCTCTAAAAGTACCACGCTTAAAATCCAATTCGTTTCGAGTATATTGCATATTTATAAGTTTTTTTAGCATTTTATTTCGTTCTATTTGCATACCTGGGCGAAGTGAAACCGTTAAATGCTCGTAATCAATAGGGTCACCTAATCCGTAAATACATGAAACAGAAGCTACAACGATTACGTCTCTTGTTTCAAAAAGAGATGCAGTAGCACTATGACGAAGTTTGTCGATTTCATCATTGACAGAAGAATCTTTTTCAATGTAAGTATCAGACGAAGGAATATATGCTTCTGGCTGATAATAATCGTAATAAGATACAAAATATTCGACATTATTTTCAGGGAAAAACTCTTTAAATTCAGAATAAAGCTGGCCTGCTAAAGTTTTGTTATGTGCTAAAACTAAAGTAGGTTTTTGAACTTTATTAATTATATTTGCCATAGTAAATGTTTTTCCAGAGCCAGTTACACCAAGAAGCGTTTGAAACTTTTTTCCTTGGTTAATTCCATTAGACAAATATTCAATTGCTTGAGGTTGGTCGCCACAAGGTTTATATTCAGAATGTAGTTTAAACATATAATCCTCCTTTTTTTATTAATATATATCATAAAAACGCTAAATATTCAACAAAAACCTTGAAAAATCAAGGAAAATTGTATATAATAAAATCTCGAAAAATAACTTGTACTTTTAAATAAAAAATGATAAACTAAGTAGCAGAAGAAAGAGGGATTGAAGTGCCAAATATTTTAACAAATGCAATGAAACACTTAGGGCTAGTAAATAGACATAGATGGGCGGTATTTAAATTATGCTTAAAAGCTGGAATACCATACAGAGGCTTAGTTCATGACTTATCTAAATATTCATTTATAGAATTTTGGGAGTCTGCCAAGTATTATAATGGAAATAGAAGTCCAATAGAATTTGTAAAAAAAGACAAAGGATATTCTAAAGCTTGGCTTCACCATAAAGGCAGAAACAAACATCATGCAGATTATTGGTATGATGTAAATGCACCTGAAAAAATGCCTGTAATACCATATAAATATCAAGTTGAAATGCTATGTGACAACTTAGCCGCTGGGCTTACTTACAACGGTAAAAGATGGAAAAAAGATACACAGTTAGAATATTGGAATAAAAACAAAGATAGACAACCCTTAAATGATAAAAATAAAGCATTTTTAACAGAGGCATTTACGCAAGTTAGTCTAAACGGAATAGATGCAACTTTAAAACCTAAAAATTTAAAAAGATTATATCAAAAACATTGCAAATAGAAAGGAATTAGAAATGGATATAGAAAACACAATTAAAATAATGCTAAAAGGTGCGGCAGACCACACTGATGTAAAAGAAATTGAAGAAAAATTAAAAAAAATAGAAAAAGAAGGAAGACCTATGAGAATAAAATTAGGTCTTGACCCATCAGCTCCAGATATTCACTTAGGACATGCAGTTGTTTTAAGAAAAATGAAACAATTACAAGATTTAGGACATGAAGTAATAATTATAATTGGTGATTTTACAGGAATGATTGGTGATCCTACTGGAAAATCAAAAACAAGAAAAGCTTTAACTCGTGAGCAGGTAAGAACAAATGCAGAAACATATCAAAAGCAAATATTAAAAATATTAGATCCTTCAAAAACAACTATAAGATATAACAGCGAGTGGCACGATAAATTAAACTTTAGAGATGTAATAGAACTTTCTGCAAAGTGCACTGTAGCAAGAATTTTGGAAAGAGATGATTTCCAAAAAAGATATAAAAATAATCAGCCAATTGCATTACACGAATTTTTCTATCCTTTAATGCAAGCATATGATTCTGTAGCAATAAAGGCAGACCTAGAACTTGGAGGAACAGACCAAACATTTAATGTTTTAATGGGAAGAAATATTCAAAAAGATTATGGACAGGACTCTCAAATAACACTATTTATGCCACTTTTAGAGGGAATAGATGGCGTAGAAAAAATGAGCAAAAGCTTAGGAAACTATATCGGCGTTGATGAAGATGCAAATACAATGTATGAAAAAGTAATGAAAATACCAGATAGCATGATAATTAAATACTATAATTTATGTACAGATGTTCATCCTGACGAAGTTGCCAAAATTGAAAAACGTTTAGAAAACGGCGAAAATCCAAGAAATATAAAAATGGAACTTGCAAAAGAAATTGCTAGACTATATCATAATGAAGAAGAAGCTCAAAAAGCTGAAGAACATTTTAAAACAGCATTTCAAAAACAGGAAGCTCCAGAAGATGTAGAAGAAATTAAATTTGAAAATTCAATATTAGACACATTATTAAAAACAAAAAAAGCAGCTTCAAAAGGAGAACTAAAAAGATTATTTGAACAAGGTGCTATAAAAATAAATGGAGAAAAAGTTACAGACTATCAATCATTAAATGATTTTGAAGGAGTAATACAAATTGGAAAAGGAAGCTTTTTCAAAATAACAAAATAAAAGCAAATTAAAGGGGGACACTATAAAAGATAACAGTCCCCTTTTATTCATATAAAGGAGAAAACTTATGAATTGGAATAAAGAAATACTACAAAAGCCTACATGGAAAGAAGAAATTTCAAATAGAGAAGCAAAGGAAAAAGTTGCAAATATTATGGCTCAAAAAGTTCAAGATTGGGATGTAATAGGGTTTGGATCAGGCTCAACATCATATTTAACTGCAATTGCAATTGGACAAAGAGTTCAAAGGGAAAATCTACACATAACAGCAATTCCTACTTCGTACGAAATGGAAATGTTATGTACATACCTAGAAATACCAACAGCAAAAATAACAGATAAAAAGCCTGATTGGTGCTTTGATGGAGCAGATGAAGTAGACCATGACAATTGGATGATTAAAGGAAGAGGTGCTGCAATGTTTAACGAAAAATTAAACATAAAAAGCGCTCAAAAAACTTATATACTAGTGGATAAAACTAAAATTGTATCAAAACTAGGTTCAAAATGCGCAATTCCAGTAGAAATTATGCCACAAAGCTTAAATTTTGTAAAACAGGAATTATTCAATATGGGAGCTTCAAGCATAGAACTTAGAATGGCGCAAAAGAAAGATGGCCCAGTAATTACGCAAAATGGAAACCTTATATTAGATGTAAAATTTAATGAAATAGACCAAACAATGGAAAAAAGACTAAAAAGTATAACAGGGGTTATCGAAACAGGACTATTTATAGGGTATAATGTCGAAACAATTCAAGGAGAATAATATGAAAAAAATACTATTTTCAGCAGTAAATTTAGAAATGGGTGGAATAGAAAAGGCATTAGTAATGCTATTAAATAAATTAGCTAGCAAATATAAAATAACTCTTGTTTTAGAAGAAAAAAAGGGCATTTTTTTAGATAAATTAAATCCTTCTATAGAAATTTTAGAGTTTAAACCTAGTAATTTTAAATTTGCATTACTAAGAAAATCTATAAATTATATAAAACAGCAAAATTTTAAAAGAAAATATAAAAATAAATTTGATTTTTCTTGTTCATTTGCAACATATTCAAGACCTGGCTCATTTGTTGCAAGAACAGCTTCAAATAATTGCATATTATGGTGCCACATGGATTATTTGGCTCAGTATAAAGGTCAAAAACAAAAAGTAAAAGAATTCTTTGACAATGTTAAATTTGAAGAATTTAAAAAATTAATATTTGTGTCACGAAAAAGTAAAGATACGTTTTTAAGTGTATTTCCAGAGATGGATAAAAAAGTGGAACATATAAATAATATGATAGATTATGAAGAAATATTAAACTTAGCAGAAGAGTCGATACCTGAAAAAATAGAAAAAAATCAAACAATTTTTGTAAATGTTAGTAGGCACATGGAAGAGCAAAAAAGAATATCAAGAATTATAGAGAGTGCAAAAATTTTAAAAAACGAAAATCAAAATTTAAAAATAATTCTTGTCGGTGAAGGACCAGATACTAAAAAATACAAAGAAATGGCTGAAAAAGAAAATCTTAAAGATGAGCTAATTTTTGTAGGAAACAAAAAAAATCCATATCCATATATAAAATTAGCGGATTATTTAATTTTAACTTCAGACTATGAAGGATCTCCCGTAACTTTTGTTGAGGCATTTGTGTTAAATACACCAATAATAACAACAGACGTTTCAGGTGCTGAGCAAGTAGAAAAAAAATATGGAATAGTAGTAGAAAAAGATGTAAATAAAATTGCAGAAGCTATGAATTTTGCAATAAATAATGGATACAAAATACAAAAAAGATTTGATGCAAAAAGATATAACGAAGAAATACTAAACAAATTAGAAAAAATAGTGGAAGGAAAATAATATGCCGAAGGTAAGTGTAATAGTTCCAATTTATAATGTAGAAAAGTATTTGGGGAAATGCTTAAAATCATTAGAGAATCAAACGTTTAAAGATATAGAAGTGATTTTAGTAAATGATGGTTCAACTGATTCATCAGGAAAAATTGCGAAAGATTGGGCAGAAAAAAATAATAATGCAGTATACTTAGAAAAAACAAATGGTGGCCTTTCAGATGCGCGAAATTACGGCATAAAATATGCAAAAGGTGATTTTATAGCATTTCTTGATTCAGACGATTATTTAGAAAACGATTTGTTTTTTAATTTAAAAAATTATATTGATGAAAATTATGACTTAATAAAATTTCAAATAAATGTTGTAAATGAAAACGGAAAAATTTTAGAAAAATCACAAACCGAGCCGTTTGAAGAAGCTACAGGAGAAGAAGCTTTTGAAAAATTATTTGGCAATGATAAATTTTTAGAGCCTGCATGGTGCTATTTGTATAATAGAAAATTTTGGCTAGATAACAATTTTGAATATGAAAAAGGATGCTATCATGAAGATTTTGGACTAACTATGCTTGTACTCTTAAAGGCTAAAACAGTTGTAAATACAAATATTGTAGGATATAACTATGTTCAAACGTCTAAAAGCATAACTAGGGGAAATCAAGAAAAAAAGGTAAAAATGGCAAAAGATTTAATTTACCACTATGACAATATGCTATCGAAAATAGAAAAATATAATATTGATAAAAAAACTAAAGAAGATATTAAGATATACTATACAAATTCGCTAATTTTAAATATTAAAAATTTATCTAAAAATGGCCAAAAAGAATATATAAAAGAGCTTAAAAAAAGAAAATTATATAAAAATATTAAACCTAGAGATTTAAAACAATTAATAAAAAGAATGCTGTTGTTTATAAATGTTAAATTGTATTTAAAATTAAGATAAAGGAAGGGAAAAATGCCAAAGGTAAGTGTAATAGTTCCAATATATAACGTAGAAAAACATTTGGGAAAATGCTTAAAATCATTAGAAAATCAAACTCTTGAAGATATAGAGATAATTTTAGTAAATGATGGTTCAACTGATTCATCAGGAAAAATTGCAAAAGATTGGGCAGAAAAAAATAATAATGCAGTATACTTAGAAAAAACAAATGGAGGCCTTTCGGATGCAAGAAATTATGGCTTAAAATATGCAAAGGGGGAGTTTATCGCATTTCTTGATTCTGATGATTTTGTAGAAAAAAACATATATGAAAAAATGTATAATGCAGCAATAACTAATAATGCAGATTTCGTAGAATGTGATTTTATTTGGAAGTATCCGAATAAGGAAATTGTAGACAAAAGGGTAGAGTATAAAAATAAAGAAGAAATGCTTGCTTTTATAAGAGTTGTTGCATGGAACAAACTAATAAAAAGGGAACTTATTGAAAATTTAGAATTTCCCAAAGGGCTAAGATATGAAGATGTAGAATTTACATACAAATTAATTCCTAAAATAAAAAATCCGCAGTATGTTGCAGTTCCATTGGTTTATTATGTTCAAAGGCAAAGCTCTATTGCAAATGTTCAAAATGAAAGAGATGCCGAAATTTTTATAGTATTAGATAATGTAGAAAAATATTATAAAGAAAATAACTTATATGAAGATTACAAAACTGTGCTAGAATACAATTATGCAAGATATTTATTATGCAGCTCATTAAAAAGAATGGCTAAAATTAAAGACAGAAAAGTAAGAAAAGAGCTTTTAGAAAAAACTTGGAGTAATTTAAATTCAAAATATCCAAATTGGAAGAAAAACAAAATTTTAAATTCATATAAAAGCGGTAAGCATTTATACATGCTAAGTGTAAACAAAATAACATTTAAAATTTATTGCAAATTATTTAAATTTTAAAAAAACTATTGCAATTTATAAATATTAAAAATATAATAAAGCAAAGCTAAAAATATTTTTTATAAGAAAGGAAAAATTATTATGAAAAAATATTTTGGTACAGATGGAATAAGAAGAATTGCCAATAGTGAACTTACACCAGAGCTTGTATATAAAGTAGCAAAAGCAGGAGCATATGTTCTTGCAAAACATTCAAAAAATGGAGTTCCTACAATTTTTATAGGAAGGGACACAAGAATATCAGGAACTTTAATAGAAGCAGCAATGACAGCAGGATTTCTAAGTTATGGTGCAAATGTTAAAAGCTTAGGAGTAATTCCAACACCAGGAGTTGCATATTTAACCAAAAGATACAAAGCAGATGCAAGTGTAGTAATATCAGCATCACATAATACTTTTGAGTTTAATGGCATAAAATTTTTCAGCAACAAAGGAATGAAAATTCCAGATTCCCTAGAAGAAGAAATTGAAGAGGTAATGGATTCTGGCAAAATAGATGAATTAACTGCAGTAAATGAAAAAATAGGAATTTGTGAAAACAGGGAAGACTTATTAGAGGAGTATGTATATTTCTTTAGAAAAAATTTTGAAGAAGACTTAGAAAACTTAGATAAAGAAAACTTTACAGTAGCAATAGATACAGCAAATGGCGCAACATATAATATAGCAGAAAAAGTATTTAAAAAATTAGGAATAAATTATTACATAATTAATAATAAGCCAAATGGAATAAATATAAATGACAAATGTGGTTCTACACATATAGAAGGATTGCAAAAATTTGTTGTAGAGCATAATTGCGACTTAGGAATTGCTTATGATGGTGATGGAGATAGATGCCAGGCCGTAGATGAAAATGGAAATTTAATTGATGGGGACTTAATAATGGCAGTAATTTCCAAGTACTTAAAAGAAAAAGGCAAATTAAGTAAAAATACAGTAGTAGCAACTGTAATGAGCAACCTAGGATTAAGAAAATATGCTAAAGAAAATAATATTAACTTTGAGGCAACACAAGTAGGCGATAGATATGTTTTAGAAAATATGCTAAAAAATGGCTACAATTTAGGTGGAGAACAATCAGGGCACATAATTTTGTTAGATTATAATCCTACTGGAGATGGAATTTTAACTTCACTAATGTTAATAAAAATAATGTTAGAAAAGAAAAGTAAAATTTCAGAACTATGTAAAATAATTAAAATATATCCGCAAGTGCTTGTAAATGCAAAAGTGTCGGCCGATAAAAAATATGATTATGAAAAAGACGAAACAATAAAAACACAAATAGATGAACTAGAAAAAGAATTTGCAGAAAATGGACGTGTACTTATTAGACCTTCTGGTACCGAACCACTAGTTCGAGTTATGATAGAAGGTGAAGAGCAAGGTTATATTAAAACTAAAGCAGAAGCTTTAGCAAAATTAATAGAACAAAAGTTAAAATAAAGGAGGAAGAATAAAATGCCTTATATTGATTTTACAAATTCTGTAACTTTACTTTTAGCATTAATTCTTTTTGTACTAGTATTAATGTTAGGAAAAGAGACACACAAGAGCGCAATACCAGCAACTATGTTATTTGTATTCTTACTAATTTTAGTTGCTCATTGTATGGAATTAATGTTAATAAAAAATATGGCAGAAACTGTTTATGCGGCTTTAACAAGAAGCTTGTTAGTAGACTTTGTATTTATATTCTTATCTTTCATTTCTTACTTATGGATAGACGATATCCAAGCAAAAGTAGAAAAGAAAAAAAGTATAGATGACAGTTTAAACTGGTTCTGGTCAAAAGTTTAAAATAAAAATACCTCTCTAAATTATATAATTTAAAGAGGTATTTTTTTGTAAAAAGAACTAAAAAATAATTTTCTACATAATATAATTAATAGTATGAAGGGAGTTATTTTTTATGGATTATGAATTAATGGTGAATGGCAATGTAAAAATAGGAGAGCAAGCTCCAAAATTTACAGCTCAATCTACAATGCGGAGACATAAAATTAGAAAATTATAAAGGAAAGTGGCTGGTATTTTTTTCGCATCCGGGTGATTTTACCCCTACTTGCACGACCGAGATAATTGCATTTGCAAAAGCAAATAACTATTTTTCGCAAATAAATTGTGCACTTTTGGGACTAAGCATTGATAGCAATGCCTCTCATTTGGCGTGGGAATATGATATATATGTAAAAACAGGAACAAAAATACCATTTCCAATAATTGCAGATAGAAGTGGAGAGATTGCAAGAAAATATGGAATGATTTCAAGCGCTGTGTCAAATACTGAAACTGTGCGAAGTGTGTACATAATAGATGATAAACTTACAATAAGGGCAATATTAACATATCCGATGACAATAGGCAGAAATGTATCTGAAATATTAAGGGTAGTAAGGGCGCTGCAAAGTGTAGATGCCAATAATTTACTTGCTCCAGCAAACTGGGTTCCAGGAGAGGTTATGATAAGAAAACCACCAAAAACTTTTGAGGAACTGGAAAAAAGAAATATAGAAATAGAGAAAAATAAAAGTGGAACGAGCTGGTATTTAGCTTTTGAAGAACCAAGAAATAGAGAATACAGTAGCAACAATAATGTACCGGTAAATAATCAGATAAGAAAAGAAGAACCACTAAAACAAAGACAACAGCCAAGAACACTCCAATGGAAAAATTTTAAGTAAAATCCTAGCATTTTTGTGAAATATATGATAAAATCCTTTCAAAGGAGAAAGAGATATGGGAACTAAAGAAGATTGGGAAGAAATTGAGAAAACACAAAGAAAAATAGAAAATGAAATGCAAAAGCAATATGGAATAGACATAACTAAACTTGCTAAAGATACTGAAAAAACACAAAAAAGAGTAAGAAAATCAAATAAATTTTTAGATAAATTGTTGAAAATTCTCTTTAGTATAATAATTTTAGGAGAAATATTTTTTATTTTAACATTAATTGGCGTATGGGCTAACACTAGAAAAAATATAAAATCACAAATAGAGATGAATTCAAAAAGTGATGCAATTTTTGCAGAATAATTTTGCAAAAAAAAGAAATAATAACCCTAAAGGAGGCTATTATGAAACAAACAAATAAAGACACACAAACTATAAATTGTACAGTTACATCATGTAAGTATAATAATAATCAAAGGCAACTTTGCAACTTAGAGAATATAATTGTAACACCAGTAGAAGGCTGCCAAACTAAACAACCAGATGAGTCAATGTGCTCAAGCTATAAAAATGAAAAAGAATAAAAAATAAGTGGATTAGATTTTTCTAATTCACTTTTTTGGTTGGGGTACTAAGATTCGAACTTAGGAATGTCGGAGTCAGAGTCCGATGCCTTACCGCTTGGCTATACCCCAATATTTACTTTTGTAATAATAACATATATTTTTCCAAAATGCAATAAAATAGTTGAATAAAAAAAATCAATTGTATATAATATTTTTTAATTATATGAAGGGAAAATTTTTATTATGAAAAAAGAAATAAGCGAAAATGACATATTTTCAGCCAATATATTGGACAAAGTAAAAATTGCAAAAACAAGAAATCAAATAATCGCAACTGACTTTTTGGATATGTATAAAAGAAAAATTGCACAGGATATTTTAAATGTACATAAAGAAAAAAATTATGAATTTTATGTTCCATATGAAGAGCTAGAAAAAGCAATTTTAATTGTGTTTCCAGAAAAATATAAAGAAATTATGGATTCAAAAAAGTTTGATTATTCTACATTAATTAAAGTTATAAGAATAACATTGCCGAGCCAGCTAAAGGGTAAATATCTACATAAAGATTATTTAAGTGCAATAATGAAATTAGGAGTTAAAAGAGAAAAAGTAGGAGATATTATTGTATTTGAAGATGGTGCAGATATAGAGGTAAAGCCGGAAATATGTGAATATATTTTGCAAAATTTAAAATTGCTTACTAGATTTAGCAAAGCAACAATTGAAGAAGTACATTTAAGAGGTTTAAGGAAACCTGAAATTAAAACCGAAGAAATAAGAATTACAGTTTCTTCGCTAAGATGTGATAATATTATTTCAGAAATTCTTAAATGCTCAAGGAATGAGGCTTCAAATATTATAGAAGACCAAAGAGTATTTGTGAATTACTCACTTCAAGAGGAAAATTCAAAAAACATTAAAGTAAATGATGTGATTGTAATTAGAGGAAAAGGCAAATTTAAAGTAAAAGAAGATCAGGGAAAAACGAAAAAAGAAAAAACAGTACTAATAGTAGAACATTATGTTTAAAAATGCCGAATAATGTAGATGAAAACTTTAAAAAAGTAATAAAAATAGATTGACAGACAAAAACAAATGTTCTATAATTGCGGTGGTGATAGATATGGAACGTTTAATATTATATGTTGATGTAAATAATGCTTTTTTATCATGGACTGCAGTGGAAAAATTAAATAATGGTGAAAAGATAGACATTAGGAATATTCCTGCAGTAATAGGTGGAGATGAAAAACAAAGAAGTGGGATTGTCCTTGCCAAAAGTCAACTTGCAAAGGAGTTTGGAATAAAAACTCGGAGAAACTTTGTATCAAGCACGCAAAAAATGTCCTAATATAAAAGTATATAAAGGAAATTTTGCAACATATCGAAAATATTCTAGTGATATGATAAAAATACTCCAAAGGTACACTGACCAAATTGAACAAATTTCAATAGATGAATGTGCAATGGACATGACTCACTTTCTAAAACCAGGTGAACTAATAGAGGAAAAAGCAAAAGAAATATCAAATGCGATAAAAAATGAGCTAAAATTTACTGTAAATATAGGAATTGCAAGTAACAAACTTCTTGCCAAAATGGCATCGGACTTTGAAAAACCATGTAAAATTCATACTTTATATAAAGACGAAATCCCCCAAAAGATGTGGCCACTACCAGTTGGAAATTTAATAATGGTAGGCAAAAAAACAGAAGAAAGGCTAAATTTAATTGGGATAAACACTATTGGAGAACTTGCTCAAAGACAACAAAAAGATATAATAAAAAAATTTGGAAAATTTGGAAAAGTAATATGGGAATATGCAAATGGAATTGACAATGAAGAAGTAAAAACAAAAGATGAAACACCTAAGCAAATAGGTAATTCTATAACACTTCCACATGATGAAAATAACTTAGAAAAGCTAAATGAAGTATTGCTTGCTTTATGTGAACAAGTTTCATATAGGCTTAGAAAACAAAAAATGCAAACCAATGTTATAACTGTACAAATAAAGAATAATAATTTTCAAAATTATTCACATCAAAAAAAGATAAATGGCAAAACAGATAGCACAAAATTAATTTTTAGCGAAGCAAAAAAATTGCTGGGAGAATTATTTTATTCAACGAGGAACAAAAACATAAGATTAATAGGACTTAGAATATCAACTATTTCACAAAATGAAGAAGAACAACTTAATTTATTTGAAAAAAAAGAAAAGGCTGACGAAAAACAGCAAAAAATGGATAGAACAATAGATTACTTAAAAGAAAAATACGGATATGACGTAATTACAAGAGCTGGAAAAATGAATATAAATAAATTATTAAGATTAAAAGAATAAAGGAAAATAAAAATATGGGAAAAATAATAGATGGAAAAGCTTTAGCGGCAGAAATTAGAAAAAATTTAAAGAAGGAAAATGACGAACTAAAAAATAAAAATATAATTGCAAAACTTGCAGTGATTTTAGTTGGAGAAGATAGTGCGTCAAAAGTATATGTAAGGAACAAAAGTAAAGCATGCAACGAAGTTGGAATTGAATATGAAGAAATTCTATTAAAGGAATCTACAACTATTGAAGAATTATTAAATATAATTCAAAAACTAAATAAAAGAAAGGATATACATGGCATTTTATTACAAAGCCCAGTACCTAAAGGATTAAATATACAGCAAGCATTTAATACAATAGCACCACAAAAAGATGTAGATGGTTTTAATCCAATAAATGTTGGAAAATTAGTAACAAAACAAGATTCTTTTGTTCCATGTACGCCATATGGAATAATAAAAATGCTTGAATATTATAATATACCAATAGAAGGAAAAAATGCAGTAATTATTGGCAGAAGCAATATTGTAGGAAAACCATTGGCACAATGTTTATTAAATAAAAATGCAACAGTTACAGTATGTCATTCAAAAACGCAAAATATAGAAGAGATAACTAAAAAAGCAGATATACTAATAAGTGCCGTTGGAAAAGAAAAAATGGTTACAGAAAATATGGTAAAAAAAGGTGCTGTAGTTATTGACGTAGGTATGAACCGAAATAAAGAAGGAAAAGTTGTAGGAGATGTAGACTTTAATAATGTAGAACCTAAAACATCTTTTATAACACCAGTACCTGGGGGAGTTGGCCCAATGACAATAGCAATGCTAATGAATAATGTAATAAAAGCATGTAAAATGCAAAATAATGAATAATGAAAAAATATATTTTTATATATGGCTATCAGGGTTAGAGGTTAGCCCAAGCACAAAAATAAAATTACTAAAAATGTATGATGAACCAGAAAATCTTTTTCAAAAAAAGAGGGATGAGCTAGAAAAAACCTTAAATGCAGAAGAAATAAAAATCAATGAAGAAAATAAAAAAATATTAATTGAAAAAATATTGGACCCTTCTACAAGAAAAAACATAAAACAAAAGATTGATACTATGCAAAAATTAAAAATAAATGTAATAACATATAAGGAAAAATTATATCCTAAAGAACTAAAACAAATATATGATTACCCAATATGTTTATATTACAAAGGAAATATAAATTTATTAAAACATAATAATAAAATAGCAGTAATAGGATGCAGGGAATATAGTAAGTATGGACAAAAAGTAGCGTTAGATTTTGCAACAAAGTTAGCACAAAATAATTTTGTAGTAGTAAGTGGATGTGCAAGGGGAATTGATTCTTTTTCTCATTTAGGAACATTAAAATATAAAGCTAAAACAATAGGAATTTTAGGAAACAGTTTGGAATATATTTATCCTCCAGAAAATAAAAATTTAGAAGAACAAATATTAAAGCAAGAAGGATTATTGGTATCAGAATATTTAATAGGAACAAAACCTAGTAAATATACATTCCCTTCCAGAAATAGAATAATAAGTGGCATATCAAATGCAATTTTAGTAATAGAGGCAAAACAAAAAAGTGGAACGCTAATAACAGTAGATTTTGGATTAGATCAAGGTAAAAACATATATGCAATTCCAGGCAATATTACAAGTACTAATTCAACTGGCACAAACGAGTTAATTAAATTAGGAGCAAAAGCTGTTACGAAAATAGAAGATATACTTGAAGATTTTTAGCAAATATAATATAATGTATTCTGTATTATTCTATATATGGAGGTATGTATGAAAAAATCTAATAGAAATAATAAAAAAAGTTATCAAAACAAAAAAAATAATTCTAGCGAAATAAATACTCAAAATAAAAAGAAAAAAGGCTTTTGGAAAAGACATCCAAAGTTCAAGCTATTAATAAAAATATTAGTAATAGCAATACTAGTACTATTTGTTGTAGGAGTAGGAGCAATTTTTGCTATAATGGGAAGTGATTCTGAATGGGCAACAAAAACAGAGAAAAAAATAGAAAGTGCTACAAATACAGTTTTACTTGCAAATGATGGAACAGAAGAAATTGGAAGTGTTTCAGGACTTGAAAAAAGAGAGGCTGTAACGTTAGACCAAATCCCTAAAAATTTGCAAAATGCGTATATAGCAATAGAAGACGAAAGATTTTATACTCACCAAGGTGTAGACTTAAAAAGAACATTAGGAGCAACTGTAACATACATATTGCATGGTGGAAGTTCTTCTTATGGAGGAAGTACAATAACTCAGCAATTAGTAAAAAACTTAATGAAAGATAATGACGATTCGGGAATTGCCGGAATTCAAAGAAAAATAAGAGAAATTTCAAGAGCATATAACCTAGAAACAAAACTTTCAAAAGATCAAATATTAGAATCATATCTAAATCTAATTTTCGTAGGATCAGATGTTTATGGTGTTGCACTTGGATCAAAATATTATTTTAATAAGCCTGTAACAGATTTAGATTTAGCAGAATGTGCATTTTTAGCAGGAATAAACC
>CAKPOC010000015.1 GCA_934169535.1 uncultured Clostridia bacterium | reverse complement strand
ATTTAAAGTAAAGTTTTCGTTTATGTAGTCGTTTGTGTAAGGACAAACAAGTGTTGCAAGTCCAGTTTTTAAAGCTGTAAAGCCCATTTCCTTAGAAATCTCTTTAAAGAAGTATTTTTTGTCAATATCTTGTGCAATCATTGGCTCAAAAACCATTGAGGTTTTTCCTGCTCCAGAAACACCAGCAACAAGAGTTGGGTAAAATCTTTTTTCTTCAGAAAATTTTACTGCGCTTCCAGAAACTTTATCTGTTCCTAATTTTATTTCACAAGTATAAGCACCCCAAGCAGCTGATTTATCAGCTAAGTTAATTCCACCAAAATCTTCGATAGAATCATATAAGTCCTTAGTATCGTTAACAAATGTAAGAAGCCATTGTATTACTCCATAAAAGGTTGTTAAAGGTATGTAAAGCGAAATAGCAGAAAATGCGGGCCTAATTAATGAATAGAAATTTGTTACAATATCAGTAAATGCTGGAACTGATAAGAACAAAGACCAACCTAGTAAATTTAAATATTGTGTAAACATTGAAACTGCTATTATGTAGAAAGCTACAATAAAAGCATCAAAAAATTTATGTTTAGAGCCTTCGCTTGTTGCATACTTTGATGAATAACTAAATAGGAATGCAAACACAGGGCAAGCCAAAGCTAAAGTATATACAAATGGATTCCAGTAATCTACTGAGATACCGGTAAATATCATTATAAGCATTTCAACAACTCTATCGATTATTATATATGTTGTTAGTAATGTTAGTATATATGTGAAAAATGTATTTCTATCTGTTTTTAAAAGTTTTAGTAGTTTATCTAATAATTTCAAAATATCACCGCTTTCGATCGAATTTTTATCATATATATTATCTTATAAAATTGCCAAAAATACAAGTGTTTTAGGCAATTTTATGAAAAAATTTTTACTTTTTTATACATATAAAAATATATTAAGAATATAAATTGAAAGAAACTGAGGTGACAAATAAATATGCTAAAAGAAAAAAGACAAAGTTTTAGTCAATCTATATTCACTTTAATGTTTTCACAAGTAATAATAAAAATTTTTGGAATTATTTATAAATTATATTTAACTAATAGACCAAGCTTTGGAGATAAAGGAAATGCCATATATTCAGGTGCTTTTCAGGCATATATGATAGTTCTTTCAATCGGGTGTATTGGGATTCCTAATGCGGTATCAAAATTAATATCTGAAAGAATTGGTGTAGAAGATTATGTTGGAGCTAAAAAAATATTTAAAATTTCCTTTTTGCTTCTTTCAATTATTGGTTTTGTTGGATGCTTATTTTTGTTTTTATTTGCACACACAATAGCAAATAATTTCTTAGCAATGCCTGAAACAGAACTTTCTATTATAATACTTGCACCTGCAGTATTTTTTGAATCTATTATAGCTGTGTTTAAAGGGTATTTTAATGGATGCCAAAATATGAGACCAATGGCAAAATCACAAACAATAGAGCAAGCATTAAAAACTATATTTACAATTATTTTTGTAGAAATAATATGTATTTTTGTAAGCAAGAATACAAAAATTATGGTAGCGGGGGCAAACCTTGCAACAACATTTTCTACATTTGTAAGTTTAATATACTTATTTAGTATTTATTTTAAAGAAAGAAGTGAAGCTTTTGGAAATAGTAAAATTTCGGCCAAACAAACTGTGTGGGAGATTTTAAAAAGTATAATTGCAATTGCAATGCCTATGACAATGAGTGCAATTCTAGGTTCAATAAATAAAAACATAGATTCAATTACAATCATAAAAGGATTAAGAAATTTTTTAAGCGAAAGCGAAGCTCAAATTCAATATGGAATTTTAAGCGGAAAAATAGATATGCTAGTTACAATGCCATTATCGTTTAACATAGCTTTTGCGACTGCTCTAGTTCCAGCAGTATCAAGCGCAAAGGCGGTAGGGGACTATAATAGCATAAAAAATAAAGTGGAATTTTCACTTTTAATAAATATGTTAATTGGGTTGCCTTGCTGTTTAGGAATTTGTCTTTTTGCAGAGCCTATATTAAATTTGCTTTTCCCAAATGCAAGCCAAGGAGCATTTATATTGCAAATAAGCAGTATTTCAATAATTTTTTTGACGGTGGAACAAACGGTAATAGGAACTCTTCAGGGCCTTGGAAAAACTTTAGCACCACTAATAGGAATGTGTTGTGGGGCAGTTGCAAAAATAATAATTAATGTAAGCTTAGTAAAAATAAATCCTGAAACCTTTATATTTGGAGGAATTGCAGGAGCAGCTGTTGGCACAGTAGTTTGCCATATAATTTCTACACTATTCGGAATGTTCCAAATAGGCAAAAATTTAAAACTAAAATTAAATTTTACAAATTTTTTATTAAAACCTGTTATAGCTACAATAATGATGGGAATAGTTGCAATAATTTTGCATAAAATATTACCTATATATATAAATAAAAACTTGAGCTTAATAATTTCTATACTTATTTCAGCTATGTTTTATATAATTACAATATTTCAGCTAAAAGTTATAAATATAAAAGACATAAAAATTTTTAGGAGAGTATAAATTAAAGAAAAATAGATAAAATAAAGACAAGAAATAGCCAAATTAATAAAAAATATTGAAAAAACAAGAAAAAATAGAGTTTTTTAGTAAAAAAAAGAAGGATTTTAGCAAAAATTGGCGAATAATGTTTATAGAGTAGATAGATTCTACTACATAAAGAATCTTATTAGGAGGTAATTTAAAATGAACAAATCTGATTTAATCGCAGCTATATCTGCTAAAACAGGAACAACAAAGAAAGATGCTGAAGCAGCTTTAAACGCATTCGTAAGCGTTGTAACAGAAGCTTTAGAGAAAGATGAAAAAGTTCAACTTGTTGGATTTGGTTCTTTCGAAGTAAGAAAGAGAGCAGCTAGAAAAGGAAGAAACCCACAAACTAAGGAAGAAATCAAAATACCTGCATCAAAAGCTCCAGTATTCAAAGCTGGAAAAGCATTAAAAGATTTAGTAAACAACAAATAATTGAATTTTAATATATATAATATGAATTCATATAAAAGCACATAGTTAACTCTATGTGTTTTTTTAAATTTTACTTTATTTTTTCCTATTCATATGATAAACTATTAATAAATTTTTTGAAAGTAGGAAACATTAAATATGGAGATATTTGGGTTTGACTTAAGAATATATTTCTTATTGTTCATGATTTATTCTGTAATTGGCTGGTGCATGGAAGTTACATGCAAGTTAATACAGTATAGGAGATTTATAAATAGAGGATTCTTAATAGGGCCATATTGCCCAATATATGGTTATGGTGCAATTGCAATAACAGTACTTTTACAAAAATATATATATGATCCATGGGTATTATTTATAATGGCAATATTAGTTTGTGGAACACTAGAATATTTAACCAGCTTTTTTATGGAAAAAATATTTAAAGCAAGATGGTGGGATTATAGTCAAAGAAAATTTAATTTGAATGGTAGAATTTGCGTAGGAACGATCATCCCATTTGGAATTTTAGGATTATTTATTATGTATGTTTCAAATCCATTTTTGCTAAAGTGGTTAGGACTTATTCCAGAAATTACGTTAAATTGGATATCAGCAATTGCATTTGTAATTTATATAGTAGATAATATTGTTTCAACAGTTGTTATTAAATATGTAAAAAAAGCAAGACTAATTGCAGGGAAAGACTTAGACAATACCGAAGAGATGACAGAAAAAGTAAAAGAAATATTACAGAACAAGTCAGTTCTTCATAGAAGATTGGTAAATGCTTATCCAACACTTGTAACAATAAAACTTAAAATTAGTGAAAAAACAAAGAAAATTAAGAAAAACCTAGAAGAACAAACAGGGGAGATAAGCAAAAGAGTAGGAAAAACAGCTAAAAGAGCAAAAGATAATATAAAAAAGAAAGTGAAAAAAGATGAATTATAAATTTGAAGTGCCGGGAAAAATAGTAGGAAAAGAAAGACCAAGAGTAAACACAAATACACTTACTGTGTATACACCAAATAAAACGAAGGATTATGAAAATTTAATTTTGCAATATTTTCAAATAAATAATCCTGGGTGCATAATGTTAGAAGGAAGAATAGGAATTGAAATTGTAGCATATTTAAAAATTCCTAAAGCAACAACTAAGGTTGAAAAGGAAAAAATGCTTAAGGGTGAAATAAGCCCAACTAAAAAGCCTGATATAGATAACATAGGAAAAGTTGTACTTGATGCGTTAAATAAAGTAGCTTTTAAAGATGATAACCAAGTAAGTAAAATTTTAATAGAAAAAAAATTTGCAGAAGAAGAAAAGCTAGAAGTAAAAATATATGAATATTAAAATAAGAGCCCAAATCATTAAATTAGTTTAATAATTTGGGACTTTTTAAATTAGTACTCATTTATTTTGGGGTATAGACCAATACATATAAGTCCACATATTCCAACTAAAGAATATATAATTCTTGAAACAATAGTCATTGCTCCAAAAATTGTTGCAACTAAGTCGAAATTAAATAGACCAATAAGTAGCCAATTTATAGCACCTACAATAACTAAAGTAAGCGCAATATAATATAAAACTTTCATAATTGCCTCCATAAATAATTTTTATATTATTATGCCAAAATATGAAAAAAATATTCAAAAAATAAAAGTAGCAATTTAAGTTTAAATTGCTACCTATTTGGCAATAATAATTATGATGTGAAATCATTCATTTTTGTGCTAAATTCGGTTAAGTTTAATAAATATTTTTTAGCAACAGCAGGTCCAAAACGATACGAAAAGAAACGATTAAAACATTTTCTAAAATCATTACTAAATTCCTCTGAAGAGATAAGATCTACAATTAAAGGAAAATACTGCATTGTATCAAAAATTTCTTTACGATCTTCAGTAAAAAGATTTGGAGTAGATTTTAAAATTTCAATTTGAGCATTTACAATAAAAATCAATTGATATGCAGAAATTGGATTGTGCTTAGGTACAAATCTTGCTAAATATGTAGCAAATTTTAGTTGTACCCGTGGAATTTTAGAAACTTTTAAATCCCGTGAAATACTAGTAAGCTTTTCTGATGCGTTGCATAATAAAATTTCTTTTGCCATAAATAAAAAGTACCTCCTAAAACTCTATTAATGCCAAATGTTTTTACAGTAGCTAGATGCTATGTTAAAAACATAAATAATATTTTACTACTTTTTTCTACAAAATACAACAAAATTAGACAATTTTGTAAAATAATAAGGCTTTAAGTATAAAAAATAAGGACTTACTACTTTAGTAAGTCCTTTTAAAGTGCGAAAATTTACCAATAATGATGATTAATAATCTTTTTAATTACTACATAAGTTTTTTTGTCTACATCTAAATTAAATTTTAATTTTTTCTTAAATTGATTTTTTATGCGTTCACTTTCGTCAAGTTTAGGGTAATTACTTTTTAACATTTGAGAAGTATTTTGAGAATAAGTAAAACCATTAGTTGAGAAGTCCACCTTTTTTAAAGGTAAGATAGGGTTAACCCAGCCATTTTTTGCAAGAGTTAAAATTGCATAAATAAAATTTGATAATGTTAAAGGTAAATTAAAATTTAAAATAGTTTCTGCAAAGTTCCGTGCAGCGTTTTCGCCAACTTTAAATTGAATGTTTTCGTAGATATTAAAAACTTGATATCCACTTAACTCTTTTGCTGAAGCAGGACAACCCGAATAATAATTAGGATTATCACAAAATCCAGCTGCATTAATTATTTCTTTTGCTATTTCCATGTTGTGTACCTCCTTAAAATAATTAAAGCATTCAAATTGAATACAATATTTATTATACCACAGGTAAACATAACAAACAATACATTTGGCAAAGATTGGAAGACAATCGTGTTACAAAAAGTGACATAATTTTTAAAAAATTTTGTAAACAACTAAAAAACCTAGAATCTTTAAATAGACTCTAGGCTACCACAATGACTTAGAGCTTCAAAAGTTTTCTAAGTACCGTTCATTGTTATTATATTCATTTTTTTGTTCACTATTCATAGGAAATCCCATTATATTTATAATTTTGCCTATAGATATTGAATTAAGATTTTTATCAAGCTTTTCAATTTCTTTATTTATAGAATTATATAAATCGTCATATTGTTCATTCATTAGTAATTTTTTCATACATCTTATTACCATGTATAAATTAGTTATATTGTCAGATTTTATGTAGTTTTTATCTATTAGCTTAAAAGAAAGATAAAATTTACTTGTATAGTTGTATAACCTATCAGAGTGAGCTGCTATATTTCTTATAGTAGTTAAGTTTTTCAATATTTGTTTTAATAGCTTATCTGATATTTTAAAATACTTAGCAATTGCTTGTCTATCACTTTGTTTGAGCAATCCATAATAACTACTTGCCACACCAAATGTAAGAATCTTAACCAACACAAATGGTGGAACGAATCCATATTTGTCAATGTAATGCGTTACAGCAGTATGAGTATTATAATCTTTTTCAATTTCATTATTAATTTTATTGAATAGATTTCCCTTTATATTATCATTAATACTATTATCCCAATTAGATATGTTTAAATATTCTTTTACTCCATATACTTTTGAAATCTGATTTGCCATAATTGATTTTATAACAGTTTCTATCTCTAAACAATATTTCAATATTATATTCTTTAGGGCCTTATCAAATTCAAATAAAGCATATATTTCGTCGAATGTGACATTGTCAAGATAATTACCTTCTTCGTCTTTAAAAGTTGATTTATATGTATTAACAATCGAATAATATGTATATCTCTCCATTTTTTGTAAAGCATCTGATTTATTTGAAATAGTTACTCCTTTTGATGATAGATATTCAATTAAATCTTCGTTGGCTTTGTATTCTTTCATTAACAGTGACAACTCCTTATATATAAAAAATGACCCAAGGCTTCAAAAGTTTCTTGGATACCGCTCATGTATATATTAACATATTTTTTAGTGCTTTACAAGTATTTTCTAATATTTTTCATGATTTAGTCTTGCTTTTTTATAAAACGCATTGTATAATATATAGCGTAACAATTTATTGTTGCCTTTGAAAATTAAATTTCGGAGGCACAGTCCTCCGAATAAGTATGAGGAGGAAAAATTATGACATCAGTTATGAGAACATCTATTTTTATGATTTGCTGCATCTTAAGTTTTCTTAGTGCTGTTCTTGAGTACAAAGCTAATGGAAAAGGTTCTATTATTTTTATGAATGTGCTTTGTTCAATCCTGTATGCAATTTGCGCAGTACTTAATATGCGGTAAAATCAAACAAGGGGTAAGGTATAGAAATATAAACTTATCCCTTGTTTTTATATAAATTAAAAAAGTTTATAAAACAAAAAAGAAACTGCTTAAATACAGTTTCTTATCTTGGTGCAGATGGCCGGAATCGAACCGGCACGGTTTATTCAACCGCAGGATTTTAAGTCCTGTGCGTCTACCAGTTCCGCCACATCTGCAAATCTCTGGCTGACAAATGTTATTGTACTACAACATATTATAAATTGTCAAGCATAATTTTAAAAATTTTATAAAATTTGAAAAAATACTAGACTTTTTCTATTAAATAGCATAGAATTATAAGCAAAATAACAAATGAAAGGAATTTTAAATTATGAATATATGGCATGACATAAAAAAAGAAAGAATTTCAAGAGACAACTTTACAGCTGTTATTGAAATACCAAAAAACTGCAAAAACAAATATGAATTAGATAAAGAAACAGGAATGTTACGTCTAGACAGGATTTTGTACACTGCAACACATTATCCTGCAAATTATGGATTTATTCCAAGAACATATGCGGGAGACCACGACCCATTAGATGTTTTAGTACTAAGCCAAGAAGAATTTTATCCATTAACACTTGTTGAATGTTATCCAATAGGGGTTATGATAATGACAGATAGCAACGAAAGAGATGAAAAAATAATAGCAATTGCTAAAAATGATCCATTCATGAATTGCTACACAGACATTTCTGAAATACCAGAACATGTAATAAGCGAAATAATGCACTTTTTTGAAGTATACAAACAATTAGAAGGCAAAAAAACAACAGTAGATGAAATGCTTGGCAGGGAAGATGCAAAAGATATAATACAAAGTTGCATGAAAACATATGATGAAATTTTTGGAAAAGATAATAAATAAAACTAGGAGAAGCAATTAATGATAGAAAAACTAATATTTAATGTGCTTGCATTTGCTTTATTCACGCTTATGTTTTTTAAACTCATAGCCAAAAATGATACAAGTTATGTGTATGTATTAGTTATGCAATTTATAGGAATTGCCATTAATTTTATAGAACTTATAGTTGGGAAAAGTTTTGGCGTATTTTGCAAAATTATAGTATATACTTTTTCTGTTATAATTCCAATTATTATTATATGGCTGGAATATAAAAAGAACATAAAAGTTTTTGAAATTTTATATTTATCAGTTGCTAATCTTTTTACTATAATGGACAAAAATGATGAAGCGATTAAATATTTAAAACGCATTGTTGAAAAAAATGAAAACAACAGTAAGGCGCATGAACTTTTAGCAAAAAATTATGAAAAGCTTGAAAAATTAGAACTTGCTTTAGAAGAATATGAAAAATCATACGAATTAGACAACAAAAATTACGATATTTTGTTAAAAATGGGGAAAATAAATAATAGATTAGGAAACTCTGAAATGGCAATAAAACTTTTATCTGAACTATTATTAAAAAAGCCTGAATGCTATGAAGCAAGTATTACCTTGGGTGACATATATTATTATAATGCCAATTATAAAGAAGCCACAATGGTATATTTTTCTGCACTAAAATACAAGCCTGCAAGCTATGAACTTAATTACTATTTAGGAATGTCATTTACAATGCTTAATGATTTTAAAAGGGCAAAAGAATATTACGACAAAGCTGCAACGATAAATTCAAATTTATATCATGCAAGATTTTCTCAAGGACAATTAAATTTAATTGAAGGAGAATTACAAGAGGCAGAAGAAGAATTTTTAAAGTGCATAGATGTAGAGGAGTTAGAAGCGGAAACTTACTACTATTTGTCAAGAATTGCTATGATTAATGGTCAAATAGAAAAAGCGCAAAACTATGCAAATGTTGCAATAGAAGAAAAACCAAGTATATTTTTTGTAATGGCAGAAGAAAATATTTTTGCACCAATAATAGAAAAAATTAATAAACCAAAATCTTTAAATGACAGACAAATAAAAGAAGTAAGCAATAGGGAAAAACAAATAGACGAGCACTTACATAAAACTATAAATATAGTAGGAAAACTTAGTAACAGTGACATTGAAATGATTAGTAACATTAAAAAACAAACAATAGAACAAGAAATAAATAGGTAATAGAATATTTTGAAAAATAATCTAATATAAATACAATATAATTTTATATTAGGGGGCAAAATGAAAAATATATTGATTTTGGGTGGCGATTCTAGAAATCTAGAATTAGCAAATATTCTAAAAAAGGATTACAAAGTAGAAACATATGGCTTTAACAAGCAAGAAAAAATAAAACAAGCAGATGCAATAATTACAGCAATTCCAATTACTAAAGATGGAAAAAATGTAATTTTAGAATTTAAAGAAAAATTAACAATAGAAGAACTTATTAATTTATGTGAAAATAAAAAAATAATAACAGGGAAAATCAGCTTAGAAAATAAACAAAAATTAGAACAAAAAAATAACAATGTGATAGATATATTGAAACTAGAAGAATATACTATACTAAATGCACAACCAACTGCAGAAGGAGCAGTTCAGCTTGCAATGGAAAACACTAAAAAAGTATTAAAAGGCAGCAACATTTTAATAACAGGTTACGGAAAAATTGGAAAAAATTTAGCCCAAATGCTTAAAAATTTAAATTGTAACGTATATGCAGCGGCTAGAAAAGAGACGGATTTTGCAATAATGGAATCTTTTGGAGTAAAGCCTTTGCATTATGAAAATTTAAAACATGAAATTGGCATAATGGACATAATTTTTAATACGGTTCCACATATAATACTAAACAAAGAAGAACTATTAAACATAAAAAAGCAAACACCAATAATAGAGCTTGCCTCAAAACCAGGAGGAATAAATTTAGAACAAGCTCAAATACTAAATTTAAAAATTATAAATGGGCAAGGATTGCCAGGAAAAGTTGCACCACAAACTTCAGCAGAAATAATTGCAAAAATATCACATAAATATTTATAAAAGAAGGGAAATAAAATGGAAATTTATCAAGCTTTAATTTTAGGAATAGTACAAGGATTAACAGAACTTTTACCTATATCAAGTTCAGCACATTTAACAATTTTGCCATGGCTATTTAATTGGACTGTGCCAGAGTCATTTGATATAGCACTTCATTTTGGAACATTACTTGCAATAGTTGCATATTTTTATAAAGATTGGATAGAACTTATAAAAGGGGGATATAAATATGCAGTAAAAAAAGAAAAAACAGTTCAAGGAAGAATGTTTTGGTACATAGTTTTAGCAACTATACCAGGAGGAATTGTTGGATTTTTACTAGACCACTTTTTAGGAAATGCGTTAAACAGACCAATAATAATTGCAGTAGCGCTAATTGTTATGGGCATAATTTTATATGTGGTAGACAAAAAGTCTCCAAGCAAAGTAAAATATGAAGAGATGAATTTAAAACAAACATTTTTAATAGGAGTTTCACAAGCATTAGCATTTATTCCAGGAGTTTCAAGATCAGGAGTTACAATAACAACTGCTAGAGCTTTAGGAGTAAAAAGGGAAGCCGCAGCAAAATATACATTTTTATTATCAACACCAATTGTTTTTGCAGCAACAGTACTAAAATTTAAAGATTTTGTATTTAATTTACCATTTATAATAGGCGTACTTGCAAGTTTTATAGTAGGGATGTTTGTAATTAAATTTTTATTAAAATACATACAAAAAGGAAGCTTTAAAATTTTTTCAATTTACAGAATTTTATTTGGCTTTTTCATAATAATAGTAGCTTTTATAAGATAGTAAAAAGCGGCTGTAAGTAAACACTTACAGCCGCTTAAAAAATTGGAACATATTACAATTGTTACAAATATTACATTTAGATTACTATTTAATCACAACGGTTGACTTTTAGCAAAAAAAAGATAAAATATATAATATAAAAAGAAAATAATGACATATTTGATAAAAAAATATAGAATTTTTCATTTTTTTTTGCAAATGCTAAATAAAAACAAAACTAATGAAAGGAATCACAAATGGCTACTTGTCTAGGATTATATGTAGATAAAAATATAATTAAATATGCTAAAGTTTCAAAAGAAAAAGAAACCTTAAAGATAGATGCGTATGGGTTAAAATTTTATACAAATATGCAAGAAGCCGTTGAACAAGTTATAGCAGACACATATAGCTTCAAGGACCCAATTAGCGTAAATCTTTCTGATGAAATGTATAACTTTTTAAATATGTCTACACTACTTAGCAAAAAGGACTTGGAAAGAGCAATAGAGACAGAGTTTGAATCACTATGCTACGAAAAAGAGTACAACCCTAATGCCTTAGAATCAAGGTATACGTTGGTAAATGACGCAAATGACAAGGATAAAGTAAGAGTAATTCATATTTCTGTAGATAAAGCCAAAATAAATAAAATAGTTCAAAATTTTGAAGGAAAAACTGTAACAGGAATTTCTCCAATATCTATGAGTATAGCCAATATTGCACCATTAAACCCGAAGGAAAACATATTAATTGTAAATATGGAAAATGAAACTACAGTAACAACAGTTGTAGGACAAAAGGTTTATGACATAAGCAAAATTCAAGATGGAGCAGGTCAAATTTTAGACCAAATTAGCCAAAGAGAGAATTCAGTTATAAAAGCTTACGAAATATGCAAAAATACTACAATTTATACAATGGAAGGAAGAGAACTACAAGAAGAAACAGAAAACGACTACTTAAATAATATAATTCCAACTTTGTATAATGTGGCAAACCAAGTAAAAGGAATAATAGAATCTTCATTAATAAAAATTCACAAAGTATATCTTACAGGAACAGCTTCTGTAATAAACAATGTAGACTTATATTTTGAAGAAATATTAGGAAATGTTAAATGTGAAATCTTAAAACCATTCTTTATAGAAGATAATCATAAAATAAACATTAAAGATTATGTAGAAGTAAACTCAGCAATAGCACTAGCTTTGCAACAATTAGACTATGGTGTAAGAGATATAAACTTTAGAAGAAAATCTATATGGACTCAAATTAAAGTTGCATTAACTTCAGATATTGGTGGAAAAGGCAAAAAAAATAAAGAAGGAAAAAAATCTAATATTAGTGCTAAAGTTAATTTAGATTCTCCTAAAATAAAAAGATGGGTATTAAGAGAATTTGCAGGAATACTTATTTTAGCATTAATATATACAGCTCTTGCAAGTTTTATACAAATGGGGATAAACAACAAAAATGCAGAAGTTTCACAAATTAAAGACAATATAAACACACAAATAGATAGCATGAAAAAAGATGAAAACAAAATTAAGCAAAAAACTTCTGAGTATAACACTTTAACAGACAACTTAAAAAGAATTAAGAGCGATCTCAATACTAAAAATTCTTTGAAAAATATGATTCCAACACTTCTAAGTCAAGTGATGAATATAATTCCAAAAGAGGTTCAATTGATTTCAATTGAAAACACTTCGGATAAGCACATTATAATTACTGCACAATCAACAAAATATGAACAACTTGCATATTTTAAAACTTTATTAAAGTCAAACAATGTGTTAAGCTCAGTTGTATCAACCGAAGCTAAGAAGAATGGAAATACAGTAACAACTACAATAGAAGGAGAGGTGCCATGAAAAATATAATTAGAATGATAGTTACTTTAGTTGTAACAGCACTAGTACTATTTTTAATGGTAAAAGGAATTTCTATTGGAAATATAAGAATATATAGCATATATGACATAATGCAAGAAAACGAAAAACTAGATGAAGCTATAGCTAATACAGCTAAATTAAAGGAAGAAGACTATAAAAACGAAGAGTCAAATTTAGATAGTGAAACAAAAAAACTTCAAATAGCAAAGCAATCATATTTAGATGAAGCAAGTATAAGTACTGATAGCGAAATAAAAAAAGCAACAGTATTGCAAAGCTATTCAATGGAATATTTATGGAACAAAATTGGCTCTTATGCAACTGAAGAAGGAGTAAATGTAAAGTGTGATGTTTCGGGAAGCGATAACAAATACAAATTAAGCTTCGCAGTAGTAGGAAGTTATATTTCAATTATAAATTATGTTTATGATTTAGAAAATGACTCAAACCTAGCATTTACAATTTCAAAATTTAAAATAACTGGAGCAGACAGTTTATCAGCAACTTTTGAAGTTAATGATGTTTCAATAAAATCTGAAACTGTAAGTGATGCGGCAAATTCTGCAAGTAGTGCAGCAACTGCAAAAGATACAAATAACACAACAAGCAATACTACAAGTGCAACTGAAAGCAGCACAAATACAGCAGCAGACACTAACACTGCAACCACTCAAAATCAAACAGTAACTCAGTAGAAAGGAATATAAAATGAAACCATTTTTAAAAGAAGTAGTAGTAGTTTTACTTTTAATACTAGTAATAGCACTTACTTTAGGAATTGTTTTTTATAAATATATTCCTAATACAAAGGTAGTGCCAAGCGAAGTTGAAGAATATAAAACTTCAGACACTGTAAAAGATGAAATAGATCAAACAACAACTGATTATGCAAGTGAAACTCAAAATGTAACATTTGAAATAACAGATTCTGATTTAAAATCATATAAAAAGTCAGGAAGCTACATAACAGGAAAATCAAATCCTTTTGCAGCAGAATCGTCAGATACTACAAGTTCTGGCTCAGATAGAAATCAGAATGAAAATTCTTCAAGTAGTAGTACTTCACAATCAGGAAATGGTAGTTCAAATTCAAATAATGGAACTACCACAAATGCAAGCTCAGATAATAAATCTGGCTTAAAATAATTAATTTATGGTTATATTAAAAAATTAATATATAACAAAAAATATCAAAGGAGGAAATTTATAATGTTTAAGAAAGAAAATGGTATTACTTTAGTAGCATTAGTTGTTACAATCGTTGTTTTATTAATACTAGCAGGTGTTTCTATAAGCTTAGTTTTAGGAAATAATGGTATTATTACAAAAGCAAAATCTGCAAAAAACTTAACAAACCAAAAGGCACAAGAAGAAGAAGACACTTTAAAAAAATACAATGATGAACAATACTTTAACAATTTAGTTAATGGAAACTAATTATTAGATTTATAAATAGGGTTACCTTATACCTACCCAGGTAAAATAAGGTAACCTTGTTTTAATATTAACAAAAGGAGATAAGTAGATTTTACTTATAAAAATTGTATGAACATAGTAATGTATATTTTTTTATTTTTAATAGGAATAACATTTGGAAGTTTTTTTACACTTGCAGTGTACAGAATTCCACTTGGAAAGGATATAACTCATGAAAGATCTTTTTGCCCAAACTGCAATCATAAACTTGGCTTTTTTGATTTAATTCCAGTTCTTAGTTATATATTTTTAGGCGGAAAATGTAGATATTGCAATAAAAAAATAAGACCAAGATATTTACTTTTAGAAGTATTATCAGGAGTAGTATTTGTACTATTTGCATATTCTATTAAAATTAACATATTTGAATTTAACATAGGCAAACTTGTTTATTTAGTATTTGGCTTGCTATACATAGCTGGTCTATTTATCATATCAGGAATTGACAAGGAAAAAATTCAAATACAAAGTGAATTAATAATATACTTAACTGTAGTTCAAACAATGTATATAATATATTTATATACATTAGGAACAGTAGATGTATATAGATATGTTATATTGCTTTCTGCTTTAGCAATATTAACAACTGCAAACACAATTTATTACAAGAAAAACTTAAAGGAAAGTTATACATTAAGCGTTCTAGTTTTGCTTTGCATAATGGATATGTTCAGCTTTGAGAGCGTTACAGTTTTAACTGTAATAGTAACATTACTTACAATTTCAATAAAAATGTTAATTAATAAAATACAAAAAAACAGGGTAAAATATGTAAAAAATGAAGAAAAGCAAAGTGTAATTCCATTTGGTTTTTATTTAAGTGTTGTAAATATTATAATATTAATTGCAACTAACTTTTGTGTATTTTATAATATGTAAGGAATTTTAAATATGATAAAAAAATATCTAAAAAATGAAAAAGGTGTTACAGGAGTAGACATTGTAATATCAATAATGGTTATTACAACATTTGTAGGGCTAGTAACATCTTTAATGAGTAAAATATATAGAACTTCATCAGAAATTCAGGAAAGTAGCAATGCTATGGCATATTTAACAATTGTAGCGGAAAAAGTAGATGAAAAATCTTTTGAAGACGTTATTTCAAGCTCAGACTTTGTAGAAAAATTAAAAAATGATGGGGAAATTAGCATTGACAGCAAATATGTAATAACAGTTACACAATCTGAAATTGACGGAATAAACAAAGATTACGTAAGAAGAATAGATTTAAGTGTAAAATATAAAGTAGCAGATTCTGAAAAAACTATAAACATGGCAAAATTAAAAGTTAAAGAGGTTTAAATGATGAATGTAAAAAATCAAAAAGGTATAACACTAACTGCACTAATTATATATATTACTGCAATGCTAATGGTTGTAGGAATATTAGCATCTATAAGTTCATTTTTTCATGGAAATTTAGGCATTTTAAAAAAATCGGCAAATTATGCTGCACAATTTGATATTTTTAATAGCTACATGATAGGTGATGTTAAAAATAACAAAGATGTAAAAGTAGATGGATATACCGTAATATTTGAAGATGGAACAACTTATGTGTACGAAGGAAACTCACTATATAGAGGACAAGAAGAAGTAGCAACAAATGTAACAGATTTTGAGGTATCTAAAAAAACAATAACAATTAATAATGTAGACAAAAATATATTAAGAATAAAATTAACATTAGGCAATTCTTCAAAAACATTATTTAATAAAAATATAGACTATACTTTAAAATATTGGTAAACGAAGGAGAGAAAAAATATGGCTAGAAATCAACCGATTGGTATTGAATTAGTAAAACTAGGAATTGTAACGGAGAAGGACATAAACACAGCACTAGATTATCAAAGAAAAAATCCAAGCAAAAAAATAGGTGAAATTTTATATGAATTAAACTTATGCGATGCACAAAATTTAATTAATGCAATAGGGCAAATAATTGGCGAAAAGGCAATGATTTTAACACCAAATTCTATAAGAATAAATGTAAATGATTATATGTCAATAGACATTGCAAAAAGAAATAAAGCAGTGCCATTTGATATAGAAGCTGGAAAAGTAAAGGTATGTTTTGCAGAAACTACAAACAAACGTAATATAGAAGCTATAAGATTACTATTTTTAAACAAAGGTTTAGTAATGGAAAAATACATTACATTTGGAAAATGTATTGATGATACTTTAGCTTCATTAAGAGGAGAAAATGTCGAAAGCATAGACGTAAATGCTGATATACTAGAACTTGTAGATTCTATAATAAGAAATGCAATAGAAAAAAGAGCAAGTGATATTCACATAGAGCCAGAAGAAGATAGCATAAGAGTAAGATACAGAATAGATGGTAACTTATTTACTGCAGCAACTATTGAAAAAGAAAAACAAGCACAGCTTATAGGAAGATTAAAAGCAATTTCAAATATGCACCAGGAAAAACAAGAATCTCAAGATGGTAGAATTATAACTTATCCAGATTATAATATTCGTGTATCTTCACAAAAAAATGTAAATGGTGAAAAATTTGTTTTAAGATTATTGAAGAAGAATGCAGATGTTCAACAAATATTTGAATTAGGTTTTCCAAATGATCCTGCACTTGTAAAAAAATCTTTTGATAAAAGAAACAGTATCGTGCTTGTTGCAGCTCCTACTGGAGAAGGTAAAACAACAACTCTTTACTCAATATTAGATTTCTTAGACAAACCAGAAATCAATATAACAACAATTGAAGACCCAGTAGAAATAAGAATGCCAGGATTAAACCAAATAGAAATAGATTCAAAAACATCTTTTTCAGACTCATTAAGAACAATATTAAGACAGGATCCAGACATAATATTAGTTGGAGAGATTCGTGATAAGGAAACTGCAGAAATTGCTATACAAGCAGGACAAACAGGACATTACGTTTTATCTACAATTCACACAATTGATAGTGTTGAAGTTATAACAAGATTAAGAAAAATAGGTGTTTCGGACTATGATATTTCAAGCACACTTGCTACATCTTTATCACAAAGACTAGTAAGAAGGGTTTGCCCACATTGTGCACAAAAGAGGCCATTTACAGATGAAGAAAAACAAATTATGACAAGCATTGCTAAAAAATACAACGAGGAATTAAATTTCGACGATAAATTTACTTATACAACAACAGGGTGTGCAAAATGCAATAACAGTGGATTCTTTGGAAGAATTGGTATATTCGAAATTTTAAATATGACAGATACAATAAAAGAACTAGTAATAAAAGATGCTTCAACAATAGAAATAAGAAATACTGCAATACAAGAAGGTTACAGACCTCTTGTTATAGATGGACTAAAAAAAGTATTAGATGGATATACAACACTTGAAGAACTAAATAGAAAATTGATAATTTATTAGGGAGGTTACAGATGATAAATATAGATGGAATTTTAAAACAGGCAATAGACAGAGAAGCCTCAGATATTCATTTAATAAGTGGAATAAAACCAATGTTTAGAATTTCAAGAGAGCTATTACCATACACAGAAGGAGAAGATTTAACTCCTGATGACATGTATGATTTATACGACTATTTCATAAGAGGAAATGTAGATAAGGACAAGATATTTAAAGATACAAGAAAACTAGATTCTTCATTTGATTTTGATGGAACAAGACTAAGAGTAAATATTTCATATGAAAATGATATTCCTTTATTTACACTAAGAATAATAAAAAGTGAGTTACCAACATTTGAGCAGTTAGGAGTACCTGATATAGTAAGGAGAATGATGTACCAACCACAAGGGTTAGTTCTAGTTACAGGTAAAACTAACTCAGGAAAAACAACAACATTAAATGCTTTAATAAATGATATAAACGAAAATCAAAATAAAAAAATATTAACACTAGAAAGCCCAGTAGAATATAGACACAAGTGCAAAAAGTCTATAATAGTACAAAAGGAAGTAGGTCTTGGGCAAGATTCATTATCATACAAAGATGGTGTAAAAAACTGTTTAAGAGAAGACTGCGACATACTTGTAATAGGAGAGATTCGTGATAGAGAAACAATGGACGCTGCAATAGAAACAGCAGAATCAGGACATTTAGTAATAGGAACACTTCATACAAAATCATGTGCAGAAACAATAGACAGAATGATAAACTTTTATGATTTATCAGATCAACAAAGTGTAAAATTCTTAATAGCTTCATTATTAAAACTTGTAACATCACAAAGATTAATAAGAGCTAAAAATGGAAAAATGGTACTACTTCCAGAGGTTATGGTTGTAGATAACATTGTTCAAGGACTTATTAGAAAAGACAAATTTAGTGTATCTGAAGTAGAAGATGCAATTCAAAGTGCCTCTTCAAATGGAAGCATAGGATTAATAAATTCACTAGCACAATTATTTGTAGATGATGTTATATCATTAGACCAGGCAAAAGCACAATTAGAAGAAAAGAATATAGAAATATTAAATAGAACAATAATGCAATTAAAAATTAAGAAAAATAATAATGGACAAAGACTATAGTTATAGTAGGAGGGACTATGCCAGAGTATGTATATAGAGCAATTACAAAGGATGGAGTAATAGTACGTAATAGAATAGACAGTAGCAGCAAGCAAAATTTAATAAAAAAGCTTAAAGAGGGTGATTTAACGCCAATAACTATTGTGCAAATAGGTTATAAAAGAAGAAAAAATCAAAGAACAACAGTAAAGAAGCACTTTCTTCACAAGAAAAAATAACAACCAGAGATATAATGGTCTTTACGCAAAATTTATATTTATTAAAAAAGGCTGATTTTAACAATATTCATGCACTAAGTACAATACTAGAAAGTACAGAAAACTTAACTTTAAGAGGTATACTAGAAGATATTTTAGCAGGCCTTGAAAGTGGAGAATATATGTACACTACTATGGAATATTATTCAAATATATTCCCATATATATATATAAATATGATAAAGGTAGGAGAGCTATCAGGATCTCTTACACAATCACTAGAACAAGCAATAAAGTACTTAGATTCAAATACTGACACAATGAAAAAGTTAAGAGGAATAATAATTCCAAATGCTTTAACTTTGGTAGCCCTTGTTGTTTTACTTTTTGTAGGAAGCAGTTATGTAATACCAACAATTCAGGACGTATATGCTTCGGTAGGAAGTACTACAACTCTTCCAAAAATAACTTTAGTATTTGCAGATGTAATGAATTGGATTACGCATTTTTGGTATATTCCAACTGGAATAATAGCTGCAATTGTAGGATTAATATTTTTATATATTAACACTCCAAAGGGAAGATATAACTTTGATTATTTTAAATATACAATGCCTATATTTGGAAAATTATTTTACAGTTTAGATTTCTCAAGACTTATGAGAGCAATGCTGTTAAACCTAGAAAATGGAATGAGAATTCAGGACGCGATGGAAGTAAGTAAAAACGTTGTAAATAACTATGTTATGAGG
>CAKPOC010000014.1 GCA_934169535.1 uncultured Clostridia bacterium | reverse complement strand
AATTTCTAAAACGGAATTTTATTATAAATTTAAAGTTGATGTTTATGAAAAATTTGGGGAAAAGTATAAAAAGCTTGAAAAATTAAATTTAATTACATGTGATAATACAAAAATTAAACTAACTTCTAAAGGATTAGATTTAGCAAATATTGTTTGGGAGGAATTTATATAAAGAAAGGAAAACAAAATGGAAAATTTAAAAGAAAAATTTATAAGTTTACTACGTTCAACGAACAGAGAAGGAATGGAAAATTTACTAGAATTTTTAGAAAAGTCAGACTTTTATAAAGCACCTGCAAGTACTAGATATCATGGAAATTATGAAGGTGGACTTTTAGAACATAGCATGAAAGTATATGAGATATTTAATGAAAAAGTAGAAAAAAGTAATTTTAATATGCCACAAGAAAGTAGAATAATTTCAGCATTGCTTCATGACATATGCAAAACTAATTTTTATAAAATAGATTATAGAAATGCAAAGAATTCTTTGGGCGTATGGGAAAAGGTTCCATATTACACAATAGAGGACACAATTCCATATGGTCATGGTGAAAAATCTGTAATGATGCTAACCGAGTACATAAAACTTACAAATGAGGAAAAATACGCTATTCGTTGGCATATGGGATTTACTGAACCAAAAGAATTATATGGAACTTTAGGTGAAGCTTACAAAAAATATCCAGTAGCGCTTTTACTTCATGAAGCAGACCTAGAAACTACATATTTTTATAATATTTAAACTGAATAAAAACACAAAAACATCCCAAAATATAAGGGGATGTTTTTTATGTTGGAGGGAAATATGAAAATTTCGTGGATAAAGGCTGAAAATGACAAAAAAAGCTTTAAATTTGCAGAAAATTTTGGTTTTGATGTTTACAAAATCAATAATTTAGATGACGTTGATAGTAAAATAGATGAATTGATTAGCAACAATTATAATACAATAGTGGTATCAAATGAACTTGCAGGATTCTCTCAGAAGATAAATCAAGAATATACAAAAAATAAAAACATAGAGATAATAATAAGCAGATAATAGGAGGAAAAGGTGGAAGATACACTTATAATTTGTATTGGCAATGGAAAAATTGCAGGAGATAGCATTGGGCCAGAGGTAGGAAGTTTAATAAATAAAAGTGAAATACTAAGAAATACAAAAATTATAGGTACAAAAAATAATCCCGTTGATTATGAAAAATTGTATTTTATAAATAAAACTATGTTATATAAAAATAAAGCAAAAATAATATTAATAGATTCAGCTTTAGGAAGCAGCAAAAATATAGGCAAAGTTATTATAACTAATAAAAAAAGCAAAATTGCAAATTGCGTAAACCAAGGAATAGAGGTAGAGGCTAATTTTATTATAAGAGGAATTGTTGGCAAAAATCATCAAAATGTATATAAAAATAGAGAAGAACTAAAAATGGTAGATACAAAATTAATGAGGCAGGTTGTAAATAAAATAATTGAAGTTTTAATGTTTATAGTATAAAAAAGTATTAAATGAATATAAATTTATAAAATATATTTATTTAAGCGAGGGATAAAGTGGAGAGAGTTATATCACAAGAAGAAAGAATAAGAAGGGCTGAAGAAATTTATCAAAGAAGAAATAATTATAATGGAGTAAGAGAAAAAAGCCCAAAAGGAAAAATGAAAAAAAGATTAGTTCGTAAGTGCATAATTTGTTTGATTATTTATTTTGCTATTTATTCAGCAAGAGGAGCTGATGTAACTAGCTTTGCAAGCATAACAGAAACAATAAAAGACAATGTAAAAAAAGACATAAATATTGAAGTGATTAAAGATAAAATAAGAAAATGGGTTATAGAAGAACCAGCCACAGAACAAAAAGTGCCAGAAGAAAATACAGAAGTAAAAAATGAAGAAAGTGTGGTAGAAGAGCAGCAAAATGTAGCACAAGTAGAAGAAACTCCTAAAAGTCAAGAAGAGCTAGATGTAGAAAAATTAAAAGAAAAAGGTATAATTTGGCCGGCAGAAGGTAGAATTACATCCGGATTTGGAGAAAGGGAAGCAACAGAAATTATATCCGGAAATCATCATGGAATAGATATAGGTGCAAATGAAGGCTCTTCCGTTGTAGCTGCAATAGATGGAACTGTAAGTTTAGCATCTGAAGAAGGAAGCTATGGAAAACACATAAAAATAGAAAACGAAAATATAACAACTCTATATGCTCATTGTAGTAAATTATTAGTTTCAGAGGGACAACAAGTTTCAAAAGGAGAAGAAATTGCAAAAGTTGGCCAAACTCGGAAAGGCAACTCGGACCACATCTGCATTTTGAAGTTAAGATAGATGATAGATATATAGATCCGAGCAAGGTGTTATAAATGAAAAAAATACTATTGCTGCTGGTACTTGCAGTGATAATGAGAAAAAGAATATATTTATTAATGATAATTTTTGAACTTTTTCACGAAGCGGGACATATAATTGCAAAAAAATGTACAAACGAAAAACAAAAAATTGCAAGAGCAAGTGGAGGACCAGTTACAAATTTAATTTTGATATTAGCTGCTGGAAGTTTTCAGCTATTAATGGATAACAATGAAACTTTTAATCTTGAAATAAAAGAAATTATTTGGGCCAATTTTATAATTTTTGCATTTAATATTATTCCAATTTATCCATTAAGTGGTGGAAAAATTATAAATGCCATATTAGAGAAAAACTATGATTGCACAACTGCATATATGGTTACAAATCAAATTTCTAATATAACAATAATTATATTGACAATCCTTTCAAGCTTATTTATTTTAAGGTACAAAAATATAGTAGTAATCATTTGTTTAACTTATTTGTGGCTAATAGTATTAAAGGAAAATAAGAAATATATTTTTATAAAGTGTATGATACAAAAAAGCAAAAAACTCAAGTTGCTAAATTAGCAATTGGGGTTTATTTTTTGTTTTTTATGTGTTAAAATTACATTAAAATTATATTGCCATGGGGGAACATATGAAAAGATTAAAAGATGAAAAAGGAATAACTCTTATAGCACTAGTTGTTACTATTGTAATATTATTAATTTTAGCAGTAAGTGTAAATGTAGGTTTAAATTCATCCAATAAAATTAATCAATTTAATTTGGTAAAAAGTGACGTTTTATTACTAGAGCAAGAAATAAAAGTATATTATGCCAAAAATGGAATTTTGCCAATAGATAATAAAAGCTCATATAATTTAAAGGAAGCCATACCGGAAAACGATATAAATCCAAATGATTCTGATAATTATTATGCAATCAATAATGAACTTTTAAATGTAAAATTAAATAATGATATAAGTAAATATGTTGTAAACGACAAAACCCTAACTGTTTATTACAAAAGCGGAATAGAATTTAATGGCGAAATATATTATACAATGCAGGACACATTTCAAAATGGAAATCACACAGTGGACTACTATAGCAAGGTTAATCTTCCAATAATATCTGTAGTCACTATCGAAAGCTCAAATTCAGATAAAACTATAGCAACAGAAGGAGATACTCTTACAGTAAATATACTTTCAAACTATAATTTTACAAATGAACCAGTGCTAAAAATTTTAAATGTGCCAGTTACAATTACATGGAATAATTTACGCGGAACTGCAAGTTATACCATAAAAGGAAATGAAACAGGACTTGTAGATGGAAGTAAAATTAGCTTTGAAATCTCAGGGTATTCTGCAGATGGAAGAACAGGAGAAACTATTACAGATAGTACTTTTGGAAAAGATGTATACTACTATACAACACCAATTTTGGCAGCTACAGATGTAAGTAATTCTGCAAGTGAAATTTTTGGGCAAAAAGTAAATTACAAAGTAAAAACTGCAGAAGCAGGAGAAATTCAGGCAGACCAGGACACTAGCTGGGAAGTTCTTTATGCGGATGATAGCAACATTTATTTAATATCTACAAACTACGTAAAAAATACAGTACTTCCATATGGAAGAAAAACAACAGGAGCAACAACAGATCTTCCAGATAAGGTTGATGGAAGTAAATATATGGCATATATTGAAACAATAACTAGGGATTATTCAGAAGGATTAAAAAGAATAACTAATGACAAAATTAAAAAATTAAATAGCCTGTATTTTACAAAATTTCCAAATGGAACACATAGTGAATATGGAAGAACGGTTAAATATGATAGCAGCACTGGAATTACTACAGAAACAACAAGTACAAAATTATATAGTGAAATTTACTCAAATATTGCATATATGCTAGATACTGATGCTTGGAGCACATATAAAGATTCGGAAAATAAGGCAGAATTTGCAATAGGAGGTGCTACAACAGAACTTATAATAAATTCGTATAATAAAACACATACTAATGAAAACTATGTAGCAAAATTAGATGAAAAAGAATACACCGGAAGTTTTATACAAGGAGCAATTGAATATAGAGGAAAGAGTATAGGATATAGCAATTATAACAAAATAGAAAAAGTAGCTCCATATATAGCAGAAAATGAGAAAGAAGCTACAGGATATTGGCTAGCATCTCCTGGAGTAAATAATCAAAAAGAGTCGGTTTCTATTGTAGATATAGCAAATGGAAAGTTTACAAACAGAATAACAGGCAGGTGGATTGGTTCTAGCGGAGCAATAAGAAAGGAAATACCTCAATATGCGTTTAGACCTGTAATACGCTTAAAATCTGAATGTGCATTAAAATGGAACAAAAATAATGATGCTTATGATATTGTTATAAAATAATTAAAAAATCCTTGCAAAACCTTAGCAAGTATGGTAAAATTAAGCAGTATGAAAAATACTGCTTTTTAATTTGCACCTTGCAAATTAAAATCCTTACTTATAGTAAAACTATAGGTTGTATAATCCAAAAGGAGGTGAAAATAATGAACAAATACGAAAGTATAATCATTATTAATCCAGCTGTTGATGAGGAAAGAGTTAACGAACTTTCTAAAAAATTCACAGAAATGATTAATAAAGATGGAAATCTAGAAAAAGTTGATTTACAAGGAAAGAAAAAACTTGCTTATCCTGTAAAGAAAAATGCAGAAGGATATGTTGCAGTTTTATATTTTACAGCAAATCCAACCGTAATTTCTGAATTAGAAAGAAATTACAGAATAACTGATGATGTTATAAAATTCATGACAATCAGAGTATCAGAATAATAAAAATGGAGGTCACTTTATGAACAAAGTAATTTTAATGGGAAGACTTACTAGAGATCCAGAGGTTAGATACACACAAACTAATAACACTATGGTTGCTACATTTTCTCTAGCTGTAAACAGAAGGTTTGTAAGACAAGGAGAAGAAAGACAAGCGGATTTTGTAAATATCGTAGCTTGGGGCAAAACAGGTGAGTTTGTAAGTAAGTATTTCAAAAGAGGTCAACAAGTTGCAGTAGTTGGAAGACTACAAACAAGAACTTGGGATGATGATAAAGGCCAAAAACACTACGTTACAGAGGTAGTCGCAGAAGAAACATATTTTGCAGAAGGTAGAAGAGATGCTACAGCTTCAGGGGAAGATTTTGGAGCAAGCTTCGGAGCAGACCCAATGGCAAATGCAAATAACAATTCAGAGTTTGAAGTATCATCAGGTGACGACCTACCATTTTAAGTTTAAAATTTAATAGGGAGGAATGAAAAAATGGCAGATAAAAGACAAAATAGAAGAAATAACAATGATGAAGATTATAATCCAAAGTTTAGAAAAATGAGAAAAAAAGTTTGCCCATTATGTGCAAATAAAAATCTTGTTTTAGATTACAAAAATGCCGATCAACTAAAAAAATTCATCAATGATAAAGGTAAAATATTACCAAGAAGAGCAACAGGTGCTTGTGCAAAACATCAAAGAGATATTACAATAGCTGTTAAAAGAGCAAGACAAATTGCTGTATTACCATACACACAAGAATAATTTTATACTTATAACTAAACTACGTAGTAATATTTTTGTAACACTTTTTTAATAAAAACGACAAACAAAAAGTATTGACTATATAAAAAAAGAATAGTAAAATAAAAAATGTAGATAATAATAAGTATTAAATGAAAAGGAGAAAAATATGATGAAAAAAGAATTAAAAGTGGTTATTGGTATAGTTCTAGTTGGAATAATATTATTAAGTAGCTATAGTGTATTTGCAGCAGATGCAATAATTATAGGTGGATCTACTTCAAATAATGAAGTTTCAAATAGCGAAGTAGCAAATAACTCTACAGGAAATAGTACAGTTATATTAGGCGGAAATAACACAACAACAACTCCATCAACTGTTAACACAACAGGTACTTATAACGCTACTAATACAACAAATACAACATTACCTAAAACAGGTGAAAATGATATTTATATAGTATCTGTATTAGGAATTGTTTGTGTAGTATCAGCAGTATATGCTTACAAAAAAATTCGCAATTACAACAATATATAATATAAAAAATAATGGCATGTATATGTCATTATTTTTTTTGTTCATAAGCTTCCACTATAATTCTAGTACCTTTTAAACTATTGCAAGTCATTAATGAAATTTTTCGTCTTCCGTCTGTATTTTGCAAAGTAACTGATGAGTCATTACTTTCTACCTCATAAACTTTGCTAACCAAATATAAAACTTCATTCCCGGACAAATCAAAAATACTTATTAAATCATTTTCTTTTAATGTTGAAATTTTAGCAAAAAAGGTGTTATCAATGTAATTGTGACCTGCTATACATAAATTTCCAACTTTGTTAGGCATGGGCCCTGCAAATCTGCAAGGTGCAATTTTTAAAAAAGCTTCTGATACAGAAGATAAAATAGGATAATTTAATTTTATACTATCAATTTTTATAATTCCAATAACAAAGGGGGAACTCTCTTTTAAAGTATAATTAGAATTTTGAGAATATAGTTTTAATACATCAAAACTTTGAGATAATCTTTTAGATGAAATTTCTTTGTTTTTTAAGTTTACCAAATAAAAAAATAAAAAAATAGCTAAAAAAATGATAATTAAAATCAAAATTGTAAATAATATATAGTAAAATTTGCTGTTTAATTTTTTATAATAAAACATAAAAATATAACCTTTCTATTATATTTATTATTCTTTACTAAATGAGAAAAAATAAAGAGGAAAATTTTAAAAAATACTACTATTTCTAACTATTTTATGATAGAATAAGAACAGTCAAATTTTAGCTAATTTGAAAATAAAAACGAAAGTGAGAAAAACTATGCCTAAAGCAAAGTATAAAAGAATTTTACTTAAATTAAGTGGAGAAGCACTAGCTGGTAAATACAAAAATGGCCTAGATGCAGAAGTTGTGGCTACAATTTGTGAACAAATAAAGCAAGTTAATTGTTTAGGCGTCGAAATTGGAATTGTTATAGGTGGTGGCAATTTTTGGCGTGGCAAATATAGCACAAAAATGGAAAGAACTACAACAGACACAATGGGAATGCTAGCTACAATAATGAACGCTTTAGCACTTCAAGATGAACTTGAAAAAATTGGATTAAAGGCAAGAATACAAACTTCAGTGGAAATGACTCAAATCGCAGAACCTTACACTAGAAGGAAAACTATGGACTATTTAAAGGATGGAAAAATTGTCATTTTTGCGGGAGGAACAGGACACCCATATTTCTCTACAGATACAGCAGCAGCACTAAAGGCAGCAGAAATAAATGCAGAAGTTATATTAGTTGCAAAAACTGTAGACGGAGTATATACAGCAGATCCAAAGATAGATGAAAATGCAAAAAAATATGATGAAATAACATATGTAGAAGTTTTAGAAAAAAATTTAAAAGTTATGGACCAAACAGCAATATCTCTTTGCAGAGATAACAATATGCCACTTATAGTATTTGCAATGAAGGAATATGGCAATATTTTAAAAGCAGTTACAGGTCAAAAAGTTGGTACATTAGTTACTGAAAAAAATTAGAAAAGGAATAAAGGTGAAAAAATGGATTTTAATAATGTTACAGAAAAAATGAACAAAACAATAAGTGTATTTAAAGAAAATTTATCAGAGGTAAGAGCAGGACGTGCAAATCCTAATATATTAAATAAAATAACAGTTGATTATTATGGAGTACCAACTCCAATAAATCAAATGGCAGGAATTTCAGTCCCAGAGCCAAGAATGATATTAATACAACCTTGGGATGTAAGTGTTTTAAAAGAAATAGAAAAGGCAATTAACTTAGCAGAAATAGGAATTAATCCTAACAATGATGGAAAAGTAATAAGACTTGTATTTCCAGAGCTTACTGAAGAAAGAAGAAAAGAACTTGTAAAACAAATCAGAAAAATGGCTGAAGAGTCTAAAGTCGCAATTCGTGCAATAAGAAGGGACGCAATAGATGTAGCAAAGACAGAACAAAAAAATAGTGAAATTACAGAAGATGAATTAAAACAAGCAGAAGACAAAATTCAAAAAATAACAGATACAAAAGTTAGTGAAATTGATCAAATATTAGAAGCAAAAGAAAAAGAAATAATGACAGTATAAAGGAGCTTTATTATGAAAGATTACTCAGACAAAATTGATATGAACAATTTGCCAAAACATGTTGCAATAATTATGGACGGAAACAGAAGATGGGCCAAAAAGGTTGGAAAAACAACACCTCAGGGACATAAAGAAGGCGCTGAAACATTAAAACGTCTATCAAAATTTGCAAATAAATTAGGAATAAAATACATGACTGTGTATGCTTTTTCTACAGAAAATTGGAAAAGAGCCGAAGAAGAAGTTGGCGCAATAATGAAACTTTTAAAATTTTACATATTAGACTTTTTTAAGTCAAACAATGAAAATATAAAGGTAAGAGTAATCGGAAAAACGCAAGATCTTCCAAACGACATATATACTGAAATTAAAAGTGTTGAAGAAAAAACAAAAAATAATACTGGTATGGTTTTAAATATAGCATTTAATTATGGTGGAAGAGATGAAATAGTAACTGCTACAAAAAACATTGCAAAGCAAGTACTAGAAGGTACTTTAAAAATAGAAGACATTACCGAAGATACAATTTCAAATAATTTATATACAGCAAACCAACCAGATCCGGACCTTTTAATTAGAACTTCAGGAGAAGAAAGAATAAGCAACTTTCTACCTTGGCAAATTTCCTATTCAGAATTTATATTTACAGATAAATTTTGGCCAGAATATTCTGATGAAGACTTTATAGAAACAATTGCAAAATATCAACAAAGAAATAGAAGATTTGGCGGCAATAAAAAATAATAAATTAGGGGAATATATAAAATGAGTGAAAAAATTAGTCGAATTTTATCAGGTGCAATAATATTTGCAGCAGCATTAATTATATTTATTTTCGGAAATGTATACACAGTAGATATAGTTTTATGTATTGTTGCTTTAAGATGCGTATATGAGCTTTCAAAGACATTTGAAAAAAAGGAACATAAACCAATTAAGTGGGTAACATATGTAGCGTGTATTCCGATAGCATTAATGCACATAGTACCAGTAAAAAGTTTAATGTTTACAGAATTAATAATTCCTATAGCGGTTGTTTTATGTTTTATGGATTTAATATTCAGAAAAGAAAATAAAAGAACTGCATTAGATGTAACAATTACAGTTTTTGAAATTTTATACATAGTAGTGTTTTTATCTATTTTTTCTAAAATTAGAGCAATGGAAAACGGAAAATATTTGATATGGTATGTGTTTATTTCAGCATGGTTAACAGATGTTTTTGCACTTTACACAGGAAGAGCATTTGGAAAACACCATTTTACAAGTATTTCGCCTAACAAAACAATAGAAGGTTGTATAGGAGGACTAGCTGGAGCTGTTATTGGCTGTGAGTTATACACAATACTTCTCAACAACTTAGGAATAGTACAATTTGGCTATGTGGAAATAATAATATATGCACTATTTTTAAGTGCAATAGGACAAATTGGCGATTTAGCTGCATCTAGCATAAAAAGATATGCAGGAGTAAAAGACTTTAGTAATTTAATACCAGGACATGGAGGAATGTTAGACAGAATAGATAGTATAATATTTATTGTGCCATTAGCATATATAATACTAACAACTTTAATATAGTGGAGGAAAACTTGATAACTGTTTTTATAAGTGCGTTAAAAGTAATATTTCTTTTAGGATTTTTAGTAGGAATACATGAAGGAGGTCATTTTCTAGTTGCGAAACTTTGTAAAGTTAAGGTAAATGAGTTTTCTATAGGATTTGGCCCAGCTATTTTAAAATGGCAAGGCAAAGAAACTAAATATGCTTTAAGAATAATACCACTAGGAGGATTTGTAAGCCTTGAAGGAGAAGAAGCTCAATTTTCAGATGAAGAAAGAGCTTTTTGTAATGCAAGTATTTTAAAAAGAATTGCAATCGTTTCTGCCGGAGCAATAGTAAATATTATTTTTGCATTAATTGCATATTTAATTATTTCAGGCTCATTTGAAAGTACAAGAATTTTTGCGAAAGCCACCGTAGAAGGAGTTATTTCAATTTTTACAAATAGAATAACAGCATCTGATTTAACAGGACCAATAGGAATTTCAAAAATAGTTGCACAGACTAACGGGATTAAACAATTCTGCTATGTGCTTGCAGTAATTTCTATGTCACTAGGTGTTACAAATTTAATACCATTTCCACCACTAGATGGAGGAAAAATATTATTATTACTAATAGAGGCTGTAAGAAGAAAAAAATTAAAGGCCGAAACAGAGGCAAAAATAAGCCTAATTGGGCTTGCAATATTATTAACATTATCAATTTTGGTAGCATATAACGACATTATTAATATATTTTAACATTAGTAGGGGGAGTCACTAATGGGGGAAACAAAAAACGTAAAGGAAGTATTCAAAGACTATAATTCAAATAGTTTTGAGCTTAATGCAGCAAAGGTTATAGGAATAAACTTATATAAATCAAAAAAAGAACTAGAATTATTATTTGAATCAGAAAAAATTATAAAAATAAAAGATATTTTAGCAATGGAAAAGTATATAGAAAATAGATTCCAGGTAAAAAATGCTAAGATAGTTTTAAAATACACATTCAATGAATCAAAAAATAATATAGAAGAAGAATGGAACGACATTGTAGAATATATTGCTTTTAAACATCCAATAGCTAAAGCATTTTTAAAAGGAAGCTTTGTAGCTGTTAACGAAAATAAAATTGAGGTCACTTTAACAAGGGGTGGAAAGGAATTTTTAGAAAGCAATAAATTTAATGAAGTGTTTTCTGCAATATTACAAAATGTGTATAATAAAAAATACATAATTGAATACAAAGAAAAAACAAACCTAGAAGAGCTAGAAAAAGTAAGACAAAGCAAGAAAAAATTGCAAGAAAATATAATGCAAAAAATAATAGAAAATAACCAAAAAGAAAATACAGAAAGTAAAGCACCTCCGATGTCAGATGCAGATATGCCATGGGATGAATTGCCACCGCCACCTCCTCCAATGATGGACTTTCCACCTGATTTTGTATCTAAGAGGCCAGAGCCAAAGCAAAACTTTAAGCCTATGCCAAAGCCAGAACCTGTAGAGGAAGAAGAAACACCATTAATAGTAGGAAGGAACATCAATCTAAAGGAAAATATTACAAAAATTCAGGAAGTAGGCGTAGATAGTGGAAATGTAATAATAGAAGGATCAATCTTAACGGTAATACTAGATGCTAAAGATGAAAATATAAATTTAGAGATAAAAACAAGAGAATTAAAATCCGGAAAAGTACTACTAACATTTAGTGTGTATGATGGAACGAATACCATTGATTGCAAGGTTTTTGCACCTGGCGAAAAAGCAGACAAAATTAAAAAAAGATTAAAAAATGCAAAAAAAGTTAGAATTGCCGGAACTGCGCAATTTGACCCATACGCAAAGCAGTTAGGAATTTTAGCAAATACAGTTATAGAAATGCCTGAAGAAAAGAAAGTTCAAAGGATGGATATGGCTGCAATAAAAAGAGTTGAGCTTCATATGCACACTCAAATGAGCGCAATGGATGCAATTACTCCAGCAAAAGATTTAATAAAAAGAGCAATGAAATGGGGAATGAAATCAATTGCAATAACAGACCATGGCAATGTACAAGCTTTCCCAGATGCACATAAAATGTTAGGTGTAAATAATCCTGATATGAAAGTTTTATATGGAGTAGAGGCATATTTAGTACCAGACAAAGTTTCATGTGTAGGAAATTCTAAGGGACAAAAACTTCATACTACTTATTGTGTGTTAGACTTAGAAACAACAGGACTTTCATTTAGAACAGAAAAAATAACCGAAATAGGAATAATGAAGCTAAATGAACAAGGTGAGGTAATAGATGAATTTGAAACATTTGTAAACCCACAAAAGCCTATTCCACAAAGGGTTGTAGAAGTTACACATATTACAGATGAAATGGTAAAGGATGCCGAAACAATAGATAAAATATTTCCTAAAATGATGGAGTTTATTGGAGATAGTGTTGTTGTAACACATAACACAGACTTTGATATTGGATTTTTAAAATATAATGCTAAAGAGTTAGGTTATAGCTTTGACAATACATATTTAGATACATTAAGGCTTGCAAAAGAATTATTTCCAGATTTTAAAAAATATAAATTAGGAATAATTGCAGAAAATTTAGGAATAGAAGTATTAGTTGCTCATAGAGCTTTAGATGATGTTGATACAACTGTAAAAGTGTTCAAAAAAATGCTTGAAATGTTAGATGAAAAAAAGGTAGAAACAATCGACCAGATAAGCGAAAAAATAGGAGGAAAAGTAAACTACAAAAAGTTAAAAAGCTTCCATGCAATAATTCTTGCAAAAGATTATGTAGGACTTAAAAACTTATACAAACTAATATCAATTTCACATTTAAACTATTTCTATAAAAAACCACTAATATTAAAATCGATTTATAAAAAATATTCAGAAGGTTTAATAATGGGAAGTGCTTGCGAAGCAGGAGAACTATACCAAGCAATTGAAAATGGAAAAGATGACGACGAAATAGAAGCGATAGCAAGGGATTATGATTACTTAGAAATACAGCCAACAGGGAATAATATGTTTCTAGTAAGAAACGGAGTCGTACCAAATGTAGAAGCTTTGCAGGACATAAATAGAAAAATTGTAAAGCTTGGCGAAAAGCTAGATAAGCTAGTAGTTGCAACTTGCGACGTGCATTTTATGGATCCAGAAGATGAAATTTACAGACGTATTTTGGAAGCAGGGCAAGGCTATGCAGATTGTGATTTGCAGGCGCCATTGTATTTAAGAACTACAGAAGAGATGCTAGAAGAATTTAGTTATTTAGGCAAAGAAAAAGCCTACGAAGTAGTTGTAACAAATACAAACAAAGTAGCAGATATGTGTGAACAAATAAGCCCAATTTCACCAGAAAAATGCCCACCATATATAAACGATTGCGAAAAAACAATAAAAGACATTGCTTACAAAAAAGCTCATGAATTATATGGAGATCCATTGCCACAAATTGTAGAAGAGAGGCTTGATAAAGAGCTTACATCTATTATAAAAAATGGATTCTCAGTTATGTATATTATAGCTCAAAAACTTGTGTGGAAATCAAATGAAGATGGCTATATAGTAGGCTCTAGAGGATCTGTTGGGTCATCATTTGTTGCCAATATGACAGGTATTACAGAGGTAAATTCACTTCCACCACATTATAGATGTCCACATTGTAAATATTCTGATTTTACGGATTATGGCTACAAAAATGGATTCGATTTGCCAGATAAAATTTGCCCTAAATGTGGCCACAAATTAAAAAAAGATGGTATAGACATTCCGTTTGAAACTTTCTTAGGGTTTAATGGAGATAAAGAGCCTGATATAGACTTAAACTTTTCAGGTGAGTACCAAGCAAAAGCACATAAATATACGGAAGTAATTTTTGGAAAAGGTACTACATTTAAAGCAGGAACAGTTGGTACTATTGCGGGAAAAACTGCTATGGGATATGTTAGAAAATATAATGAAGAAAGAGGAATACCAATCAATAATTCTGAAGTAATTAGAATTGCCCAAGGCTGCACAGGAATAAAAAGAACTACAGGACAGCACCCAGGAGGAATTATAGTTGTTCCAAAAGGAAGGGAAATTTACGAATTTACCCCAGTACAACATCCAGCAGATGATCCAAACTCAGACATAATAACAACACATTTTGATTATCACTCAATAGATCAAAACTTATTAAAACTAGATATTCTAGGGCATGATGATCCTACAATGATAAGAATGTTATTTGATATAACAGGACAAGATCCAACAAAAGTTCCACTAGATGATAAAGAAACAATGTCGATTTTTAGTTCAACAAAAGCATTAGGAGTAACACCAGAACAAATAAAAAGTGAAGTTGGAAGTTTTGGAGTGCCAGAGTTTGGAACAAAATTTGTAAGAGGAATGTTAGTTGACACAAAACCAAAAACGTTTGAGGAATTAATTCGTATTTCTGGGTTATCGCATGGTACAGACGTATGGCTAAATAATGCTCAATCGTTAATTGCAGAAGGAACAATAAAGTTAGACCAAGCAATATGTACTAGAGATGATATTATGATTTACTTAATAAAACAGGGATTACCACCACAAAAAGCATTCAAAATAATGGAATTTGTACGTAAAGGAAAACCTGCAAAAGACCCTGAAGGCTGGGCAAAACATGAAGCCACAATGAGAGAATACAATATTCCAGAATGGTATATTGGTTCTTGTAAAAAAATAAAATACATGTTCCCTAAAGCGCATGCTGCAGCATATGTAACAAACGCATTTAGAATAGCATGGTTTAAAGTTCATATTCCTAAAGCATATTATGCGGCATATTTTTCAATAAGAGCAGATGCTTTTGATAGTGATATAATGTGTCAAGGAAAAGAAAGAGTAAAAAACAAAATGAAAGAAATTGATCTTTTAGGAAAAGCTGCAACTAAAAAAGACCAAGATACATATTCAGTTTGTGAAATAGTTTTAGAGATGTATGAAAGAGGAATAAATTTTGTGCCAATAGATTTATATGAATCAGATGCTACAAAATTTAGAATTTTACCCGAAGGAATAAGACCACCGCTAAACAGTATACCAGGGCTTGGAACAGTAGCCGCTCAAAGTATACAGGAAGCACGAAAAGATGGCGAATTTATGTCTATAGATGATTTAAAAATACGTGCAAAACTTGGAAAGTCGACAATAGAAATGCTTCAAAATGTAGGATGCTTAAAGGGAATGAGCCAAAGCAATCAAATGAGTTTGTTTGCTTAGAGTATAAGGCTTTAATAAAAAGTCTTTGTACTATATAAAATTTTATAGAGGAAATGAAAAATGGATTTATTTAATGTTCAAAATATAATTATTTATTTTATTTTAATTAATGTAATAGGATTTTTGTCAATGCTTATAGACAAGAAAAAGGCAGAAAGAGGAAGTTGGAGAATTAAAGAAAGCACACTTTTAATAATTGCACTTATTGGAGGAAGTATTGGTTCTATAATAGGAATGTATATGTTTAGGCATAAAACCCAGAAACCTAAGTTCTATGTGCGGTTTGCCGGTTATTTTAATATTACAAATATTAATAATAATTGCAGTAATTTGTTTTTTAGCTCAAGAACCAATGCCTATATAAAACGTTTTACATAATGGTTATCCACAATGTTATCCACACTTTCCACAGCCCTGTATACAGGCAAAAGAAAGAAAAATAGAGATAAAATAAGTGCACATAATAGCAAAAGGTAACATAAAAAACACAAATACTGTTGACATATAAGGATAAAAAATATAAAATATATGCTGTATTAAAGAGATTTTAGGAGGAGAAAATAATGGTTGAAAGCATGGAAAAAATAGTAGCCCTATGCAAAAATAGAGGTTTTATATATCCAGGTTCAGAAATATATGGAGGACTTGCAAATACTTGGGATTATGGCCCACTTGGAACAGAATTAAAAAATAATGTAAAAAGCGCATGGAGAAAAAAATTCATACAAGAATGCAAATATAATGTAGGGTTAGATGCTGCTATATTTATGAATCCAGAAACTTGGGTAGCAACAGGACACGTTGCAGGTTTTAGTGATCCGTTAATTGATTGCAAAGAGTGCAAAACAAGACACAGAGCAGATAAATTAATAGAAGAATGGATGCACGAACACAACTGCGAAGAAATAGTTGATGGTTGGACTGATGAAAAAATGATTAACTACATGAAAGAACATCATATTGCATGTCCTAATTGCGGAAAGGAAAATTTCACAGGAATTAGAAAGTTTAATTTAATGTTTAAAACATTCCAGGGTGTTACAGAAGATACCACTTCACAAATATATTTAAGACCTGAAACTGCACAAGGAATATTTGTAAACTTTAAAAATGTAGCAAGAACTACAAGAAAAAAATTACCATTTGGAATTGCCCAAATAGGAAAAGCTTTCAGAAATGAAATAACACCAGGAAACTTTACTTTTAGAACGCGTGAGTTTGAGCAAATGGAACTAGAGTTTTTCTGCAAGCCAAACACAGATTTAGAGTGGTTTGATTTTTGGAGAGAATATTGCAAGAAATTCTTATTATCTTTAGGAATGACAGAAGAAAATATACGTCTTCGTGATCATAGTAAAGAAGAATTAGTATTTTATAGCAAGGCAACAACAGATATTGAATTTAAGTTTCCATTTGGTTGGGGAGAATTATGGGGAATTGCAGATAGAACTGATTATGATTTATCAAGACATATAGAACATTCAAAGCAAGACCTATCATATCAAGACCCAGAAACAAACGAAAAATATGTACCATATGTAATAGAACCATCATTAGGTTGCGACAGAGTAACACTTGCATTTTTATGCAATAGCTATGAAGAACAAGAGTTAGAAAATGGAGATTCAAGAGTTGTAATGCACTTGCATCCAGCGTTAGCCCCATATAAAGTTGCAGTTTTACCATTATCTAAAAAATTATCTGAAAAAGCCACTCAAGTATATGAAATGCTTTCAGAAAGTTTTATGTGTGATTATGATGAGGCAGGAAGTATTGGAAAACGTTACAGACGTGAAGATGAAATTGGAACTCCATATTGTGTAACTATAGATTTTGATACATTAGAAGATAATAAAGTAACAATAAGAGATAGAGATACAATGGAACAAGTAAGACTAGAAATAAGTAATTTAAATAACTGGATAGCAGAAAAAATTAAATTTTAGTTATAAAAATAGCAAATCTAAAAAGTGTAATAGTTAATATTACACTTTTTTCAGACTGTTGACAAAGTATATAAAAATATTTTGCCAATAGTTTTTTCTTTTTATTTGAAATAATGAAATTAATTTAGTTTACTATAGTATACTATTAAAATATTTTTACATTATAATATTATATTATTATAAAGTTAAGTTTACATTTTTCGACAAAAAAACTAATCAATCTCGTCATTAAAGACAGAAAACTTTAAAATAATAGTAAAATTAAAACCAATATTATAAAGTAGGTGGACATATGAAAATCAGTAAATATTATAATTCTAAAAATATTTCAGGTACAATGTTAAGAAAACTTAGATTAGAAAAAGGTTTTTCTCAACAAAGGTTAGCTGAAAAAGTTCAATTAGAAGGAATTGAGCTTTCCGCAAAGGAAATTTCTAAAATCGAAAATAACGATAGATTAGTTCAAGATTTTGAATTATTTGCATTTGCAAAGGTGCTAGGTGTATCTGCCGATAAATTTAACTCATAAATTCAATGTATAACAATTAAGTAAAACTTATTGTTTATTTTTTTGTCTTCTTTTATTTTCCGCAATAGAATCTTTAAAACCAGTTTTATAAAAATATTCGTTCTCATAGCTGCTAAGAAGACTTTGAGACATAAGATAGTCATCAAGAGCTTTAAATAGAGTATCATGAGATTGAGGTGGAAGTTGTTTTATTAAGTTAAACAATTTAAGGTAATCATCCTCATTTTTTTGCTTCGCATAAAAAAGCTTTTCATATTTGTTTGGCAAAGAAAGATTAAAATATTTTTTTTCAGCCTTTTTATATAACATATTAATAATATTTTGTCTGTTCATCATTGAATCCTTTCAAAAATATTATATCCTTAATGACGGGAATAGTCAACCAAAACTTGAAAGTAACCAATTTTAGAAGCAAAATGTTACAAAAATTATTAAAATAATATTGAAAACTATTGCATTTAGAAAAAAAATGTGATAAATTATTAACATAAATTTGATATAAAAAACTATGACAAGGACACGATAAATAATTGTAAGCCTTTACAGAGAGCGGGTAGCTTAGCTGAAATACCTGCAAGAAACTAATTATTTACCATCACCTTCGAGTTGCTTATGCGAAAATAAAAGTAGTGTAAGCCGTATAAACTTGCGTTAATAGTAAATTAAGAGAAAAGCTTTAAAAGGCTTTTAAATTAGGTGGTACCACGGATAATAATTCGCCCTAATGTGTAGCAAAATGCTATGCGTTAGGGTATTTTTGATGGATTTTAATAAAAGAAAGGGGAAAATAAAATGTACAAAAAAGTTGAACTTGGAAAAGATGGCTTTGTTGGTATGGAACATCAAGTTGCCGAAGTCTGGAAGGAAAAAGACATCATACAAAAGAATTTTGATATGAATAAAGGAAAAAGATATTTTACTTTTTATGATGGCCCTCCAACAGCAAATGGAATGCCTCATGCAGGACATATTTTAACTCGTGTTATAAAGGATATAATTCCAAGATACAAAGTAATGAAAGGCTACAGGGTTATAAGAAAGGCTGGATGGGATACTCATGGACTTCCTGTTGAACTTGAAATAGAGAAAAAACTTGGCATTTCTGGAAAAGAGCAAATTGAAGACTATGGAGTTGAAAACTTTGTAAAAGAGTGTAAAGAAAGCGTTTTCAAGTATGTTCATATTTGGGAAGAAATGACAAATAAAGTCGGATTTTGGGTAGACATGAAAAATCCATACATTACATATGACAATAAATATATAGAGTCTGTATGGTGGGCTTTAAAAGAATTATGGAACAAAGGTCTTTTATATCAAGGACATAAAGTTATGCCATATTGTCCAAGATGTGGAACGGCACTTTCTTCACATGAAGTTGCACAAGGATATAAAGATGTAAATGATTTAACTGCAACTGCAAAATTTAAAGTAGTAGGAGAAGACAAATATATTTTAGCATGGACAACAACTCCATGGACACTTCCATCAAACTTAGCTCTTTGTGTAAACAAAAAATATGACTATGTAGATGTTAGAGTAAATGTTGGAACTGAAGAAGAACCTAAATACGAAGTATTAGTTCTTGCTAAAAATTTAGTCGAAAAAGTTCTAAAAGACAAAGAATATAAAATATTAAAAGAATACAAAGGAGAAGAACTTCTTGGAACAAAATATGAGCCTTTAATGCCTTTTGCAAAAGTTGAAGGAAAAGCTTATGTTGTAATTCATGGTGACTATGTAACTCTTGATGAAGGAACTGGAATTGTTCATATTGCGCCTGCTTATGGTACAGATGATAGTTTAGTTTGTCAGCAAAATAAAATTGCATTTGTAAATTTAGTTGATAAATCTGGTAAATTTGTAGATGAGGTAGAGCCTTGGAAGGGCAGATTTGTAAGAGATTGCAACGAAGATATTTGCAAATGGTTAAAGGAAAGAAACAAATTATTTAGCAAAGAAAAACATATACACTCATATCCACATTGCTGGAGATGTGACACACCACTTCTATATTATCCAAAAGACAGTTGGTTTGTTGCAATGAGCAAATTAAGAGATGAATTAGTTGAAAACAATAGTAAAGTAAACTGGTATCCAGAAACAATAAAAACAGGAAGATTTGGAAAATTCCTAGAAAATGTAATTGATTGGGGAATTTCAAGAGACCGTTATTGGGGAACTCCACTTCCAATATGGACTTGCGAGTGTGGTCATAGGGAGTGTATAGGTTCAATTGAAGAACTAAAACAAAAAGGAATTGATGTTCCAGAAGATATAGAACTTCATAAACCATATATCGATGCAGTAAAATTAAGATGCCCTGATTGTGGAAAAGAAATGACAAGAGCAAAAGAAGTTATAGATTGCTGGTTCGATTCTGGTTCAATGCCTTTTGCACAATGGCATTATCCATTTGAAAATGAAGAAATGTTTAAAAACAATTTCCCAGCACAGTTCATATCTGAGGCAATTGACCAAACAAGGGGCTGGTTCTATACACTAACTGCTTTAGGAACAGCACTATTTGGAAGAACTCCATTTGAAAATTGTATCGTTTTAGGACATGTTTTAGATGGAAAAGGTCAAAAAATGTCTAAATCTAAGAAAAATGGTGTAGATCCATTAGTTCTTTTAGATACAGCAGGAGCAGATGCTACAAGATGGTATTTCTACACAGGAAGTGCGCCTTGGATTTCATCAAGATTATCTCTTGAAAATGTTGAAAAATCACAAAGAGGATTTTTATCAACATTATGGAATGT